>NZ_JBIATN010000008.1:0-317060 GCF_042891825.1 Streptomyces sp. NPDC001852
CGGAAGCTAAGCCTCACAGCGCCGATGGTACTGCAGGGGGGACCCTGTGGGAGAGTAGGACGCCGCCGAACAATTCTTGAGAAAGGCCCACGCCGTCCGGCGTGGGCCTTTCTGCATTTCAGAACCCGCAGTACCCCGAAGGGCGGCGGAGCCACTGCAGAGTCAGAGTCGGCCCGCCGCCTTAAGAGCCAGGTACGCATCCGCGAGCGCCGGCGCCAAGTCCTCCGGCGTCGCGTCCACCACCGTCACGCCATGCCGTCGTAGCTGCTCAGCGGTGCGCCGACGCTCACTCTGCGCCTGCGCCGCCGCCGCTGCCTCGTACACGGCGTCAGCGCTGCCCCGGGACTCTGCCATTCGTGCGACGTGCGGATCGGCCACCGAGGCGACAAGGAGGGTGTGTCGTTGAGTGAGCTGCGCAAGCGCGGGGAGCAGACCCTGCTCCACGGGCGCCGCGTCGAGCGTCGTGAGCAGCACGATCAGGGATCGGCGAGGTGCCGTGCGCAGAGCGACCGCGGTCAGACCCCGGGCGTCGGTCTCGACGAGCTCCGGTTCCAGCGGGGCCATCGCGTTCACCAGGCCCGGCAGTACGTCTCCTGCCGAGCGGCCCTGGACGAGGGCCCGTACCCGGCGGTCGTACGCCAGGAGCGCCACGCGGTCGCCGGCTCGGGAGGCCAGCGCCGCGAGGAGGAGTGCGGCGTCCATGGAGGCGTCGAGGCGTGGCGCGTCGCCCACGCGGCCGGCCGAGGTACGGCCGGTGTCCAGGACCAGCAGGATGTGACGGTCGCGTTCGGGGCGCCAGGTGCGGACGGCGACAGCGGACTGGCGGGCCGTGGCTCTCCAGTCGATCGAGCGGGTGTCGTCTCCGGGGACGTACTCGCGCAGGCTGTCGAACTCCGTCCCCTCGCCGCGGGTCAGCACGCTGGTGCGGCCGTCGAGTTCACGCAATCGGGCGAGTTTCGACGGCAGATGCTTTCGGCTGGTGAACGGGGGCAGAACCCGTACGGACCAGGGCAGCTTGTGGGTGCCTTGGCGGGAGAACAGGCCGAGGGGGCCGTAGGAGCGGATCGTCACGCGGTCGGCTTGCCGGTCACCGCGACGGGTGGGGCGCAGCCGGGTCGTCACGCGTCGGCGCTCGCCCGGGGGCACGGTCAGACGGTGGCGGGAGGCCTCGATCTCGGTGCCCGGCTGCCAGCTGCTGGGTGGCCAGGCGTCCCGCAGCTGTGCGCGCAGGGGGCGGCGGGACGGGTTGGTGATCGTGAGCGTGACGTCGGCGGTTTCCCCGAGACGGGTGGAGGTGTCGCCGGACCGGGACAGGACGAGCCGTCGTACGGGGGCGGCGAGCGCGTAGTCGCAGGCGCAGGCGAGGGCCAGGGGGCCGTTGACCGCCAGGATGCCCGTCCAGGAGGGTTCCAGGATGCCGACGGGGATCGAGCCCAGGGCGGCGAGGAGGGCGGCGCGTCCGGTGAGTGCCATCAGCGCGGGACCGGGACGTGGGCGAGGATCGCGTTGATGACGGAGTCGGCCGTCACGCCTTCCATTTCGGCCTCGGGACGCAGCTGGACCCGGTGGCGCAGGGTGGGCAGGGCGAGTGCCTTGACGTCGTCGGGGGTGACGTAGTCGCGGCCCGTCAGCCAGGCCCAGGCGCGTGAGGTGGCCAGGAGGGCGGTGGCGCCGCGCGGGGAGACGCCGAGGGTGAGGGAGGGCGACTCGCGCGTGGCGCGGCAGATGTCCACGACGTACGCGGTGATCTCGGGGGACACGGTCGTCTTGGCGACGGCGGCGCGGGCCGCTTCCAGGTCGGCGGGTCCGGCGACGGGGCGGAGGCCGGCGGCACGCAGGTCTCGTGGGTTGAAGCCCGAGGCGTGGCGGGTCAGGACGTCGATCTCGTCCTGACGGGACGGGAGAGGGATCGTCAGTTTGAGGAGGAACCGGTCAAGTTGGGCCTCGGGCAGGGGGTAGGTGCCCTCGTACTCGACCGGGTTCTGTGTCGCTGCGACGAGGAACGGTTCGGGGAGCGGGCGCGGGGTGCCGTCGACCGTGACCTGGCGTTCCTCCATGGCTTCGAGAAGGGACGACTGAGTCTTGGGCGGGGTGCGGTTGATCTCGTCCGCGAGCAGGAGGTTGGTGAAGACCGGGCCCTCCTGGAAGGAGAACTCGGCGGTGCGCGTGTCGTAGACGAGGGAGCCGGTGACGTCGCTCGGCATCAGGTCGGGGGTGAACTGGACGCGCTTGGTGTCGAGTTCGAGTGTGGATGCCAGGGCGCGGACGAGCAACGTTTTGGCGACTCCGGGGACTCCTTCAAGCAGAACGTGTCCGCGGCAGAGGAGGGCGACGACGAGGCCGGTCACGGCGGGGTCCTGGCCGACCACGGCTTTGGCGATCTCGGCGCGCAGGGCTTCCAGGGAGGCTCGGGCGGTGCCCGCGTCCCCGGGGTTCCCGGCGTTGTCAGTGGTCGGGTCCATCATGAACGGCGTACCTCTCTTTCGAGGGCGTCGAGTCGGTCGGTGAGTGCGATGAGGGCCGCGTCGTCGCCGGGCGGCGGTCCGAAGAGGAGTGAGTGCAGGGCCTGTTGATCGCCGGTGAGGTGGGCGGACAGGGCGGGGAGCAGGGCCTCGGGCGCGTGTGCCTGGGTGACGGGGATGCCGACGAGGGGGGCGAGGCGTGTGCGGGTCGTGGAGCGAAGAGCGGTGGCCGCGCGGTCGCGGGCGTCGGCCCTGCGGTAGAGGCGGGCGCGGCCTTCGGTGGTCTCGGAGGCGCGGATCGCGACGGGGAGTTCTTCGGGCACGAGGGGACCGAAGCGGCGTGCTCGCCAGAAGGCGGCGAGGGCTGCTGCGACGAAGAGCTGCAGGGTGCCCCAGAGCCAGCCCGAGGGGAGCAGGTCGAGGAAGTTCTTTTGGTTGCCGTCGGCGGTGGCCGAGGTGTCGGAGAGTGAGGGGAGGTACCAGGTCAGATGGGGGCGGGAGCCGAGGAGTTGGAGGGCGAGCGAGGCGTTGCCCTGCTTGTCGAGGCGGTCGTTGTAGAGGATGTCGGGCGCGCCGAGTACGACGGTGTCGCCGCCCCCGGATGCCTCCGGGATGCGCAGCAGGGTGGCGAGACGCGCGCTGGGGTAGCAGCGGGCGGCGTCGAGTCGGGTGGTGGTGTAGCGGATGCCGCCGGTGTCGGCGCTGCCCGCGCGCCGGGCCTCGGGCAGGGTGCAGCCGGGGGTGAGCGTGGTGGCGCTGCTGGTGGCGGGGTCTGCGGTGACTCCGGGTGCGAGTCGTTCGACGGAGGGGCTGCCGGCCGCGACCAGGACGGTGCGCCCGCCGGAGGCTGCGAGGGCCCTGCGCAACTGGGTCTGTTGACGGGTCGTCAGCAGGTCGGGCACGGCGACCAGGAGAGTGGTGTCGGCACCCGCGGCGTCCCGTGCGGCCCCGAGCGTGGTGACCACGCGCGTGGAGACGCCCCGGTCGGCGAGGAGTTGGGCGACGGCACGGCTGCCGTAGGGGTCGGCGGAGCGCGGGTCCAGTTCGCCGTGCCGGTCGGTGGACCGTACGGCCGCCATGGCGACGGCCGCCACCAGGATGAGCACGGCGGCGAGCGCGATGCCTCGCGTGCGGGTCCACACCTGGCGGACGGTGGGCGCGGTGGAGGTCGTCGGCAGCGTGGCCTCAGCGGTCACTCGGTGGCCCCCTGGTGGGTGGTGTGGGCCGTGCTGGTGGTGCTGTGGGCGAGGGCGGGCCTGGCGCGTTCCAGGTCGCGGTCGAGTTCGGCGATGCGGTGGTACGCCTGCTCGGTCGCTCTGCGCCCGCCGTATGTCACGTCGTCGAACTCGCGGGCCGCGGCCCGTAGTCGCTCGGTGTGTGCGGGCAGGGTCCGGCCGGCCTCGGCGGCCGCGCGGTGTTCGGCGGCGCTGCGGGGTCGGTCGTCGAACAGGGCGGTGGTGGTGGGGGAGGGCTGCCTGTGCGGGGTGCCGAGGCGCCACCACAGGGCGCCCAGGACGGCGACGACGAACAGGATGACGACGACCAGGCCCGTCGTGCCGCCGGGTGTCGCCGAGGCGGCCGAGTTGAACAGCCGGTCGAGCCAGTCCCAGAACGCGTTCAGTGCGCGCTGGAACAGCCCGGGGTCGTTCTCGTGGTACAGCCGCTTGGACAGTTCTCGGCGAGCCGCCTCCCGCGCGGGATCGCGCGGGGTGGTCACAGGCGGCCCGTCTCCCGAGCCGCCCGCTACGCGGACGGCCGTGTCCGCGGTGCGCAGCAGGCCTCGTACGACGGTGCCGCCGACGCCGTCCGGGGCCGCCGCCGTGAGCACTCCCCCCGTGAGACCCACGTCAGCTCCCTGGGACGGGACCGGGGCCGCCGGTGCTCTGGACGCCGGCAGCGCGGGCCAGTTCGAGGTCGAGGGCCTCGCGGCGGATGCGCTGGTCGATGTAGAGGAGCACGGTGACGCCCGCGCTGATCGGCAGGGTGAGCGTGGTGCCGATCAGTGCGCCGATGCCCCGGATGATCAGGGCGGTCCAGCCGATGGGTCCGCCGGTGGTGCCGAGTACGTCGCCGGTGCTGTCGCCGCTGACGGCGGCCCCGATGAGGGTGAAGGGGATGGAGATGACCGACGCGACGATGACGGTGATCAGCAGGGTGAGCAGCACGATGCCGAAGGTGCGCCACCAGGAGCCGCGGACGAGCTTCGCGGAGCGCTTCAGGGACTTCACGATGCCCTGTCGTTCCAGCATCAGGGCGGGCGCGGCCAGGTAGAAGCGGATCCCCAGCCATACGCCGACGACGGTGGCCGCGAGGAGGCCCAGGACGAGCAGGGCGGCGCCGCCGTCGCTGTTGCCGGCGAGCGCGACGAGGAGGCCGGGCAGTCCACCGACGACTACGACACCGGCGAAGATCAGGCCCAGCAGGATCAGCAGTCCGAAGAGTTTCAGGATCTGCGGGCGGGATTCGCGCCAGGCCTCGCCGGCGGTGATCGACCTGCCGAGGACGGCCCGGCTGGTGATGGTCGTGAGCAGGGCGGTCAGGAGGATGATGGCGACCGTGCGGATCACCGAGACGATGCCGGTGCCGATCATGGTCTCGCGCAGGGCGTGGAGCGCTTCGCCCGGGCTGGCGTTGTTCGGGTCGTTGACGGCCGACCGGACGGCGGTGTCGTTCAGGACGAAGCCCTGCAGCAGAACCATGCTGGTGTTCAGGAGCAGAGAGACCGCCAGCGAGATGCCGAGGACCGTACGCCAGTGGGTGCGCATGGTGGAGACGGCGCCGTCGAGGATCTCGCCGACGCCGAGCGGGCGCAGCGGGATGACACCGGGCTTGGCCGCGGGCGGGGGACCGCCCCAGCCGCCGCCCCAGGCTCCGTAACCGCCGGGGGAGCCGTAACCGCCGGGAGGGCCGCCGTACCCGCCGCCGTGGCCGCCGGGGCCACCCGGCGGCTGGGTCCAGCCCGGGCCGGGCGGCGGGGGTGGCGGCTGGTGGGGGCTGGGGGCACCGGTGGGCGCGGACCACTGGCCGGGTGGCGGCTGCTCCTTGGACCACTTCACGCCTGGGCCCTGGGTGTCGGCACCCGGCTGCGGCGCGGGTGCGGTGTCGCCGGGGCGGTCGGCAGGCTCGGTGGGACCGGACGCGCCGGGTTCCCGCCCCTCGTTCGACGGGGCGGTTCCGGGCGAGGCCCAGCCCGGAGTGTCTGTCATCGAAGCTCCTTCTCGGTGCCCGTCCGCGGTCGCGGCGGCAGGTTGGCAGCCATCGTGCCATGGGGTGGTCATCGAGGGACCGGCCGCGGTGGGCGCTGGATGCCTTCAATTGTCCGCCGGATCCGGGGCAGACTGACCGCATGGCTGATCAGCAGGCGCGAACCGACGAGGACAAGCGGCCGACCGAGATACCCGCGATCCGATGGGAGGAGCCACCCGAAGGCCCTGTGCTGGTCCTTCTCGATCAGACGCGGCTGCCGACCGAGGAGGTCGAGCTGGTGTGCACGGATGCGTCGGCGCTGGTGGACGCGATCCGTTCGCTCTCCGTGCGCGGGGCGCCGCTCCTCGGGATCGCGGGGGCGTACGGCGTCGCGCTCGCCGCCGCGCGTGGCTTCGACGTGGCCGAGGCGGCGCGGGGCCTCGAGGGTGCCCGGCCCACCGCGGTGAATCTGTCCGTCGGCGTGCGCCGGGCGCAGGCCGCGTATCAGGCCGCGCTGGCGAACGGCGGTGATCCCACCGACGCGGCGACGGCGGCACTGGCCGCGGCGCGGGCGCTGCACCGGGAGGACGCCGAGGCCAGTGCACGGATGGCGGCTCACGGACTGGCGCTGCTGGACGAGTTGCTGCCCGGCGGCGGGCACCGGATCCTCACCCACTGCAACAGCGGTTCGCTGGTGTCGGGCGGAGAGGGCACGGCTTTCGCAGTGGCCCTCGCGGCGCATCGTGAGGGGCGGCTGCGGCGGCTGTGGGTGGACGAAACGCGCCCGTTGCTGCAAGGTGCGCGCCTCACGGCGTACGAAGCGGCCCGCACCGGCATGGCGTACACCCTGCTCACCGACAACGCGGCGGGTTCGCTGCTCGCGGCCGGTGAGGTGGACGCGGTGCTGATCGGGGCGGACCGGATCGCGGCCGACGGTTCGGTGGCGAACAAGGTGGGGAGCTATCCGCTCGCCGTACTGGCGCGGTACCACCATGTGCCGTTCATCGTGGTGGCGCCGGTGACGACGGTCGATCCGGACACTCCCGACGGCGGGGCCATCGAGGTCGAGCAGCGACCCGGCTTCGAGGTGACCGAGATCGCCGCGCCCCAGGTGCCGGTGACGGGAGCGGGAGGCGGTGTTCCGGTGGCGCCCCTGGGGACCCAGGCGTACAACCCGGCGTTCGACGTGACGCCGCCCGAGCTGGTGACGGCCATCGTCACCGAGGAGGGGGTGGTCTCACCCGTGACGGCCGAGGGGCTTGCGGAGCTGTGCGCCAGGGCAGCCGGGTGACGCCCGGCCGATCGGCCGGCGCCGGCTCGACCACATCCCGCGAAGAAGCGTGCCGTCCCCTCCGCTTCCCCCGCTCCATGGCGGGGGTCGGCGGACAGGGGCAGACAGTGACGGCCTCGTACGACTATCGTCACCGGCCAGTGACCTCGCTCACCAGCGCCTCTGTCACTGTTACGAGAATGGGATGATGTCGTTTATGAAGGGACGAGTCCTTGTCGTCGACGACGACACCGCACTGGCCGAGATGCTCGGCATCGTGCTGCGTGGTGAAGGTTTTGAGCCGTCTTTCGTAGCCGACGGTGACAAGGCGCTGGCCGCTTTCCGGGAGACCAAGCCCGATCTGGTCCTGCTCGACCTGATGCTGCCCGGTCGGGACGGCATCGAGGTGTGCCGGCAGATCCGGGCCGAGTCCGGGGTGCCGATCGTGATGCTGACGGCCAAGAGCGACACCGTCGACGTGGTCGTGGGCCTGGAGTCAGGCGCCGACGACTACATCGTCAAGCCGTTCAAGCCGAAGGAGCTGGTCGCCCGGATCCGGGCGCGGCTGCGGAGGTCGGAGGAGCCGGCTCCGGAGCAGCTGACCATCGGTGACCTGGTGATCGATGTGGCCGGGCACTCGGTGAAGCGGGACGGGCAGTCGATCGCGCTGACCCCGCTGGAGTTCGACCTGCTGGTCGCGCTCGCCCGCAAGCCGTGGCAGGTGTTCACCCGTGAGGTGCTGCTCGAGCAGGTGTGGGGCTACCGCCACGCCGCCGACACGCGGCTTGTCAATGTGCACGTCCAGCGGCTGCGTTCCAAGGTCGAGAAGGACCCGGAGCGGCCCGAGATCGTGGTGACCGTCCGTGGTGTCGGTTACAAGGCCGGGCCGAGCTGACGTGTCCGGGGACAGCGCCGCTTCGGCTCCCGGTCGGTCCGGGGCCCGTCCGGGGCGGCCTGTCGGCCGGACGGCGGGTGCCCGGTTCAGGAATGTCTTCGAGGGCGGCCTGCTCGAGGGCGGGGTCCAGGGCAGCCCGGTCATCAGGCTGTTCCTGCGCTGGGTGCGCCGACCGCTGCTGCCGGTGATGCGGCTGTGGCGGCGCAACATCCAGTTGCGGGTCGTCGCCACGACGTTGGTGATGTCCCTGGGCGTCGTCCTGCTGCTGGGCTTCGTCGTGATCGGGCAGGTGCGCAACGGCCTGCTGGACGCGAAGGTGAAGGCCTCGCAGAGCCAGGCCACGGGTGGCTTCGCGGTGGCCAAGCAGAAGGCCGACGAGGCGGCCAGCGGCGCCGGTGCCGGTGCGGCCGCCGGGAGCGGCACCGCGGACGGCACCGCGACCGCCGACGGCCGGCAGTCGCAGAACGTCATCCAGTGGATGAGCGACCTGGTGGAGTCGCTGTCCAGCGGCGGCGCGGGTGCCTTCGACGTCGTCACGCTGCCCGTCGGCGACGACAGCGGCGGCGGCCGCAGTCCGCGCGGATCGGGGAACGTCAACCCGACCTCCAGCGTGCCCGCCGACCTGCGCGAGAAGGTCAACGGCGGCACGATGGCCGCCCAGAGCTACACGCGGATCGTGTACTCCAACGGCAAGGAGTCGCAGCCGGCGCTGGTCATCGGCAAGCAGGTCAACGACCCCAACGGGCGGCCGTACGAGCTGTACTACCTCTTCCCGCTCACGCAGGAGGAGAAGTCCCTGAGCCTGGTCAAGGGCACGCTCGCGACCGCTGGGCTGTTCGTCGTCGTCCTGCTCGGCGCGATCGCCTGGCTGGTGGTGCGCCAGGTCGTCACGCCGGTGCGGATGGCGGCCGGGATCGCGGAGCGGCTGTCCGCCGGGCGGCTGCAGGAGCGGATGAAGGTCACCGGCGAGGACGACATCGCGCGCCTGGGCGAGGCTTTCAACAAGATGGCGCAGAACCTCCAGGTGAAGATCCAGCAGCTGGAGGACCTGTCGCGGATGCAGCGCCGGTTCGTGTCGGACGTCTCGCACGAGCTGCGCACCCCGCTGACCACCGTCCGCATGGCCGCGGACGTGATCCATGAGGCGCGCGAGGACTTCGATCCCGTGACCGCGCGCTCGGCCGAGCTGCTCGCCGATCAGCTGGACCGGTTCGAGTCACTGCTCGCGGACCTGCTGGAGATCAGCCGCTTCGACGCGGGTGCGGCGGCGCTGGAGGCCGAGCCGATAGATCTCAGGGAGGTCGTCCGGCGCGTGGTCAGCGGCGCCGAGCCGCTCGCCGAGCGCAAGGGCACGCACATACGCGTGCTCGGCGACCAGCAGCCCGTCGTCGCCGAGGCCGACGCCCGCCGTGTGGAGCGCGTGCTGCGCAACCTCGTCGTCAACGCCGTGGAACACGGCGAGGGCAAGGACGTCATCGTCAAGCTCGCCTCCGCGGGTGGCGCGGTCGCCGTCGCGGTGCGCGACTACGGCGTGGGACTCAAGCCGGGCGAGGCGACGCGGGTCTTCAGCCGCTTCTGGCGGGCGGACCCGGCACGCGCGCGTACCACCGGTGGTACGGGTCTCGGGCTGTCCATCGCCCTGGAGGACGCGCGGTTGCACGGCGGCTGGCTGCAGGCCTGGGGCGAGCCGGGTGGCGGCTCCCAGTTCCGGCTGACGCTGCCCAGGACCGCTGACGAGCCGCTGCGGGGCTCGCCGATACCGCTGGAGCCCAAGGACTCGCGGCGCAACCGCGGCCTCGACGAGGCCGGTCTGCCCGGCGGAGGCGGCGAGAAGCGGGCGACCGTTCCCGTGCAGCCGAGCGGCGCCCAGGCGTCCGCGCTGCCGCCGCGCGCCTCGATCGCATCAAGGGTGGCCCCCGCCGCCCCGGCTGCCGACCCGGCCGCCCTGCCCGGCAACGGCAACGGCGCGCGCGTGGTGCCCCGGCCCACCGGTGGCGCGCCGCGCGCGGACGACAGGCCCACCACGCGTCCGGCACCCGGTGCGGGCGCGACGCGGCCGGACACGGCCGATGCGCAGGACTCGACCGAGCCAGGGGAGGCATTTCGTGGGCGCTGACCGCAGGGGGGGCGCCCGGCCCCGGCCGGGACGCGCGGTGGCGTACGCCGCCCTGGGGGCCGTACTGCTGGCCGGGTGCGCTTCGATGCCGGACAGTGGGGATCTGCGAAACGTGGAGTCCACGCCGCGGCAGGACACCGGGGTCAGGGTGTTCGCCATGCCGCCGGCCGAGGGTGCCGGTCCCGCCGAGATCATGCAGGGCTTCCTGGAGGCGCTGACCAGCGACGACCCGGCGTACGACACGGCTCGCAAGTACCTGACGTCCGACGCGGCGCGCACCTGGCGGCCGGAGCAGTCGACCACGGTCCTCGCCAACGGGCCGAGCATCGAGCCGGACTGCCGGCCGGGCGCCGGCCCGGAGCGGGCCAACAGCGTCACCTGTGTCCTGGCGGGCAGCAGGGTCGCGACCGTGGACGCGCAGCAGGCGTACGAGCCGGTCGGCGACCCCTACCGCAAGAAGCTGCACCTCACCCGGGATCCCAAGAACGGGCAGTGGCGCATCGACTCACTGCCCGACGGTGTGGTCATGGGCAAGTCGGACTTCCAGCGCAACTACACCTCCGTCGACAAGTACTACTTCGCCTCCAACACGACGGTCCGGTCCACGGGGGAGCCGGTGGCGGTCGCCGATCCGGTGTTCGTGCGCAGCAAGGTGGACCCGATGACACAGATGGTCCGCTCGCTGCTGACCGGTCCCACCCGCTGGCTCGGGCCGGTCGTCAGGTCCAGCTTCCCGACCGGAACGGCCCTGCAGAAGGACGTGTCGGGGCTGGCGCCGGACGACCAGAACAGGCTGACCGTGCCGCTGAACCTGAAGGTGTCGCAGATCGCGGCGACCAAGTGCACCGAGATGGCGACGCAAGTGCTGTTCACGCTGCGGAACCTGGCGCCGACGCTGGAGTCCGTCGAACTGCAGGGCGTCGGTGGCCACCGGCTGTGCGACCTGAGCGAGGAACGTGCCGAGGCCACCGCCTGGCGCGGGTCGGCCAAGAGCCCCGAGAACCTGTACTACCTCGACGGCAGGCACCGGCTGGTGCGGATGCCGACAGGGAGCACCACCACCAGCGCCGTACCCGTGCCGGGTCCGCTGGGCGAGGGCGGCAGGACGTTCGAGTCGGTAGCGGTGTCGCGGGACGAGCACAGCGGGGCCGGCGTCGGCGACCAGGGCAGGTCGTTGTACGTGACGTCGCTGGCGTCGGGCGGTTCGCTGGGTCAGGCGCTGGTGACCAGCCAGGGGGCGGCCCTGGGCGAGCGGCTGACGACACCGAGCTGGGACGCCCGCGGCGACCTGTGGGTGGGCGACCGGGATCCGCGCCGTCCGCGGCTGTACGTCCTGGAACAGGGCGCCACCAAACCGCAGGCGGTCGCGGTCCCGGACCTGTCCGGCCGGATCAGGGATGCGCGGGTCGCCGCCGACGGGGTGCGGATCGCTCTGGTGGTGGAGGGGACGGACGGCCGGCAGTCCCTGCTCATCGGCCGGATCCAGCGCGACGACGGCACCGGACAGGGCACGTCGGTGGTCGAACTGCGGTCGGCGGCGCCCGACTTGGAAGAGGTCAGCGCCCTGTCGTGGGCCGGGGACAGCAGGCTGCTCGTCGTCGGCCGGGAGCAGGGCGGCGTGCTGCAGATGCGCTACGTCGAGGTCGACGGCTCCACGCTCGACGGGCCGGCGCCGGGCGCGCTCACCGGCGTGAAGTCGATCGCCGCGTCCGAGGACGAGCGGGTGCCGCTGGTGGCCTGCTCGGAGGACGGGATCGTACGGCTGCCGTCCGGTTCGCAGTGGCAGAAGGTGGACAAGGACGGGACGGCGCCGGTCTATCCGGGCTGAGCGTCGCGCGCTCCCTGCCTGGGCGGCCGCATCGCCCTTCACCCGCGTGAGTGACGGGCGGTGTGCGCTTCTCCGGGTTGTCCACAGGGCGTTTTCCACAGGGGTGGCCGGGCTGCTTCCGGCTTGGCACAGTGGTGGACATGCGGGGGTGGTGGCAGGACCTCACCGACCTGGTGCTGCCGACCGACTGCGCGGGCTGCGGAGCACCTCGTACGGTGCTCTGCCCGCGGTGCCGGGCCGCGCTGTACGGCCGTGCGCCGCGGCGGGTGCGGCCGGTGCCGGAGCCGGCCGGGCTGCCGGTGGTGCATGCGGTGGCTCCCTATGCGGAGGAGGTGCGCATGCTGCTTCTCGCCCACAAGGAGCGCGGTGTGCTGGCCCTCGCGGGGGCCCTGGGCAGGGCTCTGGCGGGAGCCGTGCGGGCGGGGCTCGGCGGGAGCGGCGCCGGTGCCGCTGCCGGTGCCGGCCCCGGCGGGGGTCCCGGTGCCGTTGCCGGGGTTTCCGGGCCCGTGCTGCTCGTCCCTGTGCCCTCCGCCCGGTGGGCCGTGCGGACGCGTGGGCACGACCCGGTGCGGCGGATGGCGCTCGCGGCGGCCGGAGAGCTGCGGCGTACCGGCACGCCGGCCAGGGTGGCGGCCGTGCTGCGCCAGCGGCGGCCGGTGGCTGACCAGGCCGGGCTGGACGCGCGGCGGCGCCTGGCGAACCTCGCGGGCGCGCTGGAGGTGACGGCGGGCGGTGGTCGGCTGCTCGGCACGGGGCACGTCGTGCTCGTCGACGACCTGATCACGACGGGCGCCAGCCTCGCGGAGGCGGCGCGGGCTGTCCGGGAGGTGGCAGAGGAGGGAACTGGAGTGAGAACAGTCGTGTACGGGGACGTAACTCGGGAAAGAAGGGATGAACGACGGATCGGAGCGCGGTGGGAGAGCGGGAAGTGGGTGCATGGTGCACCGGAAAAGACTGCCGTGAACACCCACCGGCGTGCGCTCCGTGCGGCCGTGGTCGCCGCTCCGCCGGATTCTTTCGAAATAAACAGGAACTGACCGCCGACCTGCATCGTTGCAGGTAGTGAGAGGGGTAATTCACTTGAACGGAGGTACGCCGGAGTAGAGGGTGACGACATCCGTCCGGGCGAGATATGTTCGGTTGTGAGGAAAGGCGCAGGCCACACCTCTCATATCGGAATGCCGTGTCACGGGTTTTGGGCAATCACCCGTGCCGGTGGGGTGGAGATCTCGCCCTTGGGGGAGGAGGAGGTGGAAGTCACCGAGTCCGAGGCCCGGTGATCACCGGGCCTGGTGCAAAAGGGAGATGCTCCGCCGATGGAGCGGAGCGATCCGGGAACGGAGTTCTGCGTGGACATCGTCGTCAAAGGCCGCAAGACCGAGGTGCCCGAGCGGTTCCGCAAGCACGTGGCCGAGAAGCTGAAGCTGGAGAAGATCCAGAGGCTCGATGCCAAGGTGATCAGCCTCGACGTCGAGGTGTCCAAGGAGCCCAACCCCCGACAGGCCGACCGCTGTGACCGAGTGGAGATCACCCTCCGCTCCCGCGGTCCGGTGATCCGGGCGGAAGCAGCGGCCAGTGACCCGTACGCGGCACTCGACCTGGCGGCGGAGAAGCTGGACGCCCGGCTGCGCAAGCAGCACGACAAGCGGTTCTCGCGCCGTGGCGCACGTCGGATCTCGGCGGCCGAGGTTCCCGACCACGTCCCGGGCGCAGCGACGCTGAACGGCAACGGCCTCCCCGTCCACGAGGAAGAGACGGACGGAGTGCCGACGAAGAAGATCGGCTCGCTGGAGGTCAAGGGCGAAGGCCCCCTCATCGTCCGCGAGAAGACCCACGTCGCCGCCCCGATGAGCCTGGACCAGGCCCTCTACGAGATGGAACTGGTCGGCCACGACTTCTACTTGTTCGTCGACGCAGAGACGAAGGAACCGAGCGTCGTCTACCGGCGGCACGCTTACGACTACGGTGTGATCCACCTCAGCACGGACCCGATGGTCGCTGAGGCGCAGCCCCCCGCGGCAGGTGGCACGCTCGGCGGCTGACCCGTCCGGCCCATGTCGAGCCGGTGCCCCTGGAAGCGCGTGTGCGCCCCCAGGGGCACCGGTGTGCGACCAGTTCACGCCTCGCCCGTCACCTCGGCGTCACCGGGGCATGAAATCATGGCCGGACCGGCCCAACCGGTGGGCCGCTGCCTTGGGTTGGCGATGGCACAGGACCACAGGCCACAGCCTTCAGGGGGAGGAACGATGGCGGACACCTTCGGACCGATGCGGGACGAGGATGGCGACGACGGTGTCATCGGCATGGGCCCGGGCCCGGACGCGGGCTCCGTGCGCGCGGAGCCGATCAGAGTCCTGGTCGTGGACGACCATGCCCTCTTCCGGCGCGGCCTGGAGATCGTGCTCGCGGCCGAGGAGGACATCCAGGTCGTCGGCGAGGCCGGTGACGGGGCCGAGGCCGTGGACAAGGCCGCCGATCTGCTGCCCGACATCGTGCTGATGGACGTTCGCATGCCCCGGCGCGGCGGGATCGAGGCCTGCACCTCCATCAAGGAGGTCGCCCCCAGCGCCAAGATCATCATGCTGACGATCAGCGACGAGGAGGCCGACCTCTACGAGGCGATCAAGGCGGGCGCGACCGGATACCTTCTCAAAGAGATCTCCACGGACGAGGTGGCGACCGCCATTCGCGCGGTGGCCGACGGACAGTCGCAGATCAGCCCGTCCATGGCGTCCAAGCTCCTCACCGAGTTCAAGTCGATGATCCAGCGCACCGACGAGCGCCGGCTGGTGCCCGCGCCGCGGCTGACCGACCGGGAGCTGGAGGTCCTCAAGCTCGTCGCCACCGGGATGAACAACCGGGACATCGCCAAGGAACTGTTCATCTCCGAGAACACCGTGAAGAACCACGTCCGCAACATCCTGGAGAAGCTCCAGCTGCACTCCCGCATGGAAGCCGTGGTCTACGCGATGCGGGAGAAGATCCTCGAGATCCGCTGACGGCTATCCGAGCAGGCCGGCGAGCCCCCTCGTCAGGGGCTCGCGCAGCTCAGGGGCGTCCACCCGCTCCACTCGGATGTCCGTGCAGTCCACCCAGGTCGCCGCCTCGACCAGGGCCTGGGCAACCGCCGGGACCGCCTTCTGGCCGTCCAGGGTGACCTGCCTGGCCACCAGCGTGCGGCCCTCGCGCGCGGGGTCCACCCGCCCGACCAGTCGGCCGCCGGCGAGCACCGGCATCGCGAAGTAGCCGTGGACCCGCTTCGGCCTGGGCACATACGCCTCCAGGCGGTGGGTGAAGCCGAAGATCCGTTCCGTGCGCGCCCGCTCCCAGATCAGCGAGTCGAACGGTGACAGCAGCGTGGTGCGGTGCCGGCCGCGCGGCGGCGTCGCCAGGGCCGCCGGATCGGCCCAGGCCGGCTTCCCCCAGCCCTCCACCTCGACCGGCACCAGGCCCGAGTCGGCGATCACCGCGTCGACCTGCTCACCCTTGAGCCGGTGGTAGTCGGCGATGTCCGCGCGCGTGCCGACGCCGAGGGACTCCCCGGCCAGCCGGACCAGGCGGCGCAGGCACTCGGTGTCGTCCAGCTCGTCGTGCAGCAGCGCGTCCGGGACGGCGCGCTCGGCGAGGTCGTACACCCGCTTCCAGCCGCGCCGCTCGACGCACACGACCTCGCCGTACATCAGCGCGCGCTCCACCGCGACCTTGGTGCCCGACCAGTCCCACCAGTCGCTGGTCTTCTTCGCGCCGCCCAGCTCCGTGGAGGTCAGCGGGCCCTCCGCGTGCAACTGCTTGATGACCTGGTCGTAGACGCCCTCGGGCAGCTCGTGGTTCCAGTGCGGGCGGTCGCGGTAGGCGCGGCGGCGGAAGGCGAAGTGCGGCCACTCCTCGATGGGCAGGATGCATGCCGCGTGCGACCAGTACTCGAAGGCGTGGGCGCCCTTCCAGTAGGCGGCCTCGACCGTCTTGCGGCCGATCGCGCCGAGCCGGGCGTACGGCACCAGTTCATGGGAGCGGGCGAGGACCGAGATCGTGTCGAGCTGGACCGCGCCGAGGTGGCGCAGCACGCCACGGGCTCCGGCCCGCCGGTCGGGCGCGCCGAGGAAGCCCTGGGCCCGCAGGGCCATACGGCGGGCGTCGTCCGCGGTGAGGGTGGTGGTCGGGCGCGGAAGGGTCGTCATGCTCCGGACGATAGGGGGTGCCACTGACAGCGCGGGGCGACCTGCGGTTTCAGTGCAGGCGTGCGGGCAGGTACGGCGCCGTGGACGGCAGGCCCAGGTCCGAGGGGAGCAGGGAGCCGACCCAGCAGTCGCGGCGCACGCCCTTGTTGTTGAGCGCGGAACGCAGGGTGCCCTCGATGGTGAAACCGGCCCTCTCGGCCACGGCGCGGGAAGCACGGTTGCCGACCTCGGCGCGCCATTCGACCCGGTCGACGCCGACCTCGGTGAAGATCCAGCGGCAGGCGGTGAGCGTGGCCTCGGTGACGTAACCGTGGCCGCGGTGCTCCTTGGCCGACCAGAAGCCGACCTCCGCCACGCCGAGCGAACGCATGGTGAGACTGAGCATGCCGGCGAGTTCCCCGCCGGTGAGGAACACACCGAAGGTGAACATCGAACCCTGTGCCCAGCCGTCGGGGACCAGCTCCTCGGTGAAGCCGCTCGCGTGCTCGGGCAGGTACGGCGAGGGCACCGTGGTCCAGCGCTGGATGTCGGGGTCCTGCGCGGCGTCGTACACCGCCTGGGTGTCGTGCGGGCCGACCGTGCGCAGAACCAGGCGGCCGGTGGTGAGTGTGACGGGTTCCATCGGCTGATTGTGCTCGGCGTTCCGCGGCCGGGCCATCGATTTTCGCTATATGTGAGCGCGTGATCACAGTTCGCGCAATTCCTCGCGCGGATGCGGCACTATCCGTGTGCCCCGTCCGTTGTCCGGGATGAGACAGCGACGAAGCAGCCGTCGGGCCGCCAGGCCTCCCGGCCCAGCCGGGTCCTCGCATACGATGGCCGTTGCTCAGTACGTCAAATGGAAACCGACCGTCCCAGGCCCGACCGGCAAGGAGACAAACCCCCGTGTCCGTCCTCTCGAAGATCATGCGTGCAGGCGAAGGCAAGATCCTGCGCAAGCTGCACCGCATCGCGGACCAGGTCAACTCCATCGAAGAGGACTTCGTGAACCTCTCCGACGCCGAGCTGCGGGCCCTCACCGATGAGTACAAGCAGCGGTACGCAGACGGTGAGAGCCTGGACGACCTGCTCCCCGAGGCGTTCGCCACCGTTCGCGAGGCCGCCAAGCGCGTCCTCGGCCAGCGGCACTACGACGTGCAGCTGATGGGTGGCGCGGCCCTCCACCTCGGCTATGTGGCCGAGATGAAGACCGGTGAGGGCAAGACCCTCGTCGGTACCCTGCCCGCGTATCTGAACGCCCTGTCCGGCGAGGGCGTCCACATCGTCACGGTCAACGACTATCTGGCCGAGCGCGACTCCGAGATGATGGGCCGCGTCCACAAGTTCCTGGGCCTGAACGTCGGCTGCATCCTCGCCAGCATGACCCCGGCCCAGCGCCGCGAGCAGTACGCCTGCGACATCACGTACGGCACGAACAACGAGTTCGGCTTCGACTACCTGCGCGACAACATGGCGTGGTCCCAGGACGAGCTCGTCCAGCGCGGACACAACTTCGCCATCGTCGACGAGGTCGACTCCATCCTCGTCGACGAGGCCCGTACGCCGCTGATCATCTCGGGCCCGGCCGACCAGGCCACGAAGTGGTACGGCGACTTCGCCAAGCTGGTCACGCGCCTGAAGCGCGGCGAGGCGGGCAACCCGCTCAAGGGCGTCGAGGAGACCGGCGACTACGACGTCGACGAGAAGAAGCGCACGGTCGCCATCCACGAGGCCGGCGTCACCAAGGTCGAGGACTGGCTGGGCATCGACAACCTCTACGAGTCGGTGAACACCCCGCTCGTGGGCTACCTGAACAACGCCATCAAGGCCAAGGAGCTCTTCAAGCGCGACAAGGACTACGTCGTCCTCGACGGCGAGGTCATGATCGTCGACGAGCACACCGGCCGTATCCTCGCCGGCCGCCGCTACAACGAAGGCATGCACCAGGCGATCGAGGCGAAGGAAGGGGTGGACATCAAGGACGAGAACCAGACGCTCGCCACGATCACCCTGCAGAACTTCTTCCGCCTCTACAACAAGCTCTCCGGCATGACCGGTACGGCGATGACCGAGGCCGCCGAGTTCCACCAGATCTACAAGCTCGGCGTGGTCCCGATCCCGACCAACAGGCCGATGATCCGCAAGGACCAGTCGGACCTGATCTACCGCACCGAGGTCGCCAAGTTCGAGGCGGTCGTCGACGACATCGCCGAGAAGCACGAGAAGGGCCAGCCGATCCTCGTCGGCACGACCTCCGTCGAGAAGTCGGAGTACCTCTCGCAGCAGCTCAGCAAGCGCGGCATCCAGCACGAGGTGCTGAACGCCAAGCACCACGAGCGCGAGGCGTCGATCGTCGCGCAGGCCGGCCGCAAGGGCGCGGTGACGGTGGCCACCAACATGGCCGGTCGTGGTACGGACATCAAGCTCGGCGGCAACCCCGACGACCTTGCCGAGGCCGAGCTGCGCCAGCGCGGTCTCGACCCCGAGGAGCACATCGAGGAGTGGGCCGCGGCCCTGCCCGCCGCCCTGGAGAAGGCCGAGCAGGCCGTCAAGGCCGAGTTCGAAGAGGTCAAGGAACTGGGCGGCCTCTACGTCCTCGGCACCGAGCGGCACGAGTCGCGGCGCATCGACAACCAGCTGCGCGGTCGTTCCGGCCGACAGGGCGACCCGGGCGAGTCGCGCTTCTACCTCTCCCTCGGCGACGACCTGATGCGCCTGTTCAAGGCCCAGATGGTCGAGCGCGTGATGTCCATGGCCAACGTGCCGGACGACGTGCCGATCGAGAACAAGATGGTCACGCGCGCAATCGCGTCCGCGCAGTCGCAGGTCGAGCAGCAGAACTTCGAGACTCGTAAGAACGTTCTGAAGTACGACGAGGTCCTCAACCGGCAGCGCGAGGTCATCTACGGCGAGCGCCGGCGCGTGCTGGAGGGCGAGGATCTGCACGAGCAGATCCAGCACTTCATGGACGACACGATCGACGCCTACATCCAGGCGGAGACCGCCGAGGGCTTCCCCGAGGACTGGGACCTGGACCGGCTGTGGGGCGCCTTCAAGCAGCTCTACCCGGTGAAGGTCACCATCGAGGAGCTGGAGGACGCCGCCGGTGACCGGGCCGGTCTGACCGCGGAGTTCATCTCCGAATCCATCAAGGAGGACATCCACGAGCAGTACG
The DNA here is from genome assembly GCF_042891825.1 of Streptomyces sp. NPDC001852. NCBI lineage: Bacteria > Bacillati > Actinomycetota > Actinomycetes > Kitasatosporales > Streptomycetaceae > Streptomyces > Streptomyces sp. NPDC001852. The sequence goes on from NZ_JBIATN010000008.1 coordinate 19,090, forward strand.
AGGCCCGGGAGGCGCAGCTCGGCTCCGAGATCATGCGTGAGCTGGAGCGCCGGGTCGTGCTGTCCGTCCTCGACCGCAAGTGGCGTGAGCACCTCTACGAGATGGACTACCTCCAGGAGGGCATCGGCCTGCGCGCGATGGCGCAGAAGGACCCGCTGGTCGAGTACCAGCGTGAGGGCTTCGACATGTTCACCGCGATGATGGACGGCATCAAGGAGGAGTCCGTCGGCTACCTGTTCAACCTGGAGGTCCAGGTCGAGCAGCAGGTCGAGGAGGTCCCGGTCGAGGCCGCGGAGCCGGTCGGCGAGGGTGTGCCGGAGACGGTTCCGGCGCAGGCCGGGGCGCGTCCGGAGATCCGCGCGAAGGGGCTGGACGTTCCGCAGCGGCGGGATCTGCACTTCTCGGCGCCGACCGTGGACGGTGAGGGCGGCATCGTGGAGCGCGACCTCGAGGAGGACGAGCCGGTGCGGTCCGAGGCGGACGGACTGACGCGGGCCGAGCGCCGGCGGCAGGCCAAGGGCGGGCGGCGCCGCAAGAAGTAACGCGGGGCGCCTGCGGCGCATCGACCGTTGACTGGGGCCGGGCTTCCTTTCGGGGGCCCGGCCCCTGTGCGTTCGGCCTGGTGGTCCGTCTGGCCGGTGGCTAGGGGCGGGGGCCCGTTTCCACCGCTGTGCAGCGCCAGCGGAGGTCCTGGCCGCGTTCCAGGCGGAAGGCCAGCGCGCGGAGTCGGTCGCTGGCGCTGATGCGGGCGAAGACCTCGAGGGTGCCCTCGCTGGGGACGTAGTAGCCGATGTCATGCACCACGGGGCGGGCTCCGCGGGTGCGCAGGGGGCTGCGTTCGGCGAGGCGGCTCAGCTCGTCGTAGGCGCGGCCGGCGGTGTGCCGGAGCATCCAGTGGACGGGCCGCTGGCCGCTCAGGACGGCCAGCAGACGGTCGGCGAAAACGTCGGTGGGGCGTACGGAGGGCAGGGCGGTCTCCGGCGGCGTGAACGCCGTGCCGGCGTTTCGCGTCGTGGTCGGTGGCATGTCACGCCTGCCCCTGATCGACGGCTTCCGGGGCGGCGCGCCGCCCGGGCGGCGGGTGTCGTGGCGGGTCGGCGGGCGGTGGTGCGGGTGGGCGGTGCGGCTTGTCGCCTTGGGCGCGGTGCGGCTCATGACCTTGTTCATGGGGTCCCCGTTCGGCGGGCCCGGTGGATACCGGGCGGTAACTCGCTGGTGGGGATCTTGTACGGGGGCGGGGAGCGGGGTGGCAAGGGAGGCGTGCGGCCCCCAGCGAGCGCGGAGAGGTTCACCTATCCGAGTGAGGCGGACGTCGCGGATCCCCGGTGTCCGGCGGGTCGCCCGGGTGAATGCGTGATCCGGAGTCGACGGCTCCCGGGGTGTGGGCACAGACCCGAAAGGGGACGGGCGCACGTATCCTGAAGGCTCTCCGGGAGACGCGGCAGCCGGCCTTCCCGGGGCCTCAGCGGAGCCTTTGAGCAGGAAAGAGCGGCCAGCATGCGCGTCTACGTCCCCCTGACCCTCCCCGGTCTCGCCGAGGCGCACAAGACGGGTGAGCTGGGGAGCGGCCCCTTCGTGGCGTATGCCGTCACGCCCGCGCTGCGCGAGTGGTATCTCTCCGAGGACATCGAGGAGCTGGAGTACGCGGCGCTCGGCCGGGCCGCGCTGGCCTCGCTGCGGCTGCTGGCCGCGGATCCGGGTGCGGTACGGCGCCGGGTCGTGGTCGCCGTGGACGTGGCCGACGGCGCCGCGAGCGTCGACCCGGACCGTGGGCTGGATCCGTCCGCCCTGGGCGAGGTGACCGTGACGGCGACCGTGCCACTCGCCAAGGCGGCCGCGGTGCATGTCGACGCCGATGACGCGGAGCGGGACGTGGCCGCGGCGGCGGACGCGCTGGAGGCGGCCGACGGAGGGGACGACGACGCGCAGTTCGTCGTGGACGGCGCGGACGATCATGAGCTGCTGTGGTACGCCACGCAGGAGATCCCCAACCTCGTCGGACTCGCCTGACCCGACCTGACCTGCGCGGATTTGCCGGCCGGCCGCGTTGTCAGTGGGGGCGGGTACGGTTTCTGGCATGGGGATGAAGGGCAACGCGCACATCGTCTGGGACTGGAACGGCACCTTGTTCCACGACAATGACGCGATCATCGGGGCGACGAACGCGGCCTTCGCCGAGCTGGGGCTGGAACCGATCACGCTGGAGCAGTACCGGTCGCTGTACTGCGTGCCGGTGCCGAAGTTCTACGAGCGGCTGCTCGGCCGGCTGCCGACCCACGCCGAGTGGGAGCTGATGGACGCGGTCTTCCACCGGTACTACGCCGAGCACCGGGCGCGGTGCGGTCTGACCGAGGGCGCGGAGGCACTGCTCGCGGGGTGGCGGTCGACGGGGCACAGCCAGTCACTGCTGAGCATGTATGTGCACGACGAACTGGTGCCGCTCGTGCGGGGGTTCGGGATTGAGGTGCACTTTCTGCGGGTCGACGGGCGTACGGGGCCGTCCGGGGGGAGCAAGGCCGAGCACATGGTGCGGCATCTGCGGGCGCTGAACGGCGTCGTGGAGCCTGCGCGGACCGTGGTGATCGGGGACGCGGCGGACGACGCGGTCGCCGCACGGGGTGCGGGGGCACGGGCGGTGCTGTACACCGGGGGGTCGCACAGCCGGGCCAGCCTCGAAGAGGCGGGGGTGCCGGTGGTGGACACCTTGGCCGAGGCGGTCGAGGAGGCCCAGCGAATAGCGGCGTAACCGCTGCGGTGCCTCGAAGCCGACGTCGGCTGCCGCTCCCCGGGGGTGCGGGGCTGTGTCGACATGCGGCTCCGCCGCGCGGGCGTGATCGGCCACACGCACCCGCAGCCGGCACCAGACCGCACCCCCTCTGCGGCGAGACTCCGCCCCGCCGCGCCTCAGCTCACCGGTGCCTTCGACCGCAGCACCCGGAGGAACTCGCGCATCCAGGTCGGGTGGTCGGGCCAGGCCCGGGAGGAGACCAGTGTGCCGTCGACCACCGCTTCGGTGTCCTGGAAGCTCGCTCCGGCCGCCTGCATGTCCGGCTCCAGCGCGGGGTACGCCGTGACCCGGCGGCCGCGCAGGCTGTCGATCGCCGCGGTGAGCAGCGGGCCGTGGCAGATCTGGGCGACCGGCCGGTCGGAGTCGAAGAATGCCTTGAGGATCTTGCGGAGCTCGGGGTCGTTGCGCAGGTATTCGGGGGCCCGGCCGCCGGGGATGACGAGGGCCACGTACTCGCCGGGGTCCACGTCGGCGAAGGCCAGGTCGGCGGGCCAGGTGTAGCCGGGCTTCTCGGTGTAGGTGTCGTAGCCGGGTTCGAAGTCGTGGACGACGAAGCGGAGGGTCTTGCGGGAGGGGGCCGCGATATGGACCTCGTAGCCTTCCTCGCGCAGGCGCTGGTACGGGTAGAGGACTTCCAGGGACTCCGCCGCGTCGCCGGTGACGATCAGGATCTTCGCGGGCATGTCGGCTCCTCCGGGTACTCCGGTGCTCTGTTACTAGCTGTGCTCCTGGGCGGGACTCACTGTCCCTGGCAACGTGCCAACACCGGGCGTGCTTGCCAAGAGGGCCGTCGCCGTTCCGGCCCACGTCCGAGCGCCGGGACCCCGCCCGGTGGCAGGGTGTCCTGCTCTCAGAGTGCGGTCAGGCTCCGCTCGGCGCGACTGGGCGCCCCCACCGGATACGCCACCACCCCCCAGCCCACCCCTGTGCAGAACGTCAAACTTCACCCCTCGGTTTTGTACACATACGGCTCATGACGGGCCCCGGGTGAGGAGCGATAGCCTTGTGGCGTGATCAGCGCGATATCTCGCGGGGGCGATCCTGCTCCTGCCCTGCGCCCGGGTTGCACGGAACACCTCCGTGACCGGGCGGCGGTCGCTGGTCTTCGCGGGCGGGACGGGGCCACAGGAGCCACCGGGACGCCGAGGACACCCCTGGACACGGCGGCGCCGAGAGCGGCGTCACACCCGACGGGCGTGTCGAGAATGGCCGAATTCCCCCCGCTCTTCTCCCCTCCCGGCATAGCGTCGATGCGGACCGGACACCCCGGGCCGTGGCGTCGAGCCGGTGGGAAAGAGACCGTACTTCCTTCTACGTCACGCAACGGCGCGCGACAGGAGTCAGAGGACAATGCAGACCAAGCTGGACGAAGCCAAGGCCGAGCTGCTCGAGAGGGCTGCCCGGGTAGCTGAGAACAGCCCGGTCGGGGGGCACCTACCGACCGGGACCGAGGGCGAGGGCTCTCCGGGCACCCCGGACAGCGAGTCCGTGCTCGCGTTCCTCCAGCGCTACTACCTGCACACCGCCCCGGAAGACCTCACCGACCGCGACCCGGTCGACGTCTTCGGCGCCGCGGTCTCGCACTACCGTCTCGCCGAGAACCGCCCCCAGGGCACGGCGAACGTGCGGGTCCACACCCCGACCGTGGAGGAGAACGGGTGGACCTGCAGCCACTCGGTCGTGGAGGTCGTCACCGACGACATGCCCTTCCTCGTCGACTCGGTCACCAATGAGCTGACCCGGCGCGGGCGCGGCATCCATGTCGTCGTCCACCCGCAGTTCGTGGTCCGGCGCGACCTGACCGGCAAGCTGATCGAGGTCCTGCCGACCCCGCCGGGCGGCGACCTGCCGCACGACGCGCACTTCGAGTCCTGGATCCACGTCGAGATCGACCGCGAGACCGACCGCGCCGACCTCAAGCAGATCACCGCCGATCTGCTGCGCGTGCTGTCCGACGTCCGCGAGGCTGTCGAGGACTGGGAGAAGATGCGCAGCACGGCGGCCCGGATCGCCGACGGCCTGCCGGAGGAGGCCGCCCCGAGCGACCTGGCCACGGGCGAGGTCGAGGAGGCCCGCGAACTGCTGCGCTGGCTGTCCGACGACCACTTCACCTTCCTCGGCTACCGCGAGTACCAGCTGCGCGAGGACGACACGCTCGCCGCCGTGCCCGGCACCGGCCTCGGCATCCTGCGCTCCGACCCGCACCACGCCGAGGACGAGCAGCACCCGGTCAGCCCCTCCTTCGAGCGGCTGCCGGCCGACGCCCGCGCCAAGGCCCGCGAGCACAAGCTGCTCGTGCTGACCAAGGCCAACAGCCGCGCCACCGTGCACCGGCCGTCGTACCTGGACTACATCGGCGTCAAGAAGTTCGACGCGGACGGCAATGTCGTCGGTGAGCGGCGCTTCCTCGGGCTGTTCTCCTCCGCCGCCTACACCGAGTCCGTGCGCCGGGTCCCCGTCATCCGCCGCAAGGTGGACGAGGTGCTGCACCGCGCCGGGTTCTCGCCCAACAGCCACGACGGCCGTGACCTGCTGCAGATCCTGGAGACCTACCCGCGCGACGAGCTGTTCCAGACGCCCGTCGCCGAGCTGCAGTCCATCGTGACCAGCGTGCTGTATCTGCAGGAGCGGCGGCGCCTCAGGCTCTACCTGCGTCAGGACGAGTACGGCCGCTACTACTCGGCCCTCGTCTACCTCCCGCGCGACCGTTACACCACCGGCGTCCGGCTGCGGATCATCGACATCCTCAAGGAGGAGCTCGGCGGCGTCAGCGTCGACTTCACCGCCTGGAACACCGAGTCGATCCTCTCCCGGCTGCACTTCGTGGTCCGCGTCCCGCCGGGCACGGTGCTGCCCGAGCTGTCGGACGCCGACAAGGACCGTATCGAGGCCCGCCTGGTCGAGGCCGCCCGGTCCTGGGCCGACGCGTTCGCCGAGGCGCTGACCGCCGAGTGCGGCGAGGAGCGCGCGGCCGAGGTGCTGAGCCGCTACAACCACGCCTTCCCCGAGGGCTACAAGGCCGACCACACCCCGCGCGCCGCGGTCGCCGACCTGGTCCACCTGGAGCAGCTCAGCGAGGACAAGACGTTCAGCCTGAGCCTGTACGAGCCGGTGGGCGCCGGGCCGGAGGAGCGCCGGTTCAAGATCTACCAGAAGGGCGGCACGGTCTCCCTCTCGCACGTGCTGCCGGTGCTCAGCCGCCTCGGCGTCGAGGTCACCGACGAGCGGCCGTACGAGCTGCGCTGCGCCGACCGCACCACCGCCTGGATCTACGACTTCGGTCTGCGCATGCCGAAGGCCACGAGTGCCGGCGGGGATCTCGGGGACGACGCCCGCGAGCGCTTCCAGGAGGCCTTCGCCGCCACCTGGACCGGCAAGGCGGAGAACGACGGCTTCAACGCCCTGGTGCTGAGCGCCGGGCTGACCTGGCGGCAGGCGATGGTCCTGCGCGCCTACGCCAAGTACCTGCGGCAGGCCGGTTCGACCTTCTCGCAGGACTACATGGAGGACACCCTCCGCAACAACGTTCACACCACCCGGCTGCTGGTCTCGCTGTTCGAGGCGCGGATGTCGCCGGACCGGCAGAAGGCCGGGCTGGAGATCACCGACGCCCTGCTGGAGGAGCTGGACGCGGCCCTGGACCAGGTGGCGAGCCTGGACGAGGACCGGATCCTCAGGTCGTTCCTCACCGTCATCAAGGCGACCCTGCGCACGAACTTCTTCCAGGAGGCGCTCGGCGGCAAGCCGCACGACTACGTCTCCATGAAGTTCGACCCGCAGGCCATCCCGGACCTGCCGGCGCCCCGCCCGGCGTACGAGATCTGGGTGTACTCGCCGCGCGTCGAGGGCGTGCACCTGCGCTTCGGCAAGGTCGCGCGCGGTGGCCTGCGCTGGTCCGACCGGCGTGAGGACTTCCGCACCGAGATCCTCGGCCTGGTCAAGGCGCAGATGGTGAAGAACACCGTCATCGTGCCGGTCGGCGCCAAGGGCGGCTTCGTCGCCAAGCAGCTGCCGGACCCGGCGCAGGACCGCGACGCCTGGCTGGCCGAGGGCATCGCCAGCTACAAGACGTTCATCTCGGCGCTGCTCGACATCACCGACAACATGGTCGCCGGCGAGGTCGTGCCGCCGCAGGACGTCGTCCGGCACGACGGCGACGACACCTACCTGGTCGTCGCCGCCGACAAGGGCACCGCGACCTTCTCGGACATCGCCAACGGAGTCGCCGAGAAGTACAACTTCTGGCTCGGCGACGCCTTCGCCTCCGGCGGCTCGGCCGGCTACGACCACAAGGGCATGGGCATCACCGCGCGCGGCGCCTGGGAGTCCGTGAAGCGGCACTTCCGTGAGCTGGGCGTGGACACGCAGTCCGAGGACTTCACGGTCGTCGGCATCGGTGACATGTCCGGTGACGTGTTCGGCAACGGCATGCTGCTCTCCGAGCACATCCGCCTGGTCGCCGCCTTCGACCACCGGCACATCTTCATCGACCCGACCCCGGACGCGGCGACCGGCTACGCCGAGCGCCGTCGGCTGTTCGAGCTGCCCCGCTCCAGCTGGGCCGACTACAACACCGAGCTGCTGTCGGCGGGCGGCGGGATCTTCCCGCGCAGCGCCAAGTCGATCCCGGTCAACGCCCACATCCGCGAGGCCCTCGGCATCGAGGGCAAGGTCACCAAGATGACCCCGGCCGACCTGATGAAGGCGATCCTGCAGTCGCCGGTGGACCTGCTGTGGAACGGCGGCATCGGCACGTACGTGAAGGCGTCGGCGGAGTCCAACGCGGACGTCGGCGACAAGGCCAACGACGCCATCCGTGTCGACGGCAGGGACCTCAGGGTCAAGGTCGTCGGCGAGGGCGGCAACCTGGGCCTGACCCAGCTCGGCCGGATCGAGTTCGCCATGCACGGCGGCAAGATCAACACCGACGCGATCGACAACAGCGCCGGCGTGGACACCTCCGACCACGAGGTGAACATCAAGATCCTGCTGAACGGCCTGGTGGCGGACGGCGACATGACCGTCAAGCAGCGCAACAAGCTGCTCGCCGAGATGACCGACGAGGTCGGCGCGCTGGTCCTGCGCAACAACTACGCGCAGAACACCGCCCTGGCCAACGCCCTGTTCCAGGCCAAGGACATGCTCCACGCCCAGCAGCGGTTCCTGCGCCACCTGGTGCGCGAGGGTCACCTGGACCGGGCGCTGGAGTTCCTGCCCGCCGACCGCCAGATCCGCGAGCGCCTCGGCCAGGGCCAGGGCCTGACCGGCCCGGAGACGGCCGTCGTCCTGGCGTACACCAAGATCACGGTCGCCGAGGAACTGCTGGCGACCTCGCTGCCGGACGACCCGTACCTGCGCAGCCTGCTGCACGCCTACTTCCCGACGGCGCTGCGCGAGCGGTTCGCCGACGCCGTCGACAACCACCCGCTGCGCCGTGAGATCACCACGACCGTGCTGGTCAACGACACGGTCAACACGGGCGGCACGACGTACCTGCACCGTCTGCGCGAGGAGACCGGCGCCTCCCTGGAGGAGATCGTCCGGGCCCAGACCGCGGCCCGCGCGATCTTCTGCTCGGCGCCGGTGTGGGACGCGGTGGAGGCGCTGGACAACAAGGTCGACGCGGCCGTCCAGACCCGGATCCGGCTGCACTCACGGCGACTGGTCGAGCGCGGCACGCGCTGGCTGCTCAACAACCGGCCGCAGCCGCTGCAGCTCGCCGAGACGGTCGAGTTCTTCGCCGAGCGGGTCGAGCGGGTCTGGCAGGAACTGCCGAAGCTGCTCAGGGGCGCGGACCTGGAGTGGTACCAGCACGTGTACGACGAGCTGTCCGCGGCCGGTGTCCCGGACGAACTCGCCACGCGGGTGGCCGGGTTCTCCTCCGCCTTCCCGGCGCTGGACATCGTGTCGGTGGCCGACCGCATGGGCAAGGAGCCGCTGGACGTCGCCGAGGTCTACTACGACCTCGCCGACCGGCTCAACATCACCCAGCTGATGGACCGCATCATCGAGCTGCCCCGTAACGACCGCTGGCAGTCCATGGCCCGCGCATCCATCCGCGAGGACCTGTACGCGGCGCACTCGGCGCTCACCGCGGACGTCCTCGCGGTCGGCAACGGCACCTCCACGCCCGAGCAGCGCTTCAAGGCCTGGGAGCAGAAGAACGCGCCCATCCTGAGCCGGGCGCGCACCACCCTGGAGGAGATCCGCGGTTCGGAGACCTTCGACCTCGCCAACCTGTCGGTAGCGATGCGGACGATGCGGACGCTGCTGCGCACGCATTCGTAGCCGTACGGCAGCGAGGGCGCCCCGGGCCGACGTCGAACCGGTCCGGGGCGTTCCGTTTCTTGCCGACCCTTAGCCAAAAAAGATCAGCGAATTTACCGTTTCCTGCTAATCAGAGCCCTTCGGATAGGGTCGGCGCTGTGACTGTTCAACTCACCGAGACCCGGCCGGCGCCGGCGCCCGCGCCCGCGGCGGCTCCGGCCCGGCGGCCCGCCACGCGTGTCGTGCTGGAGGTCGTGAAATTCGGGATCGTCGGCGGCAGCGGTGTCCTCGTCAATTTCCTGATCTTCAACCTGCTGCTGCACGGCCTGGGTTGGCAGGCGATGACCGCGACCGTCCTGGCCAGCTGTATCGCCATGGCGACCAATTACCTGGGCTTCCGCTTCTTCGCCTATCGGGACCGGTCCTCGCGCACCCGCCGCCAGATCATCCTGTTCTTCGTCTTCAGCGGCCTCGGCGTCGTGATGGAGATCGGGCTGTTCTGGGTCGGCTACCACGGTCTCGGCCTGCACAGCGTGCTGGCATCGAACGTGGCGAAGGCCCTGTCGATCGTGCTCGCCTCCGCCTTCCGTTTCCTCGTCTACCGCACTTGGGTGTTCCAGCAGGATGCGCACCGTACCGTCTGACACCGAGCCGGTGAGCCGCACACAGTCCCCGCCGCGCGCCGCGCGGGCCGGCCGGGCGCTGCCGCAGGCCGCCGCCGCGCTCGTCGTGGTGCTGCTGCTCCTGGTGATCGTCCGCCTGCCCTGGTTGGGCGACCTCGGCATGCACGCGGCCACCATCGAGCGCCTGCGCCACAACCTCTTCCATCCCGGCAACCCGCTGGTCGACGCGGACACGCCGAGCCCCTACTACTCGCCGTGGATGCTGGTCCTGGGCCTGGCCGCCAAGCTGACCGGCCTGTCGGTGTTCGTGGTGCTGCGGCTGGCCGCGCTCGTCGGGCTGACCCTGCTGGTCACCGGGGTCTGGCGCTACGTCCGCACCCTCACCCCGCACCGCGCCGCCCCCGCCCTGGCCCTCCTCAGCCTGCTCTTCCTCTGGGGCCCGCTGCTGTTCAACTGGTCCGGCTTCCTGGGCCTGAACTCCCTCGCGCTGACGGTGTCGTACCCCAGCGCCCTCGCGCTCGGCCTCACCTTCCACTTCTGGGCCTGGCTCACCCGGGCGACGCGGGAGCAGGCCGAGCAGGCCGCATGGGGAAGGTGGCTGTGGCTCGGTGTCCTCTGGGCGCTGATCCTGCTGTGCCACCAGTTCACCGGCGTGGTGGCCTCGCTGGGCGCCCTGGCGATGGTGATCGCGGCACGACCGTCCCGCCCGGTACTGCTGCGCCTGGCCGGCGCGCTCGCCCTGGGCCTGCTCCTGCTGTGGCTGTGGCCGTACTACGACTTCTTCTCCCTCTTCTCCGCCGGCGCGGACCTGGAGGCCATCCACAAGCCGCTGTACGAGGACCTGGCCGCACGGTTCGGCCTGGTGCTGCTGGGGGTGGCGGCGCTGGTGCTCCGCTTCCGCCGGGACCGCTGGGACCCGCTGGTCCTGTTCTTCGCCCTCGGTGTGCTGGTGTTCGCCGCGGGCGGGCTGTCCGGCCACTACTCCTGGGGCCGTGCCCTGCCCGCCGCGCTGATCCCGGCGCAGCTCGCGGCCGCGCTGGAGGTCGTCTCCGCCGGGCGACGGGGCGTACGGGTGGGCTGGGCCTGCGTGCTGGGCGCTGCCCTGGCCGTCGGCGCGTGGACGCAGGTGGGGACGCTCGGGTATGTGACGGGGCGTGCCGCTCTGCCTTCCGTGGTGGCCGCGAAGTACCGGACGCCGTGGGTGGGGTACCACTGGATCACGCCGTGGGTGAAGTACGGGGACGTGGTGATGGCTCGTACGACTCCGGCGCGGCAGATTCCCGCGTACGGGGCGTACACCGTGGCGCCGGGGTATCCCGATGTGTTCCTGAAGGACGCCGCGCGGCGGGACGACGCGGTCACTCGCTACTTCGCCGCGGGGACGTCTGCTGCTGACCGGGCAGGGATTCTGCGGGAGTACGGCGTGAAGTGGGTCGTGGGGCCGAAGAGGCTGGCGGGACCGGGTCTGCGGAAGGTGAAGGCGGGCCCGGCCTCACAGGTCCTGTACCGAGTGGTGCCCTGAGCTGAGGCTGGGCGGGGCGGGCGCGCCGGCCAGGCGGGCTCCGCCGCGTCGGCGCGATCAACCAGAACGGGCCCGCGGCCGCCCATGCGCCGTCGGTACAACGGCGCATGGGCCACCACGGGCCCGCGCTTCGGACGCGGCCGGGGTTACCTCAGCACGCTGGACAGCAGCTTCGCCGCCTTGCGGACCTTGGGGCGGGCCACCCTCTGGACGACCGGGCGGATGACACGGGCCGTGACTCCCACCGGGCGCCAGCGCAGCTGCAGCCGGCCGGGGTTGTTGCCCTCCGGCTCGATGGTGAGCTCGTGCGGGGTCACGCCCGAGCGGTATTCGATGTGGGCCGTGAGGGCGGGGAAGGCCGGCGGGGCCAGCAGCACGCCGGAGTTGGACAGGCCCTGCTGCTGGAGACGGACCACCGGGTGGCGCACGCCCGCGAAGCCCTGGAGGGGGAGCGGCGCCTCGGTGAGGTCCAGCTGGACCGTGCCTTCGAAGAGGCCCGGGCGGACCGGGTCCAGACGGAAGGGGACCGTCATCCGGCGGCTGCCCGGCGACACGATGAGGGCGGCCCGCTGCGGGCCGACCGGGAGGCGCAGGCCCGGGTCGTACGTGCGGATGGCGAGGGTCAGACAGGCCCCACGGCCGGGCGTCAGCTCGACGATCTCGTGGCGGAACTGCGCGCTCGGGAACGGGCGCGTGTCCAACTCCAGGTCGGACACCTCCAGTTCGCGGCGGGCGCGGTCGGACGAGGGCACGCTGTCGCCCCAGTACGGGACGCCGGACGTGTCGGCCGTGACCTGCCGCGGCGCCACTCCGTGCCCGAGACCGCGGGCCGCGAGCTGGACGTCCTCCAGGCGGCGCTCCCGCAGCAGCTCCAGCACCACGCGCTCCGGGCGGGGCAGGCGGGCGTACGCACCCGGGGACAGCGTCTCCAGGTACGGGTTCATGATGTCGGCGAAGGCGTTCAGCCACTCGCCGTCCCGGTAGGGCAGGTCGCCCCCGTACATCCGGAAGTCGTGCTTGAGGAACTTGTAGTCCTTGTCCTCCCGCAGCCCCGCGTGCCCGCTCTCCACCAGGAAGTCGTCGATCAGGCGCTGCACGTGGACGCGGTCGCGGACGTTGGTGACCTTGTGCCGCTGGTTCGAGATCGAGGCCGCCGCCGCCGCCGCGTAGGGGTCGATGTACCAGATGTACACCGGGTCCGGGATGATCGTGAACGCCTTCGCCAGGCAGTACGACTGCGCCGAGAACAGCTGGTCCTCGTAGTGGATGCCCTCCGGGAAGCGGAGGTCGTGGCGGTCCAGGAAGGAACGGGCGTACATCTTGCTGGTGGAGAGGTGCTCGAAGAGCAGGCGGGGGTCCGCCTCGATGCCCTCCACCGTGCGGCGCTCGGCGACGAGATGCGGCATCCACGTCGAGCGGCGGCCGGTGTCCACGCGGTGTCGGCGCACCGCGCCCATGGTGAAGTCCACCTCGCGCTCGCGGTGCGCGGCGAGCAGCAACTCGACCGCGCGGGGCGTGAGTTCGTCGTCGCTGTCGAGGAACATCAGATACGGCGCCCGGGCGATCTCGATGGCCCGGTTGCGCGGGGCGCTGCAGCCGCCGCTGTTCTCCGGCAGGCGGAGGTAGCGGATGCGGTCGTCCTGCGCCTCCAGCCGGCGAGCCACCGTCGGTGTGTCGTCCGTGGAGTGGTCGTCGCTGATGATGATCTCGATGTTCGCGTGCGTCTGCGCGCGCAGGGACGCCACCGCCCGGGGCAGGCGTTCGGCGTCGTTGTAGACGATCACGGTGACCGTGACGTCAGGGGTCGTGGTCGGCGTGGTCGTCATGCCGAGGCCTCCTCGGGGGTCGGGGCGGGGGTGCGTTCCTCCAGCGGGATCACCGGTGGCAGCGCCTCCTCCGGTTCGCCCAGGAACACCCGTCGTACGACCCGCTCGGCGGCGCGGCCGTCGTCGTACTCGCAGAACCGGCGCCGGAAGGCGGCCCGCGCCTTCGCCGCGCTCTCGTCGCGCCAGGCGCCGGAGACGAAGATCTCCGTCAGCTCCTCCTGGGTGCGGGCGACCTGGCCGGGATGGTCGGTCATCAGGTCGAAGTAGACGCCGCGGGTGGTCCGGTAGGTCTCCCAGTCGTCGGCGTAGACGACGATCGGCCGGTCCAGGTTGGCGTAGTCGAACATGATCGACGAGTAGTCCGTGACCAGCGCGTCGGCGGCCAGGCAGAGCTCCTCGACGGGGTCGTAGGAGGAGACGTCGATGATCCGGCCGGAGCGGCGCAGACCGGTCAGCGGGGAGGCGGCGCCGCCGTAGAAGTAGTGGGCGCGGACCAGGAGCACGGTGTCCTCGCCGAGCCGGTCGGCGAGGGCCGCGAGGTCCAGGCGCGGGGTGAAGCCGGCCTCGTAGTCGCGGTGGGTGGGCGCGTACAGGATCGCCGTCTTGCCGGGCGGGATGCCGAGGCGCTCGCGGGCGGCGCGGACGTCGGCGGCCGTGGCCGAGTAGAAGACGTCGTTGCGCGGGTAGCCGTAGTCCAGCGAGGTGTAGCGGGCCGGGTAGGCGCGCTCCCACATGCGGGTGGAGTGGCTGTTGGCGCTGACGCTGTAGTCCCACTTGTCGATGCGGGCCAGCAGGGCGTCGAAGTCCAGGCCCTTGGCCGCGGCCGGGTGCTCCATCTGGTCCAGGCCCATGCGCTTGAGCGGGGTGCCGTGGTGGGTCTGGAGGTGGATCGCCTCGGGGCGCTTGACCACCGCGTTGGGGAAGTTGACGTTGTTGACGAGGTACTTGGCGGCGGCCAGGGTCTCCCAGTAGCGGCGGGTGCCGGGGATCACATGGTCGGTGCCGGGCGGCAGCAGGGCCTCGTTGCTCTTGGACACCACCCACACCGGGTGGATGTGCGGGGCGAGTTCGCGCAGTTTCGCGGCGATCGCGGCCGGGTTGCAGGCCACACCGCGCTCCCAGTAGGCGGCGAACACGGCGAGGTTCGGGTCGACCGGGCGGGTCAGGGCGCGCTGGTACTGCTGGTCGCGGAGCTTGGCGCCGACCTGCTTCTTGCGGGTGCGCACGGCCTTCTTGGCGGCGCGGCGGGTGCGGTTGGCGGCCTGGAACGCGCGGTACTTGGTGTACGCGCCCTCCTCCAGCAGGGCGTGGCGTACGCCCTCCACGCCCGCCGGGCGCTCGTGGTTCTCGGGGCGCCAGCGGACCGCGGCGAGGGAGGCGCGACGGAAGAACTCGCGGGCCACCGCGTCGGGCAGGTTCTCGCCGGCGAAGGTGCGCACGAGGTCGCGCATCATCAGGTCGTACAGCACCGCGCGGGCGGCGCGGCGGTCCTTGGCGAGGGCGAGCAGCGACTCGTAGCGCTCGATCAGCTCGAACCGGTCCTCCGGTGCGAGCGGCGGCAGGCTCTCGGGACGCAGTTCGCGGCTCTCGTACGCCGCCTGGTTGAGGCAGGCGACGCGGCCGGCGTGCAGCAGGGTGGCGTGGGCGGCCTGCGGTTCGTCGTCGGTGGTGAGCCGCTCCGCGTGTGCCCGCCAGAACTCGGCGCGCAGGGCGCGGTTGCCGAGCAGCGGGGTGAGGCGCAGCAGGTCCGCGGCCTCGTCCAGGGGCAGGCTCTCACGGCCGACGGCGGCGAGGAGCCGGCCGTCGCGGGAGGGGGTGGCGGCGGTCTGCCAGGTGGTGGTGACGTGGTCGAAGAGGAGGACGTCGGCGCTTTCGGCGCCCGTGGCGTCCAGTTCGGCGGTCCGTTCGGCGATCAGCCGGGGGGCGCCCGCCGGCAGGCTGTCCTTGGCGTGGACGAAGTGCAGCCAGCGGCCGGTCGCGCGGGCGGCGCCGGCGGCCCGGGCCGCCGCGTCACCGGTGTCCTCCGGCAGCGGTACGACCACCGTCTCGGGGGCGTGGCCCTCGGCGGCCTCACGGGCCCAGTCGCCGACCGCCGCGACGATCACCTCGGCGTCGGTCAGCGGGTGGGCCTCCAGAGAGTCCAGCAACTCTGTCAGATGCCCCTGTGCGTTCGGTCCGTAGACGATGACGCTGAGTTGGGGCATCGCAGTGGACTCCTTCGGTTCGTTGGCTGGGGCCGCTCTTCATAACATACTGTCACTAAGCGGATGAAAGGGATAATCGCGCTAGAGGTAAGAGGACGACAGTATGGAAGAGGCGGTTCCGTAGCCTGGGGTTTCACTTCCGGCAACTTTTACGCTGCCTTCTTACCAGCGGCCTTCTTGTCGCTCTTGTCTCCGGTGAAGGCCTCGTACTCCTTCATGACGTCCTCGGTCGGTCCGTCCATACGGAGTTCGCCGCGCTCCAGCCAGATGGTCCGCTCGCAGGTGTCGCGGATCGACTTGTTGTTGTGGCTGACGAGGAAGACGGTACCCGCCTTCTCGCGCAGTTCACGGATCCGCTCCTCCGAGCGCATCTGGAAGCGGCGGTCGCCGGTGGCCAGGGCCTCGTCGATCAGCAGGACGTCGTGGTCCTTGGCTGCGGCGATGGAGAAGCGCAGCCGGGCGGCCATACCGGAGGAGTACGTGCGCATCGGAAGGGTGATGAAGTCGCCCTTCTCGTTGATGCCGGAGAAGTCGACGATGTCCTGGTAGCGCTCCCTGACCTCCTCGCGGGACATGCCCATGGCGAGGCCGCCGAGCCAGACGTTGCGCTCGCCGGTGAGGTCGTTCATCAGCGCCGCGTTGACGCCGAGCAGGGAGGGCTGGCCGTTGGTGTAGATGTGGCCGTGCTCCACCGGGAGCACGCCGGCGATCGCCTTGAGCAAGGTCGACTTGCCGGAGCCGTTGGTGCCGATCAGGCCGACCGCCTCGCCTTTGTAGGCCACGAACGAGACCTTCTTCACGGCGTGCACCTCGCGCACGCCCGCCGCCTTCTCGGCCTGCTTCCGGCGCAGGATGCGGTTGAGGGCGGCGGTGGCGGAGCCGCGGCCGGATCCGGTGCCGTGGACGCGGTAGACGATGTCGACGTCGTCGACGACGATGGTGGGCACCCGCTCGCCCTGTGCGAGGCGCTCGTACCTCTCGCGCATCGCGCGCGCCTCGGGGGTCTCGGTCTCGGCGTCCTCGAGGGATTCGGGGTTCTGGGGAGTGTGCTCAGCCACGGCCGTACTTCTCCTCTGCCTTCCAGAAGTAGATGAAGCCGCCGATGCCGACGACCACGGCCCAGCCGATGGCGGTCGGCCACACGTGCGGGGGCAGCTGCTTGGCGTGGAAACTCTTGATCAGGGCGAAGCGCATGAGGTCGATGTAGACGGCGGCCGGGTTGGTCTCGAGCAGCGTCGTGACGATGTGCGGCAGGTGGTCCTTCTTGGTGAGCGAGTGGATGCTCCACATCACGCCGGACACGTACATCCAGGTGCGCAGCACGAACGGCATCAGCTGGGCGATGTCCGGGGTCTTGGCGCCCATCCGGGCCATGATCATCGCCATGCCCGCGTTGAACAGGAACTGCAGGATCAGCGCGGGGATCACCAGCAGCCAGGAGACGGAGAGCGGCACGCCCAGGCTGAGCAGGATGACGACGAGTGCGGCCATCGAGAACAGCAGCTGCTGCAGCTGCTGGATGCAGAAGGAGATCGGCAGGGCGGCGCGCGGGAAGTGCAGGGCGCGGACCAGGCCGAGGTTGCCGGAGATCGCCCGGGTGCCGACCTGGATCGAGCTCTGCGTGAACGTCCAGACGAACACGCCGGTGACCAGGAACGGGATGTAGTCCGGGACGCCCTTCTTGGTGCCGAGCAGCACACCGAAGATGAAGTAGTAGACCGCCGCGTTCAGCAGCGGGGTCATGACCTGCCAGATCTGACCGAGCTTCGCCTCGCTGTACTGGGCGGTGAGCTTGGCGGTGGCGAAGGCGGTGATGAAGTGGCGCCGGGCCCACAGCTGACGGACGTACTCGGGCAGGGTGGGGCGGGCGCCGCTGACCGTCAGGCCGTGCCGGGCGGCCAGCGCCGCGAGATCGTCGTCGGCCGGGGCCCGGGTGGGGGGCGGTGTGTCGAGGACCTGGCTCACATCCGCTGCTTTCGCTCGGGGGGAGGGGATGCCGCGGCCCGGCCGGCTGCCGGGCGCACGGTCACATGGTCCGACGTTTCCTTACGCTTCTCTTCACGTTCTCTTACGTCGGGACGAGACCGTATCGTCGCAACGGGAGCGTAGAACCAATCGACGTCGGAACGCAACCGTTTCGTCGTCACGCCCTATGCTGTGCATCATGACGACGAACGCCGACGAGCCCTCGACGCGTCCGCGCCGCCGGACCCCTGCCGGGGCCGCCGTGCTCCGGGAGGATGTGACCGAAGCCATCCGGGCGGCTGTCTTCGAGGAACTCGCGGCCGTCGGATACGCGCGCATGTCCATCGAGGGCATCGCGCGACGCGCGGGCGTCGGCAAGACCGCGGTGTACCGGCGCTGGCGTTCCAAGCTGCACCTGGTGCTGGACGTCGTCTCGGCAATGGCGGTCCTCGGCCTCCCGGTACCGGACACGGGCTCTCTGGAGGGCGACCTGCGCCTGCTGTACGAGGTGACGTCCCGCGCCCTGCGCCACCCGGTCGCCTCGCAGATCATCCCCGACCTCCAGGCGGAGGCGGCCCGCAATCCCGACATCGCCGACGCCTTCCAGAAGGCTCTGCGGGACGGGCAGGAGGGCGTGGCCAGCAAGATCGTGGCGGCGGCGGAGGCACGGGGAGAGGTGCGCGCGGAAGTCGATCCCGACCTCGCGCTCGACCTGATCTCCGGCCCGCTGTACTGGCGCGCGGTGGTCATCCGCTCCCCGAAGCTGCCGAAGGACTACCTGGACATGCTGGCCCGGGCCACGGCGGGGGCGCTCAAGGCGTTGTGAGGGCCGCCCGTGGGGTCTAAGGCCGGCCGGAGGGGCGCCGGGCCGGTACGACGAGTCGTCCTGCCAGTTCGGTCAGGTCCCGTGCACGCAGTACGCGGCCGTCGAACCCCGGCAGCGGCACGTGCAGGCGCTCGGTCCAGCGTGCCGGTATCGAGCCGACCCCGTACACCGCCCCCGCCAGTGCCCCCGTGACCGCCGCCACGGTGTCCGTGTCGCCGCCGAGGTCGATGGCCGCGCGTACCGCCTCCTCGTAGGAGCCCGTGGCGCGCAGGGCCCAGACGGCCGAGCCCAGGCACGGCCAGACCGCTCCGTTGAACTCGGTCGCCCGGTCGGGGTGCCAGCCGGGGGAGAGGACCACCTCGTAGCGGGGGCGGTGGGCGGGGTCGAGGGCGCTCAGGGTCGCCGGTACGGCGGTGAGGGGGTCCTCGCCGGTCAGGGCCACGCGGATCAGCTCGTGCAGCGCGGCCGTGCCCTCCCACGCCGCGGCGTCGCCGTGGGTGAGCGCGGAGAGGCGGCGGGCGGCCTCCATGGTGGGCTCCCGTCCGCAGCGGGCGAAGCGCACCGCCGAAGGAGCCGCTCGCATCAACGCGCCGTTCCCCGCCGCCCGTCGGCTGACCCGGAAGTGCCGGGCCGCGGCCGTGTCCCAGGGGGCGCCGCTGGTCAGGACCGCCTCCGTCTGGAGGCCGATGTCCTTGGGGTCGGCTGTCGCCCAGCGCTGGAAGCGACGGAAGACGTCCGGCAGGTCCAGGCCGCCGTGGTCCAGCAGGGACTCGGCGGTCAGGACCGCCATCTGCGTGTCGTCCGTCGCCTCGCCCGGCTCCCAGCCGCCGCCCCCGCACATCTCGCCGCCGTGTCCGGGGCGGGGGAACCGGGCCGAGAAGGCGCCCTCGGGGCCGAACTCGAAGGGCGCCCCGAGCGCGTCACCCACGGCGGAGCCGAGTACGGCGCCGACCGCGCGGTCGAGGACGCCGGGCATGGTCACCGCCCGAGCCTACGAGCGTGCCGCCTCCGGGTGGTGGCGTACCCAGCCCTCCCAGGCCGAGGTGATCATGTCCTGGACGTCGTACTTGGCCTGCCAGCCCAGTTCCGTGGCGATACGGGTGGCCGAGGCGACGACGCGTGCGGGGTCGCCGGGGCGGCGCGGGGTGACGGTCGGCGCGCGGTCGTAGCCGGTGACCGCGTTGATGCGGTCGATCATCTCGCGGACCGACACGCCCTCGCCGCGGCCGATGTTGAGGGTCAGGTCGGTGCCGGGGGAGGAGGCCAGGGCGCGGGCGACGGTGACGTGGGCCTCGGCCAGGTCGACCACGTGGATGTAGTCGCGCACGCAGGTGCCGTCCGGCGTCGGGTAGTCGTCGCCGAAGATGCGCGGCGCCGCGCCCTCGGTGAGCTTCTCGAAGACCATGGGGATGAGATTGAACACGCCGGTGTCGGCGTATTCGGGGGCGGCCGCGCCCGCCACGTTGAAGTAGCGCAGGGACGCCGTGGACATGCCGGTCGCCCGGCCCGTCGCGCGGACCAGCCACTCGCCGGCCAGCTTGGTCTCGCCGTAGGGGGACATCGGCCGGCAGGGGGTCTCCTCCGTCACCAGGTCGACGTCCGGCATGCCGTAGACGGCGGCCGAGGAGGAGAAGACGAAGGACGGGACCTCTGCCCGCGCCACCGCCTCCAGGAGGACCCGCAGGCCCTCGACGTTCTCCCGGTAGTAGTGCAGCGGGCGCTCCACCGACTCGCCCACCTGCTTCTTCGCCGCCAGATGCACGACCCCGCTGATCTCGTGCTCGGCGAGCGTGCGGGCCACAAGCTCCCCGTCCAGGACCGAGCCCCGGACCAGGGGAACCTCCGCCGGTACGCGCTCGGCGACGCCCGTGCTCAGGTCGTCGTAGACGACCGTGCGCTCGCCCGCCTCGGTCATCGCCCGTACGACGTGTGCCCCGATGTATCCGGCACCGCCGGTGATCAGCCAGGTCATTGCGGCCGTCTCCTCGTCAGTTGGCCCGTTCAGCCGCTCGGCGGAGCAGCGGGCGTGGTTCGGTGAAGCAGTGGGCGTCCCGCTGTATCGGCGGGCGCCCCGGTGAGGCGGCGGGGTGTGTCGCGGTGCCTCGGCGTGTGTCTCAGTGAAGCAGGCGGCGGAGCCGCCCGCGCGCCACCTGCAGCACCCCGCGCACGCCGCTCGCCAGGCGCACGGCCAGTGCGCCGGAGTGCGTGGCGTACGGCTGCACCAGGAGCACGCCGTGCCGGACGCTCGGAACGGCGCGCCGGCGCAGTCGGCCGGCGCCCGCCAGGGCGTGCGCCGTCACGTCCCGCTGTGTGCCGTCGGCGAAGCGCACGGTCAGCCGCAGGTCCCAGGTGCCGGCGCCGAGCGCGGCCAGGTCCACGGGCAGCTCGGCCGACCAGGTGCCGGCGTCGGTCTCCGCGCGGGTCCCTGCGCCGGCCCCCGCGTCGGAGGGCGTGAGCGGGACCGTCGTGCGCCCCCGCATCCGGTCCTCGTCCTCCCGGGACTGCCACTCCACGTCCACCTCGCGCGGGCCCGCCTCGGCCACCCTGCCGTACAGCTCGTGCAGCCGCAGACGGAGCAGCGAGGCACGCGCGCGTGACTGCAGTTCCGCGTCGACCGCGAGTGGGAGGAGATCCGTGGGACGGTCCAGGAGCGGTGTGAGGGTGACCTGGGGGAGGTCGGCGGACCAGACCGGGACGCCGTCGGGGGTGCGGGCGTAGGGCGGCAGCAGGCGCGCCGGGCGGGAGGCCAGCTCGCGCAGCCGGGGCAGGTCGAGGGGCTCGGGCGACTCCAGGACGACCCGCGCGAGCAGCCGGCCCGGAGCGCCCGGGTTCAGCTCCCAGTCGGCGGCGTCGTAGCGCGCGAGGTACTCCCGGGTGTGCTCCCACCACGCGCGCCGGTACTGCGCGTCGCGCAACCCCAGCTCGCGCGCGTACATGCGCACCTCGTGGTCGAGGAACTTGGCCCGCGCCGCCCGCGCCAGCTCCTTCTGCCCGGCGCCCAGCAGGATCTCGTACGCCAGCGCGCACGCCTGGACGCGCGCCTTCCAGTTGTCGATGTGCTCCCGGTCCAGCGAGAGGGACAGCTGTTCGGCGGCCCGGCGCACATGCCACACGTACACGCGGTCCGGTACGAGCGCCATGCGCGGGCCGGCGGCCAGCACGCGCGCGGTGAAGACGATGTCCTCGTAGAGGAAGCGGCCCTCGGGGAAGCGGATGTCGTGCTCGCGCAGGAAGTCGGTGCGGTACAGCTTGTTGACGCACAGCGTGTCGTGGACCAGGCGCGCGTGCTCGGAGGGGCCCGTGAGGACGGCGTGCGCGGTGTAGAGGGGCGCCTGCCAGGACTGTTCGCGCCCCGAGGGCAGCTCCCGGCGCACGCACAGCCCGCTCGCGACCTCAGCGTGCGCCCCCGTGGCCGCGGCCAGCAGGGCGTCCACCGCACCGGGCGGCAGCACGTCGTCGCTGTCCAGGAACATCACGTACGGTGTGGTCACCGTGTCGATCCCGGCGTTGCGCGGGCTGCCGCAGCCGCCGCTGTTCGTGTCCCGGCGCACCACCCGCAGCCGGGGCTCGTCGGCGGCCAGCCGCTCGAGCAGTTCGCCGCTGCCGTCGCTGGAGCAGTCGTCCACGGCGACGACCTCGGCGACCGCCGGCCCCTGGGCGAGCGCCGAACGCACGGCGTCACCCACATGGGCGCGGTCGTTGTAGCCGATGACGACGACACCGACCTGCGCCGGGCGCGGCGACTCGGCGGTACCTGCGGTATCGGGTGTGTCGGTCGAGTCTGATCGCATCGGGTCCACGGGCCGGGAGCGTAGGAATGTTCGGTAATACGCCGTTAAGAGAGGCTTAGCGCTCGGTCCGGAAGACGTTCGAAATCGGGTCCGGGTTCCGTAGTTTGCATAGTATCTTCATAGGGCTGTGATGAACGCCACAGCCGGACGAAGGACAGCGCCGCCGCGGCCGCCAGGATCCCATTGCGGGCCAGCATCAGCAGGCAGCCGGTCCAGGTGCCGTCGATCACATCGCCGTAGTGCATCGGGAACGCCAGGGTGCTCAGCACGGCCGCCGCCACGACCAGCGCCGCCACCGGCCGCTGGCCGGTGTGCCGCGAGGTCAGGCACACCGCGGCGAGACCGAGCAGCCAGATCATGTACTGCGGGCTGATCACCCGGCTGGTGACCGTGAACAGCAGCACCGCGCACAGGGCCGCGTCGAACGGCGTGGCCTCGCTCCACCGCCGCGCCCGCACCCGCCACAGCACCAGCAGCGCGAAGGCGGCCACCGTCAGCGCGAGGGAGGCGGTGGCGACGGCGTGCACCTGCGGGCCGACCAGCTCGGTGGCGCCGTACCGGTAGCGCGCACGGCCCGGCCAGCCAGCGTGCCGCGCCAGGTTCAGCGCCGTACCGCCGAACGACTCGATCTGCACGCCCCGCCCGCCCTGCTCCCGCAGAAAGGACAGGGGATGGTCGAACAGCACGGCGAGGACCCCGAACGCGGCGGCCCCGGCGGCCGCCGCCCACCCCCACGCCCCACGGCTCGCCCGGCCCCGGGGCGTGCCGAGGAGCACCAGCGCCGGCCACACCTTCACCAGCGCGCCCAGCGCCCCGTACACCCCGCCCGCGCGCGGGGAGCGGCCCGCCGCCAGCAGGGAGAGCACGGCGAGGGCGGTGGCCTGGACGTCGTACCGGGCGAGCGGGAGGTGCAGCAGCAGCGGCAGGCCACCCGTCCACAGGGCGGCGCCGAGCAGACTGCGTCCGGGAAGCCTGCCCGCGCGGGTCAGCGCCGCCGTGACCAGCGCGTCCACGGCCAGCGTGAGCACCACGAACGCCTGGAAGTACGTCAGCCACGGCAGCAGGCGCGGTGCCAGCAGCACCACGCCGGCGCCCGGCGGGTACTGCCAGAGCGTGTCGTGCGTCGGGAACGAGCCGTGCGCGAGGACGCCGTACCAGTCGCCGTACAGCCGCCACACCTCGCGGGGCACCGTGCCCCCGCCCAGCAGCGGGGCGTTGTCATGGGTGAGCAACCACAGCATCAGGGCGCGGGTGGCCAGCCAGAGGGCGGTGACGCCGAGGACCGGACCGGAGTTGGCACGGAGACGGTTCATCGCATGGGAGCCTAAGCGGCGCAGATGGTGCATCCATGCCGATACGCCGTCATGACTGTAAAAAGGTTGGCTAATCGCAAGAGATCGGGCGGACCGTGGTGAACGTCGGGCTTCCTGTGGAACGGCAGTCGCGCGGGGAGGAAGCGAGTCAGGTCGCCGTGCCGGCCGGCACGGCGACGCGCGTGCCCCGCGGCCACCGGGCCCGGATCCGCCGCCGGACCGCCGTGGGGGTGCCCGCGCTGGTGATGCTCGCGCTCGGGCTCTGGGGGCTCGACCGCGGCGGCATGTGGCGCGACGAGGCCGTCAGCTTCCAGGTCGGGCGGCGCACGGTGCCGCAGATCTGGCTGCTGCTGCACGACGTGGATGCCGTGCACGGCATGTACTACTTCCTCGTGCACGCCGTTCTCGCCGTCCACCCCGGCGAGGTCGTCCTGCGGCTGCCGTCGGTGTGCGCGGCGGCGGTGACGGCCGCGCTGGTGGCGGCGCTCGGTGCCCGGCTGGTCCGGCCGCGCGTCGGGCTGTGGGCCGGGCTGCTGTACGCCGTCGCGCCGATGGCCGGCCACTATGCGCAGGAGGGCCGCTCGTACGCCCTGGTGGCCGCCGGGGCCACCGGGGCCACCCTGCTGTTCGTGCGGGCCGTTCAGGGGGCCTCGGGTTCCTGGGTGGCGTACGGCGCCGTCCTCGGCCTCACCTGCTGGCTGCACGAGTTCGCGGTGCTGCTGCTGTGCGCCCACGCGGGGTCGCTGGCGCTGGCCCGGGTCGGGGGCCGGGTGTGGCGGGGGTGGGGGTGTGCGGCGGGCGCGGTCGTGGTCTCGCTGGTGCCGATGGTCCTGGTGTCACGGGGGCAGGCGGCCCAGGTGGCGTGGCTGCGGAGGCCTACGGCGATTACGGCGGAAGAGCTGTCGCGGGGGTTTCTCGGGCCTTCGGGCGGGGTGTACGCGGTGTGTCTGGGCCTTGCGTCGGTCGGGTTGGCGGGGCTCTTCGGACGGCGGGGGGAAATCACCCTTGTGGGGGTGGCGTTGCCGTTGACCGTGGCGCCGCCTGCGGTGTTGATGCTCGCTTCTCAGGCCTCGCCGCTGTTTGTGGACCGGTATGTGCTGTACGCGCTGAGCGGGGCGCCGTTGCTCGTCGCGGCGGGGGCCGAGCGGGTGGCGGGGGTCGTCGGGCGGCTGCGGCCGGGTGGTCGCACACGGCACCCCTTGTGGCACAGCCCCTTCGTCACCCTCACCGGTGTCTTCGCCGTCGCGCTCGCCTTTCTCCACCAGCTCCCCCTCCTCTGCGCCGATCGCGACCCGGGTGCCCGGCCCGATGATCTCGGTGCTGTTTCCCGGGTGGCGGCACGGGAGTTGGCGCCCGGTGACGCCGTGCTGTTCCTGCCGTCGCAGGTGCGGAACGTGGCCCTGGCCTATCCGGGCGCGTTCCGGGGTGCGCGGGACGTGGCGTTGGCGGAGGGGCCCGCCGGGTCGGGGACGCTGTACGGGCGGGAGGCCGGGGCCCGGAAGGTGCGGCGGCGGATGGCGCGGCTGGACCGGGTGTGGGTCGTGGCGGACCCGGACCTGCTCGTCGGGCGCCGGCTCCCCCGCAGCCGCACCGAGCGGGCCGAACTCGCCGTGATGCGGCGGGACTTCACCGGTGAGCGGGAGATCCTGCGGGGCGGTATGGCCGTACGGCTGTACGTCCGCAAGCCCATGGAGCCCTCGGCGCCCGGGAGGAAACCCGTCCGCGTCGGCTAGTCCGCCGGGAGCCCCGCTGTCGTGGCCGCCGTGTCCAGCGCGGTCGTGAGCCGGTCGAGGCGTTCGCGCAGCTCGGTGATCTCCGCCAGGTCGAAACCGGTCGCCCGGGCGATGCGGCGCGGTACCTCCAGCGCCCGCTCCCGCAGCGCCGCGCCCTCCCCGGTGAGCCGGACCCACACCGAACGCTCGTCCTGCGCGCTGCGCTCCCGGCGCACCAGGCCGGCCCCCTCCAGCCGCTTGACCAGCGGGGACAGCGTGCCCGAGTCGAGTCGCAGGTGTTCGCCGAGCGCCTTCACGGGCAGGTCGCCCTGCTCCCAGAGGACCAGCATCACCAGGTACTGCGGATACGTGAGCCCGAGGTCCTTGAGGATCACCCGGTAGACGCCGTTGAAGGCGCGGGAAGCCGCGTGCAGGGAGAAGCAGATCTGGCGGTCCAGGCGCAGCCACTCGGTGTCGGTCATGTCTCCAGGGTAGCTCTGGTGAGCCATTTAGTTGTGCACAACTAAATTGTGTGCTCTACTTGTGGTCACAGCGAACCCCGCACCCGAGAGGGATGGTCTTCATGGACGCGCTCTACACCGCAGTCGCCACCGCCACCCACGGCCGTGACGGTCGTGCCGTCTCCTCCGACGGCAGGATCGACCTCAAGCTGGCCCCGCCGGTGGAGCTGGGCGGCAACGGCGAGGGCACCAACCCCGAGCAGCTCTTCGCCGCCGGTTACGCCGCCTGCTTCGGCAGCGCCCTCGGTCTCGTCGGCCGGCAGGCCAAGGTCGACGTCAGCGACGCCGCCGTGACCGCCGAGGTCGGCATCGGCAAGCAGGGCGAGGGCTTCGGCCTGAAGGTGACGTTGCGCGTCGAGCTGCCCGACACCGTGGACCAGGAGACCGGCCGCAAGCTGGTCGAGACCGCCCACCAGGTCTGCCCCTACTCCAACGCCACCCGCGGCAACATCGACGTCGACCTCGTCATCGAGTGAACATCGAGTAACCACGGCGCATCCCGAGGGTGCCGGCGGCCACGTGCCCGGCACCCTCGGGCCCGCCCTATGCCTGCCCTATGCGGACGTCAGCACGTCCTGCCCCGTGGCCTGGCCCGGCAGCCGGATCCGGGGGCCGGGCACGGCCTCGCCCAGCAGCAGCGTCCGTACCACGCGCTCGGCGGCCCGGCCGTCGTCGAACTCGCAGAACCGCTCCCGGAACTCCGCCCGCAGCCGCGCCGACTCCTCGTCCCGCCAGGATCCCGACGCGAACAGCCGGGCCAGCTCGCGGTAGGAACGCGCGACATGGCCCGGCGGCTCGGCGGTGATGTCGAAGTAGGCGCCCCGGCTCGCGGTGTACGCGGGCCAGTCGTCGGCGTGCAGCACGATCGGCCGGTCCAGGTTGGCGTAGTCGAACATCACCGCCGAGTAGTCGGTGACCAGCACGTCCGCCGCGAGCAGGACGTCCTCCACGCGCGGCTCGTCGGTCGCGTCGACCAGGATCCCGCGCCGGTCCAGCTCGGCCAGACCCATGCCGCGCGCCGGGCCGGTCGCCAGGGACGGGTGCAGCCGGACCACCAGGGTGAGTCCCTCGCCCAGGCCCCCACCCCCCAGGCCCTCGCGCAGGTCCGCCGCGAACCGGGCCAGGTCGATCCGGTCCACGTGCCCGCCGCGGCGGTAGTCCCGGCGGGTCGGCGCGTACAGCACGACCGTGTCCGTCTCCGGGATGCCGTACCGCTGCCGGAAGTCGCTGTCGCCGCCGTTCACCAGCACGTCGTTGCGCGGGCTGCCGGTGCGCAGCGAGGTGAAGTGGCAGGGGTAGGCCCGCTCCCAGACCAGCTCGGAGTGGCGGTTGGCGACCAGGCTGTAGTCCCAGCGGTCGGCCCGGCGCAGCATCTGCGGCACGTCGAAGCCGAGCCGGGCGCCCGGCTTGTCCAGCAGGTCGGCGCCCATGTACTTCAGCGGGGTCCCCTGGTGGGTCTGGATGTGCACGCTGCCGGGCCGTTTGGCGAGCGAGCCGGGCCAGTTGACGTCGTTGACGAAGAACTTGGCCCGTGCGGCGATCTCCAGACAGCGCCGGGAGCCCAGGACCACGTGCTCCACACCGGTCGGCAGGTGCTCGGCGGTCTCCTCGTCCTTCACCACCCACACCCCGCGCAGCTGCGGGGCGATCTGCCGGGCCTTGGCGTACACGGCGGCCGGGTCGCCGAGCATGCCCCGGTGCGAGGACGCCGAGTAGACGACCAGGTGCGGGTCCAGCGGGCGGCGCGCGTGCACGGCCGCCCAGCCGGAGCGGGCCCGGTCGGCGACAGCGCCGCGCACGAGAGCGGCCCGCCGTGCCGCCTCCTGCCCGGCCCGTGCCGCCTCCCGCCTGATCCGGTACCCCGTCCAGGAGCCCTCCAGCAGGCCGACCTCGCCGTCGGTCAGGGCGTCCTGTGCCGGCCTGTGGCGCCGGAACATCTCCCGGGTGCGCCGGAAGAACTCGGCCTTGTCGGCGGGCGGCAGCCGGTCCGGCTTGGCCAGGATGTCCAGGCAGTGCTCACCCATCTTGCGGTGCAGGTACGGCCGCCAGGACGCGAGCTCCGGGCGCTGCCCCACGAACGCGAAGACCCGCTCGTACTGGTCGTGGATGTCGAAGTGCTTGCGGCTGGTCGTGGACAGGATGTTGCCCTGCCGGCGCTGCCGGTAGTTCAGGCAGATCCGGTCCAGCGCGGCGATCCGCCGGGCGCTGAGCATGACCGGGAAGGTCCAGGGCGTGTCCTCGTAGTAGCCGGGCGGGAACTCGAAGCCCTCCTGCGCCACGAACTCCCGCCGGTAGACCTTGTTCCACACCACCATCAGCAGGTCGAGGATCTGCGGGTACTCGGCCGCGGTGAAGGTGCCGGGCCCGGCCTCGGCGAGCACCTCGGCCAGGGCGTTGCGCCGGGTGCCGCCCCACCAGTAGGTGCGCGCGTAGTCGAAGACCAGCACGTCCGGGTCCGCGGCCTCCGTCAGCCGGTCGGCGATCGCCCGCAGCGCGCCCGGAGCGAGGGTGTCGTCGCTGTCCAGGAAGAACAGGTAGTCGCCGGTGGCGTGCGGCAGCCCGGCGTTGCGGGCCCGGCCGAGGCCCACGTTCTCCGGCAGGTGCAGCACCTTCACCCGCGGGTCGCGCACGGCGTACTCGTCCAGGATCGCGCCGCAGCCGTCCGGGGAGCGGTCGTCCACGGCGATCACCTCGAAGTCGCCGA
This sequence comes from Streptomyces sp. NPDC001852, assembly GCF_042891825.1. NCBI lineage: Bacteria > Bacillati > Actinomycetota > Actinomycetes > Kitasatosporales > Streptomycetaceae > Streptomyces > Streptomyces sp. NPDC001852. Next base: position 47,152 of record NZ_JBIATN010000008.1, read on the forward strand.
AGCACTGCAGCAGCACCGAGTCCAGGCACTCGCGCAGAAAGCCCTGCACCTTGAAGCAGGGCACGATCAGACTCAAGCGGGGCACGGGCGGGTCAGCTCCTCACGAGGGGCGCGGCGGCGGGGGCGGGGACGCGCTGCGCGAGCGGGATCACGGGCGGGACCGCCTCCGGCGGCTCGCCGAGCAGCACCCGCCGTACGACGCGCTCGGCGGCCCGGCCGTCGTCGAACTCGCAGAACCGCTCCCGGAACGCGGCCCTGAGCGCCGCGGCCTCCTCGCCCGCGTACGAGCCGTCCCGGAAGACGGCGGCCAGCTCCTCCGGGGTGCGCGTGACCGGTCCGGGCGGCTCGGCCGTCAGGTCGAAGTAGACGCCCCGCGTCTCCCGGTAAACGTCCCAGTCGTCGGCGTACACGACGATCGGCCGGTCCAGGTTGGCGTAGTCGAACATGATCGACGAGTAGTCGGTGACCAGCGCGTCCGCCGCCAGGCACACGTCCTCCGCGGAGCGGTGCGCGGTGACGTCGATGATCCTCCCGTCGCCGTGGCCGGACCCCCGGTCGTAGAAGTAGTGGGCGCGCAGGAGCACGACCACGTCCTCGCCGGCGGCCGCGCAGAACGCCGCCAGGTCCAGGCCGGGCTCGAAGCCGGTGTGGTGGTCGCGGTGGGTGGGGGCGTAGAGGACGGCCGTGCTGCCCTCGGGGACGCCCAGCTCCCGCCGGACGCGGGCCACGTCCTCGGCGGTCGCCGTGTAGTAGACGTCGTTGCGCGGATAGCCGTACTCCAGCGCCTCCCAGGAGCCGGGGAAGGCGCGCTCCCACATCTGGGTGGAGTGGCGGTTGGAGGAGAGGTTGAAGTCCCAGCGGTCGACCCGGCCCAGCAGTTTCGTGTAGCTGCCGGACTGCGCGGCCACCACCGGGTACGTCGACTGGTCCACGCCCATCGTCTTCAGCGGGGTGCCGTGCTGGGTCTGCAGGTGCACACTGCCGGGCCGCTTGACGATCCCCTCGGCGAAGTTGGCGTTGTTGACCAGGTACTTCGCGCGGGCCAGCACCTCCCAGCAGCGGCGGGACCCGATCACCGCGTACTCCACGTCCTTCGGCATCGCATGCGCCTGGTCGGCCTCGACGAGGAACACCGAGCGGATGTGCGGGGCGAGTTCACGGGCCTTGGCGTGGATCGCGGCCGGGTTGCAGGCGTAGCCCCGGCCCCAGTAGGCGCAGTAGACGGCCAGGTTCTCGTCCAGCGGGCGGTGCAGGTCGCGGGCGTAGCGCAGCCGGGTGCGCACCGCGCGCGGGCGCGGCAGGCCCTCGGCGGTGTTCACGGCCAGCTGGTTGGCGCCGCGCAGCGCCCGGAACGCGCTGTACGCCCCGGCCGCCAGCAGCCGGTGCTGCACGCCCAGGCTGCCGCCGGGCACCCGGAAACCGGCCGGCCGGTGGCGCCGGTAGAGGCGGGCGGCGCGGCGGAAGAACGCCCGGTGCCCGGACGGCAGCCGCTCGGGCCGGGACGCGGTCTTCAGGACCCGGGTGAACAGCTGCTCGAAGAGCGCGCGCGTCCGCTCGGCGGGCAGCTCCCGCTCGGCGGCCCGGGTCAGTACGAGCTCCACCTGGTCGAGCAGATCGTGCTGGTGCGGCCCCGGCACATTGAGCCGGCTGCCCTGCCGGCGCAGCCGGTGCCGTACGACGACCCGGCGCAGCACCGCGATCCGCCCGGCCGCGAGCGTGGTCAGGCCGCCCCAGCCGAGGTCGGTGAAGTGGCTGTCGGGAAAGGCGAGCTGGTGTTCGGTGAGGAAGCCGCGGCGGTAGACCGCGCTCCACGCCGGGAGCTGTACGCCGGTCAGCTCCGGTAGGTCGGCGGGGGCGAAGGCGCCCTTCGGGGCCCCGGCGAACAGCGGGGCGGCCGGGTTGGTCGGCTCGCCCTCCCACCAGGGGGCGCGCTCGTGCTCGACGTAGAGCACGTCCACCCCGGCGGTCTCGGTCAGCCGGGCGTCCAGCGCCGCGAGCGCGCCCGGCAGCAGCAGGTCGTCGCCGTCGAGGAACAGCACATACGCGCCGGTCGCCGCACCGATCCCCGCGTTCCGCGCCCCGCTCAGGCCGGCGGACGGCGGCGAGTGGACCGGGTTCACCCGGGCGTCCCGCTCCGCGTATCCGGCGGCCACTGCGGCGGCCGGGGAGCCGGGGGCGTCGCAGACCGGGATCAGCTGCAGGTCTCCGGACGACTGGCCGAGAACCGAGTCCAGTGCCTCGGACAGCCGGGCGGCGACCCCGTGGGACGGGACGATGATGCTGAAACGGGGCATTCTGCTCTCTCTGTTGACTTGCGGACGCGTGTGGTGCGGAGGCGAGTCCTGCGGACGACAGGGCCTGCCACGCGACCGGGCCGCCCCGCCGGACGCCAGGTGGACGGCCGGCTCGGGGTGGGCCGCGTCGAGCCGAGGGGCACGGGAACTCCCGGGAGGACCAACGCCGTTCAGCGCGGCTCGGTGACGGGACGGGAACCTGAAGGTCGCGGCACGGTGGCGGTGGTCAACGGGGACCACGTGCAGGCCGACGGCGCCGGCCTGCGCTCCTCCAGCGGCACCACCGGCGGCAGGCCCGTCGCGCCCCGCACCACATGCCGTACGACCCGCTCGGCGGCGTGTCCGTCGTCGTACGGGCAGAACCGCTGCCGGAACGCCGCCCGCAGCTGGGCCGAGCGCGAGCCGCGCCAGTGCCCGGTCGCGAAGATGTCGATCAGCTCGTCCTCGCTGCGCGCGACCGCACCCGGCGGAGAGGCGTGCAGGTCGAAGTAGGTGCCGCGGGCCGCCCAGTACGCCTCCCAGTCGCCCGTGTGCACCACGATCGGCCGGTCCAGGTTGGCGTAGTCGAACATGAGCGAGGAGTAGTCGGTGAGGAGGACGTCCGAGGCCAGACACAGCGACTGCACGCTGGGATGGCTGCCGACGTCGATGATCCGGCCGCCCGTGCCGAGGGGGCCGCCGTGCACCGGGTGGGGGCGGGCCAGGATCACGAAGCGGGGGCCGAGGCGGCGCGCGATCCGCTCCAGGTCCAGCAGCGGGTGCTGGGTGCGCTGGTGGTCGCGGAAGGTCGGCGCGTACAGGATCGCGACCGCGCCCTCCGGGATGCCCAGCAACCCGCGCAGCCGGGCCACGTCCGCCGAGGTGGCCCGCTGGAAGACGTCGTTGCGCGGTGCCCCGTACTCCAGCGTGCGGTACCGGCCCGGGAAGACCCGCTCCCAGGTCAGGGTCGAGTGCCGGTTGCCGGACAGGACGACGTCCCACTGGTCGACGCCGCGCAGCAGCCGGTCGAAGTCGGTGTCGCGGGCCGCCGCCGGGCGTTCCTGGAGGTCCAGGCCCATGTGCTTGAGCGGCGTGCCCTGCCGGGTCTGGACCAGGACCTGCCCGGGCCGCTTGCGCAGGTCCGGGTCCAGGACGTCGTCGGTGACCAGGTACTTGGCGCGGGCCAGCGCCGTCCAGTAGGCGACGGTGCCGGGCCGCAGCCGGCGCGGGCCGGGCGGGACCGTGTGCTGGTGCTCGGGACGGGCGATCCAGGCGGTGCGGATGTGCGGGGCGTGGGTGCGGAACGCCTCCTCCAGGGCGCCCGGGTCGCCGCCGTGGCCCCGGGCCGCCCCGGAGGTGAACACCGCCCGGTCGGCGCGGACGGGCAGCCGCAGCTGGATCCGGTAGTGCAGCCGCAGCACACCGGTCCGCACGGCGCGGGCCAGCTTCACCGCCGCCTTGAAGGTGCGCCGGCGCGCGGCGGAGACCACCTGGAACGCGCGGAAGGTGCGGTGCAGACCGAAGCGGACCAGGACGTTGCGGCGGCGCATCCGGGTGCCGGGGGTGCGGTAGCGGCGGTAGTGGGCGCGGGCCCGGCGCAGGAACTCGCCGTGGCTGCCGCGCGGCAGCCGGTCCCGCCTGGTGAACACCGTGGCGTAGTGGTCGATCATCCGGCGGAACAACTCCGGCCGCCACCGCGCGAGTTCGGGATGGTCCTCGACGTACGCGAACACCCGGTCGTACTGATCGAACAGATCGAAGTGCCCGGTGCTGGTGGTGCCGAGGATGTTGCCCTGCCGGCGCTGCCGGTAGTGCACGCACACCCGGTCCAGGGTGGCGATCGACTCCGCCGTCATCAGCGCGGGGAACGTCCAGGGGGTGTCCTCGTAGTATCCCGGCGGGAAGGCGAAGCCGCGCTCCTCGACGAACTCCCGCCGGTACGCCTTGTTCCAGGCCACCATCAGCACCCCGAGCAGCCCCGGCCGGTCCTGGAGGCGGAACGGTGCCGGGCCCTGCTCGGTGAGCGGGGCGGAGACCTGGTTGCGCACCGCCCGGCCGTCCCAGTAGGTGCGCGCGTAGTCGTACACCAGGACGTCCGGCTCCCCGGACTCCTTGATCCGGTCGGCGATCGCCCTGAGCGCGTCCGGGGTGAGCGTGTCGTCGCTGTCGAGGAAGACCAGGTAGTCACCGCTCGCCTCGGCCATCCCCGCGTTCCGGGCCCGCCCGAGCCCCCGGTTCTCGGCCAGGTGCACGGGCCGTACGCGCGCGTCCCGGGCCGCGTACTCGTCGATGATCGCCCCGCAGGCATCCGGCGAGCAGTCGTCCACGGCGATCAGTTCCAGATCGGGGTACGACTGCGAGAGCACCGAGTCCAGGCACTCGGAGAGGTACGCCTGAACCTTGTACGCGGGGACAATGACACTGAACCTGGGCAAGGGACATCCAAGGGTCGTCGCTCGGCGCGGGGTTTCTGACCGGAAACGGCCGATGGAGTGAATTGGTTACGGTTCGTACGGCATGTGGGGGACTGCCGGGGGACGGCGGGTGAACGCCGAGGGGCGGGTCCCGTACGGCCCACCCCTCGACGTGCGTCGCTACTTGACCGCGCCCGCCATCACTCCGGACACGAACTGCCGCTGGAACGCGAAGAACACGGCCAGCGGGATCACCATGGAGATGAACGCGCCGGGTGCCAGCACGTCGATGTTGTTGCCGAACTGCCGTACCTGCGTCTGCAGCGCGACCGTGATCGGCTGGGTGCCCGACTTGGTGAACACCAGCGCGACCAGCATGTCGTTCCACACCCACAGGAACTGGAAGATGCCGAGGCTCGCGATCGCGGGGCCGCCGAGCGGCATCACCACCCGTGTGAACAGCCGCAGTTCACCGGCGCCGTCGAGGCGGGCCGCCTCCAGCAGCTCGCGCGGGATCTCCGCGAAGAAGTTCCGCAGCAGGAACACCGCGAACGGCAGGCCGAAGCCGGTGTGGAAGAGGATGACGCCGAGGATGGTCCCGAACAGGCCTATCTTCCCGAACAGTTCGGCGATCGGGATCAGCGCCACCTGCACCGGCACCACCAGCAGGCTCACCACACCGAGGAACCACCAGTCCCGGCCCGGGAACTCCATCCAGGCGAACGCGTAACCCGCGAGGGAGCCGACCACGACGACCAGGACCGTCGCCGGGACCGTGATCAGCACGGTGTTCCAGAGGGAGTGGGTGATGTCGCCGTTCTCCAGCAGCTTCCGGTAGCTGTCGAAGGTCAGCTGCGACGGCTTGGCGAACACCTTCCACCAGCCGCTGGCACTCATGTCCTCCGGCGAGCGCAGGGAGGAGGCGAGCAGTCCGATCGTCGGCACCAGCCAGAACAGGCCCACGACGATCAGGAAGACGCGGACCAGACCACCGTTGATCTTCTCCAGCAGCCAGGTCATCGCCGCACCTCCCGCCGCAGCCGACGAACATTGAAGAGCATCACGGGAATCACCAGCACCAGCAGCAGCACCGCGATCGCGCTCGCGACGCCCGGCTGGTCCTCCGCGAAGCCCTTGCGGTACAGCTCCAGGGCGAGCACGTTCGCCTCGGCCTGGGAGGAGCCGGGCGCGATGATGTAGACGAGGTCGAACACCTTCAGCACGTTGATCATCAGCGTGACGGTGACGACCGCGAGGACCGGCGCCAGCAGCGGCACGGTGACCTTGCGGAACACCTGCCACTCGTTGGCGCCGTCCACCCGTGCGGCCTCCAGCAGTTCCCGGGGCACGCCCGCGAGCCCGGCCGCGATCAGCACCATCGCGAAGCCCGCCCACATCCACACGTACGCCCCGATGATCGCCGGGGTGACCAGCGTCGGGCCGAGCCACTCCACGCCGTTGTACGGCTCCCTGAAGTTGCCCGCCGGCAGCCGCAGCCGGGCTCCGTCGGCGGCGGCGGGCAGCGTGAAGGTGCCGTCGCCGGCGGCCCGGGTGGACGCGACCACCCTGCCGTCCTTCACCGCCTCGATCCGCATCCCGGCGTAGCCCAGCTCGGACGGGTCGGGCGCGCCGAGCCGTCCCACGCCCTTGCCGCGCGTGAAGTCCTGCCAGGTGGTGCCGGTGATCCTCCCCGGCTCCGGCCGCGCGGCCACGGCCCTCTTCGCGCTGTCCGGCATCTGGTCCGGGGCCACGCCGACGAGGGGGAGGGTGACCGTGCCGCCGGTGTGGACGGTGGCCTTGGTGATGAAGCCGCCGCCCTGGGGCACGAGCGGCGACTCGCGGCCCGGGTGGGCCTTCGGGAACGCCGACGACTGCGCGAAGGTGTCGTGCACGCCCACCCACACCGCGTTCGCGACCCCCTTGTGCGGATCCTGGTCGTACACCAGCCGGAAGATGATCCCGGCCGCCAGCATCGAGATCGCCATCGGCATGAAGACGACCAGCTTGAACGCCGTGCCCCAGCGCACCCGCTCGGTCAGCACCGCGAACACCAGACCGAGCGCGGTGGAGACCGTCGGCGCGAACACCACCCAGATGACGTTGTTCTTCAGGGCGGTGCGGATGCCGTCGTCGGTGAAGAGCGTCCTGTAGTTGTCGACGCCGGAGAAACCGTCGCCGGAGGAGTTGTAGAAGCTGCGGATGAGCGAGTACCCGATCGGGTAGACCACGAGCGCGCCGAGCAGTACCAGGGCGGGCAGCAGGAACAGGGCTGCCACGGTCCTGCGGGTGCCGGTCACGCTCCTACGACTGCGGGGAGCGGCGGGACCCGGTGAGGCCCCCGCCGCCGTTGCCGCCGACGCCATCGCCGGATCAGCTCCCGCTTCCGTACGCGGCCGCCGCGTCCTTCTCCAGCTTCGCCTGGGTGCCCGCCACGTCCGTCGGGTTCTTCAGGAAGTCCTGCAGGTCCTTCCACTCACCCTTGCCGGGGGTGCCGCCGAAGGCCTGCGGTGCCTGGTCGGACATGTCGAAGCGGAAGTCGTCGCCGGACGCGATCAGCGCCTTGGCGATCTTCTGCTGCACCGCGTTCGGGTACGCCGAGACCGGCACGTTCCTGTTCGGCGAGAGGAAGCCGCCGAGCTTCGCCTGGATCGTCGCCGCGTCCGGGGAGGCGAGGAAGGTGACCAGGGCCTGGGCCGCCTTGGAGTCCTTCAGGATCACCGCCGCGTCACCGCCGGAGACCACCGGCGCGGTCGAGCCGACCGCCGGGAACGGGAACACCTTCGCGTCCGTGCCCACCTTCGCCTTGGTCTCACCGATGTTGACCTGCACGAAGTCACCCTCGTAGACCATCGCGGCCTTCGGCTGGTCGCCGCCGGTGAAGGTCTGGGTGACCGAGGACGGGAACTCCGTCTGCAGCGCGCCGTCCTGGCCGCCCGCGAGGTAGTCCTTCTTGCCCCAGATCTGCGCGAGGGTCGTCAGCGCCTGCTTGACCGACGGATCCGTCCACTTGATCTTGTGCTGGGCGAGCTGGTCGTACTTCTGCGGACCCGCCTGGGACAGATAGACGTTCTCGAACCAGTCCGTCAGCGTCCAGCCGTCCGCACCGCCCACCGAGAACGGCGTGACCCCGGAGTCGTACACGTTCTGTGCCGTCTTCAGCAGCTCTTGCCAGGTCTTCGGCTCCTTGGTGCCCGCACCCTCGAAAACCTTGGCGTTGTACCAGATCAGCGACTTGTTGGCGGCCTTGTAGTAGACGCCGTACTGCTTGCCGCCCACCGTGCCGATGTGCTGCCAGCCCTGGGAGTAGTTCTTCTGCAGCTCCTTCAGGGCGTCCGGCCCGAGCGGCTTGGCCCAGCCCCGCTGCACGGCCTGCTTGATGGCGCCGGGCTGCGGCAGCATGACCACGTCCGGCGGCTGGCCACCCGCGATCTTCGAACCGACGAAGTTGATGATCGGGTCCTGGGCGGGCACGAAGGTCACCTTCGCGCCGGTGCGCTTCTCGAACTCGGCCAGGACCTGTTTGAAGTTCTTCTGCTCCTGACCGGTCCAGACGGCGGCGATCTCCAGGTTCGCGCCGTTCAGTTTCGGCAGGCTGACGGTGGAGCCGGTGGTGGCCCCGCCGGTGGGCTCGCCGCTGCTCTTGTCCCCGTTGTCCTTGCTGCTGGAGCAGGCACTGAGGGCGAGGGCGGCCGTGAGCAGTGCGGCGAATGTGGTGACGGTCCTGTGTGTCCGGATGGTGCTGCTCTTGCTGCGCATCACTTCCCCGTTCGTCGTTCTTCGTTGAACGTCAGAACTCTGTCCGTGCGCTCCGGTGTACGCCGCGCCGCACAAGCGCGGCAAGAGCGCCTGCGCCGTCCGGCGGCTCATCGTGACCGGCTCGTGATCAGGGAGGTATGCGCATGCGGTGCCGCCGGCTCCGGTCAGAGCAGCGAGGGCACCTGAGCCGCGGACACCTCCCGCGCCGCCCGCTGCACGGCGCTCGCCAGCAGGGCCAGGTCGGTGGGGCCGTTGCCCAGCTCCCGCACGGGCCGACGGGCCGGGGGGTCGCCCATGCGCTGCCAGTCCAGCGGGACCACCGTGGGCCGCTGGGTCGCGGTACGCGGGATACGGCCCGTCACCCGGCCGCCCTGGAAACCGACGACCCGCCCGTCCGGGTACGCCAGTCGGCCACGCCCCGGCGCCGGCTCGTCCGGTCCCTGCTGAGGAGCGTCCAGCACGACCCGCAGCGCCGCCCGCCGCGCGGGCTCGGTCTCCGCCGTACGACCGCCGGTCCCGGCCGCCGCCACCAGATGCACCCCGAGCCGCTCGCCCTCCCGGGCCACCGCCTCCAACGCCCGCATCACCGAACCGGCGGCCGGCCGGCCCGGCGAGCCGAGCGGGGGCGAGACCAGCGCGTCCAGGTCGTCCACGACGACCACGAGCCGCGGCAACGGCGGCGCGGCCTCGGCCCGCTGCCGCGCGGCCGCCCCCGGCCGCAGCCGCAGGGTGGAGCTGGGCGGCGCCTCTATGTCACCGGTTCCGGGCGTGCGCTGGGCGACGATCCGCCCGGACACCTCCCGCCCCGCATGCCACTGCGCGAAGTCCGTCCGGCCCAGCAGCTCCGCCCGCCGCTTCAGCTCGGCGGCCAGCGACTGGGCGAACTCCCGCATGCGTACGGGGTCGTTGGCGATCAGATGCGTGGTGACATGGGGTATGTCGGTGCACACCCGCAGCCCCTCGGCGCGTGCCGCGCCCGTCCCGACGCCGTCCCGCCCGTCGATCAGGACGACACCCAGCCGGTCCGGCCGCTCGGCGGCGGCCAGCGAGGCCACCACGGCCCGCAGCAACTCCGTACGACCGCTGCCGGCCGGCCCCTCGATGAGCAGATGAGGTCCGTCGGCCACCAGGTCGGCGGTGAGCGGCCCGCGTGGCCCGGCGCCGAGCACCGGCCGCGCCCGTCCGCCCAGCGCCTGGGTGTCGTCGGCCGCGTCGGCCCAGCGGGCCATCAGCGAGGCAGGGGTGGCCCGGGCCAGTCCCAGCTCGTCCAGCAGCCGCGCCGACTGCGGCAACGGCGCCGCGACGCGCGTGTCCCGCTCGCCGACCGGGCCGTCCGGCCGCAGCGGCGCCAGCGCCCGGGCGAAGCGCTCCGCCCAGGCGGCGGACACGGCGTCCACGGCGGCGAGCGTTCCCGGTCCGACGGGCCCGTCCGGCGCCACCCGCAGCAGCCGCAGCGCCGTCGCGACATCCCCGCTGAGCAGCGCCACGGCACCGCAGTGCCGGAACGTGGGCGTCACCGCGCAGGCGGCCTCGTACGTCCGCTCCACGGGGGAGGCGGGCGAGGCGGGCTCGGTCTCGGCGAGGGAGACCACATGGACCCCGGCCCGCGGCCCGGCCACGGCCAGCCGTGCGAGTGCGTCCCGCAGCGCGCTGCCCCCGGGGTCTCCGTCCACGACGACGACGGTGTAGGGACCCGGGAAACCGCCGCTCCCGCCGACCTCGGTGTCCTCCTTGGCCCAGGAAGGGCGACAGGTGGGGGCCGAGAGGGCGGCCGAGGGGTGGGCGCCGCTCTGGGCACGGGCGGCGGGGGCGGGAGCGTGCCCGTGCGCGGGACCGCCGCTCGGGCCGGGGGCGAGTCCTTGGGCCGGGGCTTCGGGAGCGCCGGGAGCGCCGAGGGGGGTGGCGGAGTGTGCGGTGACGCCGGTGCGGCTGAAAGTCGATGCTTGGCTGGCTGTGCTGGATGCGGCGGTGGGGCTGTGGTGGCCCGGGAGGGGGCCGTGGGCCGGTGCGCCGGGAGTGGCGGTGGTGCGGTGGTGGCCGGTGGCCTGGCCGTGAGGGGCACCGGAGCCGCGGACGGGGGTGCCGGGGTGGTCGGGGGAGAGGCCTCGGGCCGGTGCGCCGGGGAAGGGGACGGTGCCGTGGTCGCCGACGGTCTGGTCGGCCTGGCCGGGCGCGGAGATGCCGGAGCCGGGTGCCTGGGGGCCGATGTGGCCGGAGAAGCCTCCCCGGGCTGAAGTGCCCGGGGCGCCGGGAGTGTCCCACTCGCCGGTCGCCGGGTTCCGGGGCTGGGCCCCGGACGACTCGGCGGGGGTGCCCGCGGGGGAGCCCGGCGGGGCAGTGCCGGTCGGCTCGGTGTGCGCCGGGTCGCCCGGTGCGGTACCGGGTGCCGGGACCCGGGCGGGGTGGGCCGCGGTTCTGCCGGTCGCCGCGTGGTCGTCGAGTCGGCGCAGGAGTTCCTCCGTGCGGGCCGCCGCCTGCTCGCGGTCGTAGGCCAGCAGCAGCCGGCAGTCCTGGCCGTGGCCCGGCCGGACATGCGGGAGCCAGCCGAGCCAGGACCACTCGGCCGTGCGCTCCTCCACGGGGCGGGAACGGTCGGCGCTGATCAGCACGATCTCCAGCAGGTCGGGCGAGTGCAGCGCGGCCAGCTGGGCCAGCACCGCGCGGGTCAGCCCGGACAGCCGGGGCCGCGGACCGGCCAGGCCCAGCGCGCCCGCCTCGCGCAGTGCCGCCGTCACGGGCACCGCGGGCACCACGCCGGTGCCGTCCGGCGCGCTCCGGTCCGCCGTGCCGAGTCGCACGGTCAGCGTCTCCGGGTGACTGGGGCCGCGCTCCCACAACCGGGGCCCCGGACCGAGCGCCGTCAGCAGCAGTGCGGCGGGGTCCGGCCAGGTCTCGGGCTGCTGCGGGGCGGGGAGCGCCGGGGCGGTGCCGACTCGGGCGTCGGTGCCGTCGTACGCCTCGGGAGCCGTGGACTCCTCGCCACGCCCGCCGGCCAGCCGGCGCGCCCAGGCGCCGAGTCCGCGCCGCCGTGCGCCCTGTGGGGCGTCGATGCCTCGGACGGGAGTGCCCTTGCGGCCACTGTCCAGGGGTTCCGTGCCCGTCCCGCCGATGCCGAGGCGCCCTGCGTGGGTGTCCCCACCGGAACGGGCACCGGAGGCGTTCTCGATCCGGGGCGCCCCGCCCTGCCCCGGCACCACGGCCGACTCCCCGCGCCGGTGCTCCTGGCCCCCGCTGCCGGAGGTCCCCCACCCGGCAGGGCCATAGCCGTGCTGACCCGCCCCCACGGGCCCCGGGGCAGCGCCACCCGCAGCCGCCGACGGCGCTTCACCCCCACCGGGGCCACCCGCTCCCGACGACGAAGGCTGTACGGGGGGTTCGGGTGGGAAGCCGAACCCGGAGGACCCCGACGCACCCGCACCCGCAGACGCGTCCGCCCCCGCACCCGGAACGACCCGAACGCACCCCTCCCCGTCGGAGACGGTCCGCACCCGAGCGGCCGGCCCCCCGGACGGAGCAACCCGAAGCGCCGACTCCCCGATCCGCACCAGGCCCCCGGCGGGGACCCGCACCGGGCGCTCGTCCACCCGCACCCCGTCCAGGGCCGTACCGTTCGTGGAGCCGAGGTCGGCGACGGAGATCCGCCCGTCCGCCCCGACCGTGACCGCGCAGTGCAGCCGGGACACGTCGGGGTCGTCCAGCGGCACGTCCGCGTCGGCCGAGCGGCCCACGGAGATCCGCCCGCCGTGCAGCAGATGGACCCCGCCCGCGTCCGGGCCCGCGACGACGTGCAGCTGGGTCGGCGCGTCGTCGAGCTCGGGATGCGGCTCGGGGGCCGCCGGGGCGCCCAGGGACAGCACGGCGCCGTCGACCAGCGGGGGCTCGCCGAGGGCGCAGCGGCGTGGATCCAGCCGCTCGGTGCCGGCGTACAGCACGACGGAGGAGCCCGCGGCGTCACGGCCCTCCCCGGTGACCGCCCCGGCCAGCGCCGACGCGACCGCGGCCAGGTCCGTGCCCGTGGGCGCCGTGACCAGCACGTCGCGGCTCGCGGCGCGGCCCCGCTGCGGGGCAGGGCCCAGCGGGTCTACGACGGTCAGCCGGATCTGCATCGGCGTCAGCGGTCCCTTCTGCGCGGGTCTGCGCGGGACGGACTTCCCCCCACCCCACACGAGCACGTCGGCCAGTACTGGAAGGCATCCTCGCACCTGCCACCGACAACGCGCCCGGGACCCGGTGACAAGTGATCTTGATTGGTCGGCTCTGCCCCCAAAAGTGCCTGACCAGTGGCACACCCGCGATCACTTGAGATCGGTCACGTCCGGCTCCGGCAACCAGGAGACCGGGACGCGCGTCTTTCCGTCGACACGTGGCGCCCACAACGGCGGCACTACAGTGGGTCGGAACAACCGGAACGACAACCGGAATGCAGGCAAGCAAGCTTCAGCAAGCAACAGGGAGCGCGTGACGTGCGGCCAGTCGGCAGCAAGTACCTGCTTGAGGAGCCGCTCGGACGCGGCGCCACAGGCACCGTCTGGCGTGCCCGCCAGCGCGAGACCGCGGGCGCCGAGGCGGCCGTGCCCGGGCAGCCCGGCGAGACGGTCGCGATCAAGGTCCTCAAGGAGGAGCTGGCGAGCGACCCGGACATCGTGATGCGCTTCCTGCGCGAGCGGTCCGTGCTGCTGCGCCTCACCCACCCGAACATCGTCCGGGTCCGCGACCTGGTCGTCGAGGGTGATCTGCTCGCGCTGGTCATGGACCTCGTCGACGGCCCCGACCTGCACCGGTACCTGCGCCAGAACGGCCCCTTCACGCCGGTCGCCGCCGCGCTGATGACCGCGCAGATCGCCGACGCGCTCGCCGCGAGCCACGCGGACGGCGTCGTCCACCGCGACCTGAAGCCCGCCAACGTGCTGCTCCAGCAGCACGACGGCCGGATGCACCCGATGCTGACCGACTTCGGCATCGCCCGGCTCGCGGACTCCCCGGGCCTGACCCGCACCCAGGAGTTCGTCGGCACGCCCGCGTACGTGGCACCGGAGTCCGCCGAAGGCCGCCCCCAGACCTCCGCCGTGGACATCTACGGCGCCGGCATCCTGCTGTACGAGCTGGTCACCGGCCACCCGCCGTTCTCCGGCAGCACCGCGCTCGAGGTCCTGCACCAGCACCTGAGCGCCGAGCCGCGCCGCCCCTCCACCGTCCCGGACCCGCTGTGGACGGTCATAGAGCGCTGTCTGCGCAAGAACCCCGACGACCGGCCCAGCGCCGAGAACCTGGCGCGCGGCCTCCGGGTCGTCGCCGAGGGCATCGGGGTGCACGCGAACGCCGCGCAGATCGCCGCCGCCGAGGGCGTGGGCGCGCTGCTGGCCCCCGACCCGGCCCCGACCGCCGTACCGGGTGTGCCCGGCGCCGCCGACCCCACCCAGGTGCTGCCGAACACCGGTCCCCGGGGCGCGTACGACCCCAACGCGGCGACCAGTGTGCTGCCGCACACCGGCGGCCCCGCCGGCGCCGCCGACCCCACCGCCGTCCTGCCGAACACGGGCGCGGCGGACCCGACCGCGGTGCTGCCGAACACCGGCCCGCAGGGGCAGCAGCCCGAGCAGCCGCACCCCTGGCAGACCCAGCTGCGCGCGGCCCGCGACCGCAACGAGCAGACGCAGGTCCAGTACCTGTCCCCCGAGGACGACCCGCTGCGCCACCGTCCCCAGCGGCAGGTGGCCCGTCCCCAGCAGCAGCCGCGGCAGCCGCAGCCGCGCGGCCGGCAGCAGGGCTACCAGCAGGGGTACGGCCATGCGCCGCAAGCGCCCCAGCAGTACGCCCCGCCGCAGCAGTCGCAGCGGTACGCGCCGCCCGCGCCGGAGCCGCAGCGGCCCGCCCGTGAGCCCCGGGCGCCCCGGCAGCGCAGCGCCAACCCGATGAAGATCCCGGGCCTCGGCTGCCTGAAGGGCTGCCTGTTCACGATCGTCATCCTGGTCGTGGCGAGCTGGCTGATCTACGAGCTGACCCCGCTGCACACCTGGATCGGCCAGGGGCGCAGCTACTGGCACGAGGTGAGCCACTGGGCCGGCCAGGTGAGCAGGTGGGTCAAGGACCTGGGCGGTTCGTCCGGCAGCGGCAACTGACCACGAGCTTGTGGATTTGTCGACATCTGACGGGTGATTTCCGTCTCCGCGGTGAAGGTTGGCTCCTCGGACGCGTAGTTTTAGCGACAACACGCGTCTGTAGGAGCAGTCTTGGCACGGAAGATCGGCAGCCGGTACACCGCGAACCAGATCCTGGGGCGGGGCAGCGCCGGCACGGTGTGGCTGGGCGAGGGGCCGGAGGGTCCCGTCGCCGTCAAGCTGCTGCGCGAGGACCTCGCCTCCGACCAGGAGCTCGTCGGACGCTTCGTCCAGGAGCGCACCGCGCTGCTCGGCCTGGAGCACCCGCACATCGTCACCGTGCGCGACCTGGTGGTCGACGGCAACGACCTGGCCCTGGTCATGGACCTCGTACGCGGCACGGATCTGCGCACCCGGCTGGAGCGCGAGCGGCGGCTCGCGCCCGAGGCGGCCGTGGCGATCGTCGCCGACGTCGCCGACGCGCTGGCGGCGGCCCACGCGGCCGGGGTCGTCCACCGGGACGTCAAGCCGGAGAACGTGCTCCTCGACATGCAGGGCCCGCTCGGGCCCGGCGGAGCCCACCCCGCCCTCCTGACCGACTTCGGCGTCGCCAAGCTGATCGACTCGCCGAAGCGGACGCGGGCCACGAAGATCATCGGTACGCCGGACTATCTCGCCCCGGAGATCGTCGAGGGCCTGCCGCCGCGGGCGTCCGTGGACATCTACGCCCTGGCGACGGTCCTGTACGAGCTGCTCGCGGGCTTCACTCCCTTCGGCGGGGGCCATCCGGGAGCGGTCCTGCGGCGGCACGTCACCGAGACGGTCGTACCCCTCCCCGGTATCCCCGAGGAGCTGTGGCAGCTGCTCGTGCAGTGCCTGGCGAAGGCACCCGCATCCCGGCTGCGCGCCTCCGAGCTGGCGGCGCGGCTGCGGGAGCAGCTGCCGGTGCTGGCCGGGATGCCGCCGCTGGACGTGGACGAGCCGGAGCTCTCCGAGGAGGCCGCCGACGAGCCGGTGCCCTCGGCCACGCCGGGGGACGAGACGGTACGGCGGCGGGGGGCGGTGTCACTCGTCCCCGGGGCCCGGCCGGACTCCAACCGGGACACGCACACGTCGATGAGGGTGCCGGCGCCGGACGAGCTGGCGGGCGGCGCGCACGGGACCGCTCGCGTCCCCCGGGCCACGGGTGCCCCTCGGCCCGGCTCGGCCCGCCACCGCGCGGCGGTACGGCGGCGCAGGGTGACGCTGGGAGTGGCCGGGGTGGTACTGGCCGCTGCGGTGGGCGTCGGTGCGTGGTGGGCGTCCGGCGACGGCGACTCGGACGCGCCGCAGAACATCCACGGCACGTCGGCCCCGTGACCCACCCAGGGGGCGGGGCCCCGGGGCGGTGAGCGCAGTGCCGGGTACTGCACGGGCCAGGTCGCTTGCCACAGCCGTTACGCTGGATGCGTGGCAGTCGTCGATGTATCCGAAGAGCTGAAGTCCCTCTCCTCGACCATGGAGTCGATCGAGGCCGTCCTGGACCTCGACAGGCTGAGGGCAGACATCGCCGTGCTCGAGGAGCAGGCGGCCGCGCCGTCCCTCTGGGACAACCCGGACGAGGCGCAGAAGATCACCAGCAAGCTCTCCCACCTCCAGGCCGAGGTCAGGAAGGCGGAGGCGCTGCGCGGCCGGATCGACGATCTCGCGGTCCTCTTCGAGATGGCCGAGGAGGAGGACGACCCGGACACCCGTGCCGAGGCCGAGTCCGAGCTGACGGCCGTGCGGAAGGCGCTGGACGAGATGGAGGTCCGCACCCTCCTGTCCGGCGAGTACGACGCCCGTGAGGCGCTCGTCAACATCCGCGCCGAGGCCGGTGGCGTCGACGCCGCCGACTTCGCCGAGAAGCTCCAGCGCATGTACCTGCGCTGGGCCGAGCAGCGCGGCTACAAGACCGAGCTGATCGAGACGTCGTACGCGGAAGAGGCCGGCATCAAGTCGACCACCTTCTCCGTCCAGGCGCCGTACGCCTACGGCACCCTCTCCGTCGAGCAGGGCACGCACCGCCTCGTGCGCATCTCGCCCTTCGACAACCAGGGCCGCCGCCAGACCTCCTTCGCGGGTGTGGAAGTGCTGCCCGTCGTCGAGCAGTCCGACCACGTCGAGATCGACGAGAGCGACCTGCGGATCGATGTCTACCGGTCCTCCGGGCCCGGTGGCCAGGGTGTCAACACGACCGACTCCGCGGTCCGCATCACCCACCTGCCCACCGGCATCGTCGTCTCCTGCCAGAACGAGCGGTCGCAGATCCAGAACAAGGCCACCGCCATGAACGTCCTCCAGGCCAAGCTGCTGGAGCGGCGCCGGCAGGAGGAGCAGGCCAGGATGGACGCCCTCAAGGGCGACGGCGGCAACTCCTGGGGCAACCAGATGCGTTCCTACGTGCTGCACCCGTACCAGATGGTCAAGGACCTGCGCACCGAGTACGAGGTCGGCAATCCCGAGGCCGTCTTCAACGGCGAGATCGACGGGTTCCTGGAGGCCGGTATTCGCTGGCGCAAGCAGCAGGAGAAGTAACTTTGTCGACATGACAACTGCCGCCCAGGAGGCGGCAGTTGTCTTATGTCTGGGTTTTACATCACACTCACAGGCTTCAACTCCCCCCAAATACCCCCCGAAGGGACATTGCGCCCGCAATGGCCTTGACGTTGCTTTGAAAAATCGGAAGGGTTAAGCGCGGCATGCGTACTTCAGGGGCGCATGTGAACCGGGGGAATGAGTTGACGCGGACTTCGTCACCGGCTGCCTCCCGTCGATCACGGCAACGCCCCACGCGCCGCCTCATTGACGAACAGCTACTGGGGGTAGCAACCATATGACGAAGAAGACGCGGATCCGGGTCGCGCGGATAGCCGCCGGCGCCGTGATCGCGGCCGGTGCGTCACTGACCGCAGCCGGCGCGGCCTCCGCCGCGGGCATCGATGTCCAGGCGGGCCCGATCAACCTGGGCGTGCACACGAACGGCGAGGGCGACAACGGCGGCACCGACGGTGGTGACGGCGGCTGCAACCTCGGCATCTGCACCACCACCGGCGGCGATGCCACGACCGGCGGCACCACCACCGGCGGCGGCACCACCACCGGCGGCGACACGACGACCGGTGGCGACGCCACGACCGGCGGCACCACCACCGGCGGTGACACCACCACCGGCGGCGACACGACGACCGGCGGTGACAACACGACCGGCGGCGACGTCACCATCGGCGGTGTCATCGGCGGCGGCACGACCGGCGGCGACAACGGCACCGGCGGTGACAACGGCACCGGTGGCGGCAACGGCACCGGCGGTGACAACGGCACCGGCGGTGGCAACGGGACCGGCGGTGACAACGGGACCGGCGGTGGCAACGGCACCGGCGGCACCTCCACCACGGGTGGCTCCACCACCGGCGGCACCGGCGGCAGCACCACCGGTGGCGGCAATTCCGGCGGCTCCAGCACCTCGGGCGGCTCCAGCACCGGTGGCTCCTCCACCACGGGTGGCGGCAGCACCGGTGGTTCCAGCACCGGCGGCAACAACGACACCCCGCAGGGCGGCGGCAACAACAACGCCTCGCAGGAGCAGGGCTCCTCGCAGCTCACCGACACCGGCTCCGACACCCAGGCCCAGGGCGGCGGCAAGCAGCTCGCCGAGACCGGTGCCGGACAGACCGCGTTCCTGCTGATCGGCGCCGCGACGATGATCGCCGGCGGCATCGGCTTCCGCGTTCTGCCGCGCCTGGTGAACGGCCGCGGCGGCGCTGCGGCCTGAGGGTAACCCCACGGTCACCCTGTGCACGCACCGTGCACGCTGAAGGGCCCGGAGCTGACGCTCCGGGCCCTGACGCTTTTCTCAGTCTTTTCTCACGCGGTCTGGTGCGCCAGCAGCGCCACCGCGGCGATCAGCACCGCCAGCAGGGCGATCAGCGCCATCGGGTTCACCCCGCCCAGAAAGCCCTCTTGCTGCAGTCGCTCGCGGTTGGCGCGGCACACCGGGCACCGGCCCTCGCTCACGGGCGCCGCGCAGTTCGCGCACACCAACCGGTCGTACGTCATGCGCTCGCCCTCCTTGCACCGGCCGTCACATGTCTCAACGCTTGCGGGAACGAGAACGTTCCCCCTCCACTGTGCCAGGTTCCCACCGAGCTTGCGCGGGGCCTCGGAGAGAGGGGAGAGAACAGAGACGGGTACAAAAACGTACAACCCTTACCCAACCTCGACCTGCGACTGCACTTGCACACCCGGTTCGCGTATGGTCACGCTCATCTACCCCCGGCGACCCGTGGTGCATCCGTGATCCGATTCGACAACGTCTCCAAGGTCTACCCCAAGCAGACCCGCCCCGCACTCAGGGATGTCTCCCTGGAGGTGGAGAAGGGCGAGTTCGTGTTCCTCGTGGGGTCCTCCGGCTCGGGAAAGTCCACCTTCCTGCGGCTGATCCTCCGCGAGGAGCGGTGCAGCCACGGTCAGGTGCACGTGCTGGGCAAGGACCTCGCGCGCCTCTCCAACTGGAAGGTGCCGCAGATGCGCCGCCAGCTGGGGACGGTGTTCCAGGACTTCCGGCTCCTGCCGAACAAGACCGTCGCGGAGAACGTGGCCTTCGCCCAGGAGGTCATCGGCAAATCCCGCGGCGAGATCCGCAAGTCCGTGCCGCAGGTGCTCGATCTCGTCGGGCTCGGCGGCAAGGAGGACCGGATGCCCGGCGAGCTCTCCGGCGGTGAGCAGCAGCGCGTGGCCATCGCGCGGGCCTTCGTCAACCGGCCCAAGCTGCTGATCGCCGACGAGCCCACCGGCAACCTCGACCCGCAGACCTCCGTCGGCATCATGAAGCTGCTCGACCGC
Source organism: Streptomyces sp. NPDC001852 (assembly GCF_042891825.1). NCBI lineage: Bacteria > Bacillati > Actinomycetota > Actinomycetes > Kitasatosporales > Streptomycetaceae > Streptomyces > Streptomyces sp. NPDC001852. The sequence goes on from NZ_JBIATN010000008.1 coordinate 66,556, forward strand.
ATCAACCGGACGGGCACCACGGTCATCATGGCGACACACGATCAGAACATCGTGGACCAGATGCGCAAGCGCGTCATCGAGCTGGAGAAGGGCCGCCTCGTCCGCGACCAGGCCCGCGGCGTCTACGGCTACCAGCACTAAGCAAGTTCACGACGGAAAGGCTCGACCAGACGCCATGCGCGCCCAGTTCGTCCTGTCGGAGATCGGTGTCGGTCTCCGCCGCAATCTGACGATGACCTTCGCCGTCATCGTCTCCGTCGCCCTGTCCCTGGCGCTCTTCGGCGGCTCGCTGCTGATGAGCGACCAGGTGAGCACCATGAAGGGCTACTGGTACGACAAGGTCAACGTCTCGATCTTCCTGTGCAACAAGCACGACGCCGACTCGGACGTCAACTGCGCCAAGGGCGCGGTCACCGAGGACCAGAAGAACCAGATCCTCGCCGACCTGAAGAAGATGCCGGTCGTCGAGAAGGTGTCGTACGAGTCGCAGGACGAGGCCTACAAGCACTACAAGGAGCAGTTCGGCAACTCCCCGCTGGCCAGCTCGCTGACGCCGGACCAGATGCAGGAGTCGTACCGGATCAAGCTGAAGGACCCGCAGAAGTACCAGGTGATCGCGTCCGCGTTCAACGGTCGCCCCGGGGTGCAGTCCGTGCAGGACCAGAAGGGCATCCTGGACAACCTCTTCACGCTGCTGAACCTGATGAACCGCGGCGCGCTCGGCGTGATGGCGATGATGCTGATCGTCGCGCTGCTGCTGATCATCAACACCGTGCGCGTCTCGGCGTTCAGCCGTCGGCGCGAGACCGGGATCATGCGCCTGGTCGGCGCCTCGGGCTTCTACATCCAGGCGCCGTTCATCGCCGAGGCCGCGGTCGCCGGACTCATCGGCGGCGGCCTCGCCTGCGTGGCCCTGGTGGTCGGCCGGTACTTCACCATCGACCACGGCATGGACCTCGCCCACCACCTCACGCTCATCAACTTCGTCGGCTGGAACGCGGTGTTGGCCAAGCTGCCGCTGATCCTCGCAACCAGCGTCCTCATGCCGTCACTTGCGGCGTTCTTCGCCCTGCGCAAGTACCTGAAGGTGTGACGCATGCCAAGAGGGCCGTACGGGGCATCCGCCCGTACGGCCCTTCGCGTTGTCCTAGACTCACCGCCATGTCAGGCCGAGACCTGTTCTGTCCGCCCCGCCGCACCCGCCGCGGGGCCGCCCTGACATTGGTCTTCGCCGGCGTCCTGGTCACCGGCGCCGCCACCGGCTCCTTCCAGGAGCCCGACGCCGCCGCGCGCAGGACCGTCGCCGGGTCGGCGCGTACGGCCACCGGGCCCGAGGACCTCCAGAAGGGCGCCGCGCACGAGGACGTGCAGAGGGCCGCCGCAGAGGCGATGGCCGACGGCAAGTCCCCGATGGAGGCCGCCGAACGGGCCGTCAGCCGCAGCGGGGACCGCTGGGGCGCGGTGTACAGCGAGGGCGAGTACCAGGAGTTCCAGGAGGCGCTCGACGGCCGCTACACCGGCGTCGGCCTGTGGGCGCGGCGCGAGCGGGACGGCCGGATCGAGGTGACCAGGGTGCAGCCGGGCTCCCCGGCCGCCGCGGCCGGGATCCGCGCGGGGGACCGGCTGCGCAGCGTCGACGGCAGCAAGGTCGACGGGCTGCCGGTCACCGAGGTGATCTCCTTACTGCGCGGCGACGCCGACGACGCGGCCGCCGGTACGACCGTCAGGCTGGGCCTGCAGCGCGGCACGCGCGCGTGGACCAAGGCCCTGCACCGGGCCAGCCTGTCGACGGACTCGGTGACCGTGCGCAAGCTGCCCGGCGGGGTCACGGTCATCAGGATCGCCGCGTTCACCAAGGGCTCCGGCGGCGCCGTCCGCGCCGCCCTCCGGCAGGCCCCGGCCGCCGCCGGTGTCATCCTCGACCTGCGCGGCAACTCCGGCGGCCTGGTCACCGAGGCGGTGGACACCGCCTCCGCCTTCCTCGACGGCGGCCTGGTCGCCACCTACGACGTCGACGGCGCCCAGCGCTCCCTGCACGCCGACCCCGGCGGCGACACCACCCGGCCCCTGGTCACCCTGGTCGACGGCGGCACGATGAGCGCGGCGGAGATGCTCACCGGGGCCCTGCAGGACCGGGGCCGCGCGGTGGTGATCGGCTCGCGCACCTTCGGCAAGGGCTCGATCCAGATGCCGGCCGAGCTGCCCGACGGCGCGGTGGCCGAGCTGACCGTCGGGCACTACCGCACCCCCTCCGGCCACGCGGTCGACGGCCGGGGCATCACCCCCGACCTGGACGCCGGCCCGGAGGCCCTGACCCGGGCCGAGACCGTCCTCACCGGCCTGGGCGACCCCTCGTAGCCACGCCTGGCGGCCACTCGTAATCGGCTGTACTCACACCCCCTGTGTGGTGCGAAAATGGTCGGCACTATGAGCAAGGGAATGTACGTACCGAAGGAGTCCCAGCCCAAGCAGGGCGGCGGGGCCGCCAAGGCCAGGGACGGCGAGAAGGGCGGCAAGCGCAAGATCGTCGCCCAGAACAAGAAGGCCCGGCACGACTACGCGATCATCGACACCTACGAGGCCGGACTCGTGCTCATGGGCACCGAGGTCAAGTCGCTGCGCGAGGGGCGGACCTCGCTGACCGACGGTTTCGTCCACATCGACCGCGGTGAGGCGTGGCTGCACAACGCCCACATCCCCGAGTACCACCAGGGCAGCTGGACCAACCACTCCGCGCGCCGCAAGCGCAAGCTGCTCCTGCACCGCGAGGAGATCGACAAGCTGGAGTCGAAGTCCCAGGAGACGGGTCACACGATCGTGCCCCTCGCCATCTACTTCAAGGACGGCCGGGCGAAGGCCGAGATCGCCCTCGCGCGGGGCAAGAAGGAGTACGACAAGCGGCAGACGCTGCGGGAGAAGCAGGACCGGCGGGAGTCGGACCGGGCGATCGCGGCGGCGAAGCGCAGGCAGCGCGGCGTCTAGCCGGCCGGGCGCCGGGAATAGGCTGGCATCGTCGTGCGTTGGTCACGTACGATGGCAGTGCACTCCACAGAGGGTGCGCGACCCCTCCTCGGAGGGGATTGAAAAATCAACATGGGGATGATCGGTTTCGACAGCGGCTGTCGAAGCAGGGGAAGCGTGTCGAGGAAGCGGCAATGATCTCGTAAACCATATGTCGCAAAAAATAATCGCCAACACCAAGCGCGATTCCTTCGCCCTCGCTGCCTAAGTAGCGACTTGCGAAGTGTCAGCCCGGGGCTGTTCCCGACCCGGATCCTGGCATCAGCTAGGGAACTAAACCTTGATCCCGGTCACGGGGTGAAGAGGGAAACCAAACAGTGACTGAGCCCGTCGGCGACTTGTTCGCGTGATCGCCGGGGCCGAGAAAAGCGAAGCGGACTGCACACGGAGAAGCCCTGATTCCGCACCGTTGGACGCGGGTTCGATTCCCGCCATCTCCACGAGACCCCTCCGGGGGTTCACCCCATGTGGGCAAGGCCCCGTCGCTTTCGAGCGGCGGGGTCTTCGTCTTAGGGAGCTGCAGCGCCGCCGGCTTCTTGGAGCGGCACCCCGCCGGCGCGGGTGAGCGAAGCCACCCCCAGCGCCAGCGTGGCGGCGCCGGCCGGGACTGCGAAGGCGGCGGTCGGCGACAGGTGCTCCGCCGCCCAGCCGCCGACCGCCGAACCGCACGCGATCCCCGTCAGCAGCCCCGTCACCATCAGGCTCATGCCCTCGTTCAGGCGGTCGGCCGGGGTGCGCCGCTGGACCAGCGTCATCGCCGTGACCATCGTCGGCGCCGTCGCCATGCCCGCCACCAGCAGCGCGCCCGCGAGCGCCCACAGCGAACCGGCGGTCCCCGCGGCGGCCCACGGCAGCGTCATCAGCGCGGCCATCCCCGCCAGGCAGTGGCCCAGCCGCACCCCGGCCGGTTTCAGCGCGCCGTACGCCAGGCCCGCCGCGCACGAGCCCGCCGCCTGGAGGGCGAGGACCGCGCCGGCCGCCGTACGGTGCCCCTGCGCGTCGGCGTACGCGATCGTGACGACCTCCATCGCGCCGAACACCGCTCCGGTCGCGGTGAAACAGGCCAGCAGTGGCGGGATGCCCGGGCTGCGCAGCGGCGAGGGCACCTGGGAACGGGCCCGCGGCGGCGGCTCGGTGGCCCGCTGAGCGGTGAACAGCAGCATGCCGGCGAGCAGCAGCACCGCGCCCGTGAGCGTGCCCGCCTCCGGGAAGAAGGTGCCGGTGAGGAAGGCGGCCAGCACCGGACCGAGCATGAAGCACAGCTCGTCGGCGGCCTGTTCGAAGGAGTTGGCGGTGTGCAGCGCGTCCGGCTCGTCGCGCAGCAGATGGGCCCAGCGGGCGCGGGACAGGCCGCCGATGTTCGGGGTGGCCGCGGTGCCGGCGTACGCGGCGAACAGGGTCCAGTCGGGGGCGCCGTAGCGCACGCACAGCAGCAGCGCGAGGCTGCCGAGCACCGAGGTGAGCGTGGCCGGTACGGCGATGCGGGCCTGCCCGTGCCGGTCGACGAGCCGGGCGATCCAGGGACCGGCCAGTGCGGTCGCCGCGAGACCGGTCGCGGTGACGGCGCCGGCCAGGGCGTACGAGCCCCGCGAGCCGGCGATCATCACGACGGCGCTCACGCTGAACATGCCCATGGGCAGCCGCGCGAGGAGGTTGCCGGTGGTGAAGGCACGGACGCCGGGGAGGGCGAAGAGGCGACGGTAGTTGCCGGTGGTGGTGGATATGACGGAGGGCATGGGTTCACCCTCGCCCTGAGTGGATCACGGGGTCCAACACCTTCTCGGTGCCGATTCACGCACCTGCGTTGTAAGTTCGCGGGCATGCCCGTCCCCACTGACCTGGACCCCCGTCTTCTGCGCGCCTTCGTCGCCGTGGCCGAGGAACTGCACTTCACCCGGGCCGCGGCCCGCCTGTACGTCGCCCAGCAGGCGCTCAGCCGGGATGTACGGCGGCTGGAGCGGGAGTTGGGCGCCGAGCTGTTCGTGCGGACGACCCGGCAGGTGACCCCGACCGCGGACGGTGAACGGCTGCTGCCGCTCGCCCGGCGGGTCCTCGCCGCCCAGGACGACCTGCTCGCCGCCTTCGCCTCCGGCCGGTCCCGCCCGCTGCTGGTGGACCTCAACTCCCCGGGCCTGGTCACCGGCCGGCGCGTGCTGCACCGGGCCCGTGAACTCGCCCCGGACTGCGAGCTGATGGCCCGCTACGAGAGCGGCCTGACCGGCGCCGCCGCCGAACTGCTGGCCGGCCGGCTGGACGCCTCCTTCGGCCGTTTCGCCGGCCTGGACCCGGCGCTGCGGTCCGCTCTGGAGCAGCAGCCGGTGCGCTGCGAGCCGATGGCCGTCGTCCTGCCCGAGGATCATCCGCTGGCCACCCTCGCCGAGGTTCCGGTGGCCGCGCTGGCCGGCGAGACCGTGTACGCCGGTGCCGGGAACCCGCGCACCCTGGAGTGGACCGACCTGGCGATCCGGCTCTTCGAGGGGCGGGGCATCCGGCTCGCCGCGCCCCTGCCGCCGGCCGTCGGGGAGGAGGAGTTCGAGCGGATCATGGCCAAGAACCGGCATCCGGTGCTGGCCGTGGTCGACTTCCCGGCCATGCCCCGCACGGTCCGCCGCCCGCTCGTCGATCCCGTCCCGCTGTCGCCGGTCTCCCTGGTGTGGCGCAAGGGGCTGGTCCATCCCGGTCTGGACGCGCTGCGCCGGGCGGCGACCGAGCTCGCGGGGGCGGAGGGGTGGCTGCGGCCGCCCGCCGAGGGGTGGATCCCCGCCGCCGACGCCGCTGTGATGCACCCGTGAGCCGGGCCTCACCGACCGGTCCCCGGTCCAGTGAGAGCAACGTTCCCTTCCGGTCACCCACAGCCACAGGCAGGAAACGCGCCCTCCCTACCTTCGGGCTGAGTCAGTCGACGGCAGGTCGACGGCAGACCGAGCAGCCGTAGCCCCCGTGGAGGCGTGATGACAGCCCCAGCCCCAACAGCCCCAACCCGTCGCAGTGGCCGCTGGATCGAACGCTGGGACCCGGAGGACGAGGGATTCTGGACGGCGACCGGGCAGCGGATCGCCAACCGGAACCTCTGGTTCTCCGTCCTGTCCGAGCACATCGGCTTCTCGGTCTGGACCCTGTGGTCCGTCCTCGTCCTGTTCATGGGCCCGAAGTACGGCCTCACGCCCGCCGACAAGTTCCTGCTGACCTCGATGGTCACCCTCGTGGGCGCGGTCGTACGCGTCCCCTACACCTTCGCCGTGGCCGTCTTCGGCGGCCGCAACTGGACGATCATCTCGGCGAGCCTGCTGCTGATCCCGACGATCGCGGCCTTCGCGGTGATGAAGCCGGGCACGTCCTTCACCACGTTCCTCGTCGTGGGCCTCCTGGCCGGGATCGGCGGCGGCAACTTCGCCTCCTCCATGACCAACATCAACGCCTTCTTCCCGCTGAAGAAGAAGGGCTGGGCGCTCGGCCTGAACGCGGGCGGCGGCAACATCGGTGTGCCCGTCATCCAGCTCGTCGCCCTCGCGGTCATCGGCGCGAGCGGCGGCCCGCGCGTCCTGCTGGGCATCTACATCCCGCTGATCGTCGTGGCCGCGATCCTCGCCGCGTGCTTCATGGACAACCTGGCGACGGTGAAGAACGACACCGGCGCGGCCAAGGACGCCGCCAAGGACGCCCACACCTGGATCATGTCGTTCCTCTACGTCGGCACCTTCGGCTCCTTCATCGGCTACAGCTTCGCCTTCGGCCAGGTCCTGACGATCCAGTTCGGCCGCACCCCGCTCCAGGCGGCGTACCTCACCTTCATCGGCCCGCTGCTCGGCTCCCTGATCCGCCCCCTCGGCGGCCGGCTCGCCGACCGTTTCGGCGGCGCCCGCATCACCCTGTGGAACTACGTCGCCATGGCCGCCGCCACCGGCGTGCTGATCGCCGCGAGCCTGCAGAAGTCGCTGCCGCTGTTCGTGTCCGTCTTCGTCGTCCTGTTCGTGCTCAGCGGCCTCGGCAACGGCTCGACGTACAAGATGATCCCCGGCATCTTCCAGGCAAAGGCCCTGGCCAAGGGGCTGGAGGGGGAGGCCGCGGTGGCGTACGGCCGCCGGCTGTCCGGCGCCTCCATGGGCCTGATCGGCGCGGTCGGCGCGCTCGGCGGGGTCGGCATCAACCTGGCCTTCCGCCAGTCCTTCCTGTCCTACGGCACCGGCACCGGAGCGTTCGTCGCCTTCCTCGCCTTCTACGCCGTCTGCTTCGCGGTGACCTGGGCCGTATACCTTCGCCGCCCGGCGCGACAGGCCGTGACGGTGGCGGCTTCGGAGACAAAGGCACAGCTCAGCTACGCGGAAGTGTGACGTAACACCGGTGCAATGAAGTCGAACCGAGCCTGTCACGCGCCGTTGACAGGCTCGATTCGGGTGCCGGTCAGCTAGGAGATGCCCCATGTACGACGAAGAGCAGCCTCCCGGAGCCGTCGAGCACGGTCCGCTCGCGGGATTCACCGTGGGCGTCACCGCCGCGCGCCGGGCCGACGAGCTGGGCGCCCTGCTGCAGCGGCGCGGTGCCGTCGTCCTGCACGCACCGGCCCTGCGCATCGTGCCGCTGGCCGACGACGGCGAACTCCTGGCCGCGACGAAGGAGATCATCGACCAGGTGCCCGACGTGGTCGTGGCCACCACGGCGATCGGTTTCCGGGGCTGGATAGAGGCCGCCGACGGCTGGGGCCTCGGCGAGCAGCTGCTCGGCCGGCTGAGGGGGGTGGACCTGCTGGCCCGGGGCCCGAAGGTCAAGGGATCGATCCGCGCGGCGGGCCTGACGGAGGCGTGGTCCCCTTCCTCGGAGTCCCTGGCGGAGGTCCTGGACCACCTGCTGGAGCAGGGCGTGGACGGCCGCCGTATCGCCGTACAGCTGCACGGCGAGCCGCTCCCCGGCTTTGTCGAGTCCCTGCGGGCCGGGGGAGCGGAGGTGGTCCCGGTCCCGGTGTACCGCTGGATGCCACCGGAGGACATCACCCCGCTGGACCGCCTCCTGGACGCGACGGTCTCCCGCTCCCTGGACGCCCTCACCTTCACCAGCGCCCCCGCGGCGGCCTCGCTGCTCTCCCGCGCGGAGACCCGAGGCCTGCTTCCCGACCTGCTGTCGGCCCTCGCCCACGACGTCCTCCCGGCCTGCGTGGGCCCGGTGACAGCGCTTCCCCTCCAGGCCCACGGCGTGGACACGATCCAGCCGGCACGCTTCCGCCTCGGCCCCCTGGTCCAGCTCCTGTGCCAGGAACTCCCGGCCCGCGCCCGCGCGTTGCCCGTCGCCGGTCACCGGGTGGAGATCCGGGGCCACGCGGTCCTGGTGGACGGCGCCCTCAAGCCGGTCCCCCCGGCCGGCATGTCCCTGCTCCGGGCCCTGTCCCGCCGTCCCGGCTGGGTGGTGCCCCGGGCGGACCTCCTGCGCGCCCTGCCGGGCGCGGGCCGCGACGAACACGCGGTGGAGACGGCGATGGCGAGGCTTCGTACGGCCCTCGGTGCCCCCAAACTGATCCAGACGGTGGTCAAACGCGGCTACCGCCTGGCCCTGGACCCGGCGACGGACGCGAAGTACGCGGACGCGTAGCTGAGCCCGGGCTTCGAGCACAGGAAGAATCCGCCTCCTGATACGAGGCGCGTTTCGTTCAACCCTTCACAACAGGCAGCGGATAAAATCAGCCACAATAATCCGGCCATAGGGGATCCGCGTCTTCGAGTGGACATTTCCGAAAAGTACTCACCCGAATATTAAGGCCGCGCCAACTCCTCCCGCCCTGCTGCAGATCCTCGTTGACCCACCTACCGCCGAACTGCATAACGGCGCCGGCGCCACGCCACACTGAGTGCGCCGCGTGCCGGCGACGACTACCGGGTGGAGGCCCAGCAGCCGCACTACCAGACGCTGGACTACAACACCCTCAACGGCGGGGTCGCCCGGCACTACGAGCCGTTCGAGGACGAGATCCTCCGCGGCAACACGATGGACGGCCTGGTCCGGCTGGGGGCGGGTGTCTTCGGCCGCCTCGCTCCCTACTCGGCCTGGCACATCGAGGCGCACCAGTTCCGCATCGAGGTGAACGGCGAGGAGGTCGGCAGGCCCACCCCCGAGGGTGTTCACCGGGACGGTGTCACCTTCGTCCTGATGGCAATGATCGGCCGCAACAACGCCATCGGCGGCGAGAGCACCGTTTTCAACCTGGAGAAAGAGCCGGTGGCGAAATTCACCCTGTCCGACGTCCTGGATGTCGCTCTCGTCAACGACGAAAGGGTTTACCACGGCGTCTCGCCCATCGAGCAGGTGGATCCCCGCCTCGCGTGACGTGCTGGTGATCACCTACCGTCACAAGGCCTGACATCGCATGTGTGCGGGAGCGCGTGTCGGCGCCCCCGCACATCTCACGTCGTTCGAGCGAGGAAACGGGGAACGGTAAGTGGGTCAGATCATCGCCGTCGCGGTCATCACCATTCTGGCTGTCATCAGTCCGGGAGCGGATTTCGCGATGACCGTCCGCAACAGCTACCTGTACGGACGCACCGCGGGGGTCCTCGCGGCGGTCGGTATCTCCCTCGGGGTGCTGGTCCACGTCACCTACACCATGCTCGGAGTGGGTCTGCTGGTGTCGCGGACTCCGGCCCTGTTCACCGCGATGAAGCTGATCGGCGCGGCCTACCTGGTGTTCATCGGGTACAGGACGTTCGTCACCAAGGCCCAGGTGGACATCGACGTGTCCGACGGCAGCGGCCTCTCGAAGGCCGGGGCCCTGCGCACCGGGTTCCTGACGAACGCGCTCAATCCCAAGACCATGCTCTTCGTGCTCAGCACCTACACCCAGGTGGTCAGCGCCGATACCCCGGTCGTCCAGCAGATCGGTTACGGCCTGTTCATGTCCTTCGCCCATCTGGTCTGGTTCGCGCTGGCCGCGACCCTGTTCTCCAACCAGGGCCTGCGCACCCGGTTGCTGCGGCGGCAGTCCGTGTTGAACAAGGTGATCGGGACGGTGCTCGTCGGCCTCGGCATGGCCTTGGCGCTCACCCCGTCAGTCCAGTGACACCGGCTCCACGCGGGGCTCGGCGATGGACCGGTAGTCGGCCGTCGACAGCGCGACGGAACGGTCGAGCCGGGCGGCGTTGAAGTAGAACTCCGGGTGCACCAGCAGCCCGGGGTCGACGATCAGCTCCAGCCGTTCGTCGAAGGACAGGGGAAGGATGGTGCCGCTGGGGGAACCGGCCAGTTCCTCGGCGATGTCGGGGGAGGCGAAGGAGGCGTAGGTGCCGCCGTAGAGCGCCTTCACCGCCCCCAGGTCGATCCGCTTGTCCCCCGGCACGACCACCAGCGCGTGGCGCTTCTCCTTCTTGCCGATCTTCACCATGACGATGATGCACTTGGCGGCCTGGTCGAGTGCGTGGCCGCGGAGCCGGCTGACCGCCTCGGTACCGCCCTCCGGAGCGTGCTCGATCACCCGATACGTCGCCCGGTGCTCATCGAGCAGGGCGAGCAGCTTGCCGTAGGTGTCGTCGGCGTCGTCCGAAGCCATCGGATCCTCCTGATTCGGTGTTCAACCGGGCTGTTGATCTCCCGAGTTGACCTTATCCTCAGCGTGGCGCCGGATCAGGGTGTGATCAGCCGGTACGAGGGGTTCCGGCCGCGGCCGCGGGCGGGCACTGTGAAGAGGAGAGCCCCTCGGAGAACAGCCCCACGCTTCCTGCCTAGGCGGTGACAGGCACATGGCACTGGGTACGGCCACGCCCCCCTACGAGCCGCGGTTCGACGCCGGACGGATCTGTCTCGATCTCCTCGCGACCACGCATCCGGCAGAACGGCTGGACGGAGTCGAGGCGTTGTGCGCGTGGATCGGCGGGGTGGGGCTCGTGCCGGAGGGGACCGCGCTCTGCCGGGCCGATGCCTCCTGGCTCGTCGGGTTCCGCGAACTGCGCGCACACATCGGGCAGTTGGTGCGCAACCCGCATGCGCCGGACACGCCGTCGTACGAGAGTGCGCTCCGGCGGGTCAACGAGGTCGCCCAGGCCTCGACCCCCGTCCCGCGTGCCGTACGCGGTGGGGACGGCGGACTCACCAGGGAGTTGGCCGGCCCGCCGACCTGCGCCGGGCTGCTCGCGCTCGTCGCGCGGGACGCCGTGGACCTGCTCACCGACCCCGTCGCGCGGGCGGCCGTGCGAGAGTGCGAGGGGGACAACTGCCCGCTCGTGTACGTGGACACGTCCCGGGGGCGGCGCCGGCGGTGGTGCTCCAGTGAGGTCTGCGGAAACCGGGAGCGGGTGGCCCGGCACCGGCGGCGGGCAGCGCTCGCGCGGGCGTGATTTCCGTAACACCAGGTTTGGATGCCACGTACACGGGAATTCTGCGCCTCCCCTTGCGGCGTGTCTGAAATGTGAAGATCAAGTGGTGGGATTGTGGTCGCATGTCCCGCTCGTCACGTCACCCCGGAGAAAACTGTCACCTCCGTTTGAACACCGCGCCGCTTCCTTCCGTACGGGTGGGCGAGCGACCGACTGGGGGAACCCCCGGACACCGGAGGTGGGCGTGCGCAAGGATGCGGCCGTGGCCAATGAACGTGGATCGAGGGCCCGACATCGCATGTCCTCACAGCCCTCGGAACCGGATGAGGAGCTGATGCGTGCGCTGTATCGAGAGCACGCCGGACCCCTCCTCGCGTATGTCCTGCGCCTGGTCGCCGGTGATCGGCAGCGCGCCGAGGACGTCGTACAGGAAACGCTCATCCGTGCCTGGAAGAACGCCGGTCAGCTCAATCGGGCGACCGGTTCGGTACGCCCCTGGCTGGTGACGGTCGCGCGCCGCATCGTCATCGACGGCCACCGCAGCCGGCAGGCCCGGCCGCAGGAGGTCGATCCGTCGCCGCTGGAGGTCATCCCCGCGGAGGACGAGATCGACAAGGCGCTGTGGCTGATGACGCTGTCGGACGCGCTCGACGACCTGACCCCGGCCCACCGGGAGGTGCTCGTCGAGACGTACTTCAAGGGGCGTACGGTCAATGAGGCGGCCGAGACGCTGGGTATCCCCAGCGGCACGGTGCGTTCTCGGGTGTTCTACGCCCTGCGGTCGATGAAGCTGGCACTGGAGGAGCGGGGGGTGACGGCGTGATGAGCAGTGGATACGGGGGGATGCAGGGATTCGGCCCGGGTGGTCCGGGTATGTCTGGTCCCATGAACCCCAGTTCGGGATCTTCGGTGCCGAGCGAGCACGAGACCGTCGGCGCCTACGCCCTCGGGATTCTCGACGACGCCGAGGCAACCGCTTTCGAGGCGCATCTCGCCGGCTGTGAATGGTGTGCCCAGCAGCTGGACGAGCTGGCCGGGATGGAGCCGATGCTGGCCGCGCTCGCGGACCTGCCGGGCTCCGGCAGCTCCCCCGCGATCGGCGAGTCGCTGTCCGCCAAGCCCAGCCCGCGGCTGGTGGAGAAGCTGGTCGACGAGGTCGCCGAGAAGCGCGCCCAGAAGCGCCGGCGCAGCTTCTACATGATCGCGGCCGCGGCCGCCCTGATCATCGCCGGGCCGCTGGCCGCGGTGGCGGTCAACGGCGGCTCGGACAGCGGTGGGCAGGTCACGGCGTCCTCCGCGCAGACCACCTTCGAGGCCATGCCCGACAAGAAGTCGGCCACGGACCCGTCGTCGCAGATCAGCGCCACCGTCGCCATGGCCCAGAAGGACTGGGGTACCCAGACGGTCCTGGAGCTGAAGAACGCCAAGGGGCCGATCAAGTGCTCCCTGGTGCTCGTCGCGAAGAACGGGCAGCGCGTGACGATGTCCTCCTGGTCCGTGCCGGACTGGGGCTACGGCATCCCGAACGGGAAGACCCCGGAGTCCAGGAAGCCGCTCTACATCGGCGGTGCGGCGGCCTTCAAGCCCAATGAGATCGACCACTTCGAGGTCGTGACCTTCCAGGGCCAGAAGCTGGTGCAGGTGAACGCGTAGCCGCCGTAGCCTTGCCGGGTCCCCTTCGCGTACGGTTGACGGCTGCCCAGCACGTCAGAAGGGGGCCCGGTGGCCGCTCAGGTTCAGCAGTCCGCGGTCGGCCCGGCACACGACGGACAGGATTCCGTCCGTGACCGGGAGATCGGCGTCGAACAGGAACACCTGGACCGGGTGTACCGGCGGCTCGAGGAGAAGATCCACGAGGCGGAGTTCCTGATGCACGACGCGGCCAAGCGCGGCCAGGTCGGCACCCCGGGCGCGCTGGCCGAGCGGGATGCCCAGGTCTTCCGGGCCGGCATCCACCTGAACCGGCTGAACAACGAGTTCGAGGACTTCCTGTTCGGGCGGATCGACCTGCTGCTCGGCAAGGACGGCAAGAAGGGGCCCGACGGCGCCTACACCGCCGTGGAACCCGCCGAAGGCGCCGTGCGGGACGACAACACCGCCGACATCGCCGAAACCCTGCACATCGGGCGCATCGGCGTGCTCGACGAGGACTACGCGCCGCTGGTCATCGACTGGCGGGCCCCCGCCGCCGCGCCCTTCTACCGGGCGACCCCCGTGGACCCGGGACGCGTCGTACGGCGCCGGGTCATCCGGTCCAAGGGGCGCCGGGTGCTCGGCGTCGAGGACGATCTGATGCGGCCCGAGCTGACCGCCCGCCTCGACGGCCGTGAGCTGCCCGTGATCGGCGACGGCGCCCTCATGGCCGCCCTCGGCCAGGCCCGCAGCCACACCATGCGGGACATCGTCTCCTCCATCCAGGCCGAGCAGGACCTGGTCATCCGCGCCCCCGCCGCCTCCATCACCCATGTGGAGGGCGGCCCGGGCACCGGCAAGACCGCCGTCGCCCTGCACCGCGCCGCCTACCTGCTCTACCAGGACAGACGCCGGTACGCGGGCGGCATCCTGATCGTCTCCCCGACCCCGCTGCTCGTCGCCTACACCGAGGGCGTGCTGCCCTCGCTCGGCGAGGAGGGCCAGGTCGCCATCCGCGCGATCGGCTCGCTCGTCGACGGCGCGGAGGCCACGCTGTACGACTCCCCGTCCGTGGCCCGTGCCAAGGGCTCGTACCGGATGCTGAAGGTGCTGCGCAAGGCCGCCCGGGGCGCCCTGGAACTGGGGCCCGCCCCCCGTCCCGCCGCCGACGGGGACGCCGGGCCGCGGGCCTTCGACGGGCCGCCGTCGCGTCTCCGCGTCGTCGCCTTCGGACGCCGGCTGGAGCTGGAGGCGGCGGAGCTGGAACGCATCCGCCGCACCGCCCTCGGCGGCACCGCGCCGGTCAACCTGCTCCGCCCGCGCGCCCGCAAGCTGCTGCTGGACGCGCTGTGGGCCAAGTCGGGGTCGGCCGCCCGGCACACCGACCCGGAGCTCGCCGCCGAGCTGCGCTCCTCCTTCGACGAGGACGTGACGTCCGAGGACGTCTTCATCGCCTTCCTCGACGCCTGGTGGCCCGAGCTGACCCCGAAGGCGGTGCTCGCCGCCATGGCCGACGAGCGGCGGCTGGGCCGCTGGGCCCGCCGGATCCTCAACCCCGGCGAGGTCCGCAAGGTCGCCCGCTCCCTCCAGCGCGACGGCCACTCGGTGCACGACATCGCCATGCTGGACGAGCTCCAGGCGATCCTCGGCGCCCCGGCCCGGCCGCGGAAGAAGCGCGAGATCGACCCGCTGGACCAGCTCACCGGACTGGAGGAGCTGATGCCGGTGCGCGAGGAGACACAGCGGGAGCGGGCCGAGCGCCTCGCGCAGGAGCGCACCGAGTACGCGCACGTCATCGTGGACGAGGCGCAGGACCTCACGCCGATGCAGTGGCGCATGGTCGGCCGCCGCGGCCGGCACGCCACCTGGACGGTGGTCGGCGACCCGGCCCAGTCCTCCTGGTCCGACCCGGACGAGGCCGCCGAGGCCCGCGACGAGGCCCTCGGCACCCGCCCCCGGCGCCGCTTCGAGCTGACCGTGAACTACCGCAACCCCGCCGAGATCGCCGAGCTGGCCGCCAAGGTGCTCGCGCTCGCCATGCCCGGCTCCAAGGCGCCGAGCGCCGTGCGGTCCACCGGGGTCGAGCCGCGCTTCCTCGTCGTACGGGAGTCCCTGGGGGCCACCGTGCGGGCCGAGGCCCAGCGGCTGCTGGACCGGGTGGACGGCACGGTCGGCGTGGTCGTCGCCATGAACCGGCGCGAGGAGGCCCGGCGCTGGCTGGCCGGGCTGGGCGACCGGGTGGTGGCGCTCGGCAGTCTGGAGGCCAAGGGGCTGGAGTACGACGCGACCGTGGTCGTCTCCCCGGCGGAGATCGCCGACGAGTCCCCGGCCGGCCTGCGCGTGCTGTACGTGGCGCTGACCCGCGCGACCCACCAGCTGACGGTGGTGTCGGGGGAGCGGGACGAGCCCGACGCGGCCGGGGTGCCGGACCTGCTGAGGGACTGACTTTCCTGTGAACTCCCCGCAGGGGGAATGGTCCTCGGCATCCGTTTGTTAGCCTGGTTGCGGCACCGGCTCGATCCAAGCCCCCGGGCCCAACCTTCGTCCCTGCGAGGGACCACTTGCCGCGAGGCGAGCATGGCGGGTCGGTGTCGTAAACGTGAGAGAGACCCACGTCCGTGTGACGTGGGTCTCTTTCTTTGCCTGATCGCTTCTCGTATGGTGGAAGTGGTTTTCCGAAATAGCGCAGCAATCAGGCATCGCTCATGAACAAAACGTCCGCAATCCAGGGCGACTACCACGTACTCCGCGGTAGGTGCGACGATCGGACGGCACAACTCGCGACACGGTGAAAGCAGAGGAAGTCGGCCATGGCAACGGCGCCCAGCGTCTCCTACTCGATGACCATCCGGCTGGAGGTGCCCGCGAGCGGAACCGCCGTCTCGCAGCTCACCACCGCCGTGGAGTCCTCCGGAGGCTCGGTCACCGGCCTCGACGTCACCGCGTCCGGCCACGAGAAGCTCCGTATCGACGTCACCATCGCGGCCACCTCCACGGCCCACGCCGAGGAGATCGTCGAGAAGCTGCGCGGGATCGAGGGAGTCACCCTCGGCAAGGTCTCCGACCGTACGTTCCTGATGCACCTCGGCGGCAAGATCGAGATGGCGTCGAAACACCCCATCCGCAACCGTGACGACCTGTCCATGGTCTACACGCCGGGCGTGGCCCGCGTGTGCATGGCGATCGCCGAGAACCCCGAGGACGCCCGCCGCCTCACCATCAAGCGCAACTCCGTTGCGGTCGTGACGGACGGCTCCGCCGTGCTCGGCCTCGGCAACATCGGCCCCAAGGCCGCGCTGCCCGTCATGGAGGGCAAGGCGGCCCTCTTCAAGCGCTTCGCCGGCATCGACGCCTGGCCGATCTGCCTGGACACCCAGGACAGCGACGCGATCGTCGAGATCGTCAAGGCGATCGCCCCCGGGTTCGCCGGCATCAACCTCGAGGACATCTCCGCCCCCCGCTGCTTCGAGATCGAGGCCCGGCTGCGCGAGGCTCTCGACATCCCCGTCTTCCACGACGACCAGCACGGCACCGCGATCGTCGTCCTCGCCGCCCTGACCAACGCACTGCGCGTCACGGACAAGGCGATCGAGAACATCCGGGTCGTCATGTCCGGCGCCGGCGCGGCCGGTACGGCCATCCTCAAGCTGCTGCTCGCCGCGGGCGTGAAGAACGCCGTCGTCGCCGACATCCACGGTGTCGTCCACTCCGGCCGCGAGGACCTGGTGAACGCACCGGCCGACTCGCCGCTGCGCTGGATCGCCGACAACACCAACCCCGAGGGCCTCACCGGCACCCTCAAGGAGGCCGTGCGCGACGCCGACGTGTTCATCGGCGTCTCCGCCCCGAACGTGCTCGACGGCGATGACGTGGCCGCCATGGCGGACGGCGCCATCGTGTTCGCGCTCGCGAACCCCGACCCCGAGGTGGACCCCGCAATCGCCCGTCAGACGGCGGCGGTTGTGGCCACCGGCCGCTCCGACTTCCCGAACCAGATCAACAACGTGCTGGTCTTCCCGGGCGTCTTCCGCGGCCTGCTCGACGCCCAGTCCCGCACCGTCAACACCGAGATGATGCTGGCCGCCGCGAAGGCCCTCGCCGACGTGGTCAGCCAGGACGAGCTGAACCCGAACTACATCATCCCGAGCGTCTTCAACGACAAGGTCGCGGGCGCGGTGGCGGGTGCGGTCCGCGAGGCCGCGAAGGCCGCCGGCGCGACGGTCTAGCCCGGACCGCTCCGGACCGCTCCGGGCCGGGCTGAGGCCCGGCCCCGGCGCTCCGGCCCGGGTGCCGCCTCACGCCCGGCCGGGTGAAGGAAAAGCGGCGGCCGGGCGTCGGCCCGGTGACCGCGTGCCGTACTGTGCAGGGGCTGTGAGGATCACCACGGCGGCCCGCGCACCGGCGCGTCGTGGAACCAGCCGATGCCGGGCGCCCTCTAGGGTGACGCCGAGCAGGCGCTTTTCGTGTGACTCCCCAGGGTGTTCTCACGACTCCTACGGGTGCCGGATTGGCTTTACCGCCGCAGGTAGGGGCAGGATGCGTCCCTGGGCGCGAGCGCATCGGCATCGCAGTGCCTCGGGCGGATCGCCGCGTGGCACACCCCAACGGCAAGAAAAACACGGGAGTAACAACATGAACCGCAGTGAGCTGGTGGCCGCGCTGGCCGACCGCGCCGAGGTGACCCGCAAGGACGCCGACGCCGTGCTGGCCGCGTTCGCCGAGACCGTCGGCGAGATCGTCGCCAAGGGCGACGAGAAGGTCACCATCCCCGGCTTCCTGACCTTCGAGCGCACCCACCGTGCCGCTCGCACCGCGCGCAACCCGCAGACCGGCGAGCCGATCAACATCCCCGCCGGCTACAGCGTGAAGGTCACCGCGGGCTCCAAGCTCAAGGAAGCGGCCAAGGGCAAGTAGGCGCTCCGCTTCGAGCGCCGGTCCACCGGAGCGCCGCTGCGGTGGAGCGCCGTGGGCGGCTGCGGGCCCGTCGTGGCTGGTCGCGCAGTTCCCCGCGCCCCCTTGGGGCGCTTGAGCCGAAGACGCTGAAAAGGGCGGCCCCCCTCGCAGGAGGGAGGCCGCCCTTTCGCCGATGACGCGGGCTAGCCGAGCGCCTTGCCCGGCAGCTCGACCTTGGCACCGAGCTCGACCAGCTTCTCCATGAAGTTCTCGTAGCCGCGGTTGATGAGGTCGATGCCGTGGACGCGGGACGTGCCCTCGGCCGCCAGGGCCGCGATGAGGTACGAGAAGCCGCCGCGCAGGTCGGGGATGACCAGGTCGGCGCCCTGGAGCCGGGTGGGCCCGGAGACGACCGCGGAGTGCAGGAAGTTGCGCTGGCCGAAGCGGCAGTCGGAGCCGCCCAGGCACTCGCGGTAGAGCTGGATGTGCGCGCCCATCTGGTTGAGGGCCGAGGTGAAGCCCAGCCGGGACTCGTAGACCGTCTCGTGGATGATGGACAGGCCCGTGGCCTGGGTCAGCGCGACGACCAGCGGCTGCTGCCAGTCGGTCTGGAAACCGGGGTGCACGTCCGTCTCCAGCGCGATGGACTTCAACTGGCCGCCCGGGTGCCAGAAACGGATGCCCTCGTCGTCGATCTCGAAGGCGCCGCCCACCTTCCGGTAGGTGTTCAGGAACGTCATCATCGAGCGCTGCTGGGCGCCGCGGACGTAGATGTTGCCGTTGGTCGCGAGCGCCGCGGAAGCCCAGGAGGCGGCCTCCAGGCGGTCCGGGAGGGCGCGGTGGGTGTAACCGCCGAGCCGCTCCACACCCGTGATGCGGATCGTGCGGTCGGTGTCCATCGCGATGATCGCGCCCATCTTCTGCAGGACGCAGATCAGGTCCTCGATCTCCGGCTCGACGGCCGCGTTGGACAACTCCGTTACGCCCTCGGCGAGTACGGCCGTCAGCAGCACCTGCTCGGTCGCGCCGACGGACGGGTACGGCAGCCGGATCTTCGTACCCCGCAGGCCCTTGGGAGCCTCCAGGTACTGCCCGTCCGCCCGCTTCTCGATGACCGCGCCGAACTGCCGCAGCACGTCGAAGTGGAAGTCGATGGGCCGGCCGCCGATGTCACAGCCGCCGAGGCCCGGGATGAACGCGTGGCCGAGGCGGTGCAGCAGCGGCCCGCAGAAGAGGATCGGGATACGGCTGGAACCCGCGTGGGCATCGATGTCAGCCACGTTGGCGCTCTCGACGTGCGTCGGGTCCATCACCAGCTCGCCCGGCTCCTCGCCCGGCCGGACCGTCACCCCGTGCAGCTGCAGCAGGCCGCGGACGACCCGCACGTCACGGATGTCGGGAACGTTGCGCAGGCGGCTCGGCGCGCTGCCCAGCAGGGCGGCGACCATGGCCTTCGGTACGAGGTTCTTCGCACCGCGGACACGGATCTCGCCCTCCAGCGGGGTTCCGCCGTGGACAAGCAGGACATCGTCGTTGACGGTCATGTATCTCGCGTTCCGATGAGTTGGTCAGGGGGCGGCCGGTCACTTGTTGCGCGGGGGCCGGGAGAGACAGGGTAATCGCCGATCACCCCCCGTCCGTAAGCCCAGGGACCGCCCTGGTGCGTCATATCTGTGTCACAACACGAACCGTGCGCTATCGGGCACATGGGGTCACCGGTCCGGGGCGTGCGCCCAGGGCGCTTCCGCGCTCCCTGAGCTGCGTTCACTCCGCGGCTCCGATTGGCTCCCCACCGAAGGGGAAGATGCGGGATCATGTCTGGCATGACCGAGGTGTCCTCGCTCACAGGGCGGCTGCTCGTGGCCACTCCCGCCCTGGCGGACCCGAACTTCGACCGCGCGGTGGTGCTCCTTCTCGACCACGACGAGGAGGGCTCCCTCGGCGTCGTCCTCAACCGCCCCACCCCGGTGGACGTGGGCGACATCCTGGAAGGCTGGGCCGACCTCACCGGCGAGCCCGGGGTGGTCTTCCAGGGCGGCCCCGTCTCGCTGGACTCGGCGCTCGGCGTCGCGGTCATCCCCGGCGGCGCGAACGGCGACCTCGCCCCGCTCGGCTGGCGCCGGGTGCACGGCGCGATCGGCCTCGTCGACCTGGAGGCCCCGCCGGAGCTGCTCGCCTCGGCCCTCGGTTCCCTGAGGATCTTCGCCGGATACGCCGGATGGGGCCCCGGCCAGCTGGAGGACGAGCTGGTCGAGGGGGCCTGGTACGTGGTCGAGTCGGAACCCGGGGACGTCTCCTCACCGGCCCCGGAGAGACTCTGGCGCGAAGTACTGCGCCGCCAGCGCAACGAACTGGCGATGGTGGCCACGTATCCGGACGACCCGTCGCTCAACTGATACCCGTGCGCTTCAGTACCCTGGGGCCTATGAGCACTCTCGAGCCCGAGCGCGGGACTGGTACGGGGACCCTCGTAGAGCCGGCGCCACAGGTGTCCCACGGCGACGGTGACCACGAGCGCTTCGCCCACTACGTCCAGAAGGACAAGATCATGGCGAGCGCCCTCGACGGCACCCCCGTCGTGGCGCTGTGCGGCAAGGTCTGGGTGCCGGGCCGCGACCCGAAGAAGTACCCCGTGTGCCCCATGTGCAAGGAGATCTACGAATCCATGGGCAGCGGCGGCGACGACAAGGGCGGCGACAACAAGTAGGGATCCGTCCGCGTACGTGAGGCCCCGGTGCGTGTGCGGTGCGCACGTGCCGGGGTTTTCGCGTTCTCTGGTCAGGGAGTGGTCCAGACCTGTAGCCTCCGGTCGCAGTTGTACGGAGCGGAACGGTGGTTGCACCCGGTGCAACGCGCGTGACGGAGGTGCGGCGGGCGACATGAGCGACGAACTCGGCGAGACGAGTGACACACACCTCTTCCCGGAACCCGACGTGGCGCTGATCCCCGCGCCGAACCGCGTGTCGGCCTCGCTGCCCGGCGGCGGCACCGGATTCGTCATCGACGCGGGCACCGAGATCGACGCCACCGGGGGCACCGAGCGGGTCGCGCGCTGGCTGCGGACGACCGTCGGCGGGGCGACCGGGCTGCCGCTGGGCCCGCACCGCGACAGCGGCTCCCGCATCCTGCTGCGGATCACCCCCTCGCTCGAGGACGAACTCGGCAGTCCCGAGGCCTACCAGCTGTGCGCCGACGGCTACCTGATCTGCATCGACGGCGCGAGCGAGGCGGGCCTGTTCTGGGGCGCCCAGACCTTCCGTCAGCTCCTCGGTCCGGAGGCCTTCCGGCGCGCCCCCGTCACCGGCCGGACCGAGTGGGAGTTCCCGGCTGTCACCGTCCGCGACGCGCCCCGGTTCCGCTGGCGCGGTCTACTCCTGGACGTGGCACGGCACTTCATGCCCAAGGAAGGCGTGCTGCGCTATCTCGACCTGATGGCCGCGCACAAACTGAACGTCTTCCATTTCCATCTGACCGACGACCAGGGCTGGCGGATCGAGATCAAGCGGTATCCGAAGCTGACCGAAACCGCTTCCTGGCGGGCACGGTCGAAATTCGGTCACCGGGCCTCACCGCTTTGGGAGGAGAAACCCCACGGGGGTTACTACACCCAGGACGACATCCGGGAGATCGTCGCCTATGCCGCCGAGCGGCATATCACCGTCGTCCCGGAAATCGACGTACCCGGCCATTCGCAGGCCGCCATCGCCGCGTACCCGGAACTCGGCAACACCGACGTCATCGACACCACCGCCCTCACCGTCTGGGACAACTGGGGGATCTCGGCCAACGTACTCGCCCCCACCGACACCACCCTGCGGTTCTACGAGGGGGTCTTCGAGGAGGTCCTGGAGCTGTTCCCCTCACAGTTCGTCCACGTCGGCGGCGACGAGTGCCGCAAGGAGCAGTGGACGGATTCGGTCACGGCCAAGACCCGGATCGCCGAGCTCGGTCTCGCCGACGAGGACGAGCTGCAGTCGTGGTTCATCGGGCACTTCGACGCCTGGCTCGCCGCGCGCGGGCGCCGGCTCATCGGCTGGGACGAGATCCTGGAGGGCGGGCTGGCCAAGGGGGCGGCGGTGTCGTCCTGGCGCGGTTACGGCGGCGGGATCGCGGCCGCGCGGGCCGGTCATGACGTCGTCATGTGCCCGGAGCAGTACGTGTATCTGGACCACCGTCAGGCCCTGGGCGAGGACGAGCCGGTGCCGATCGGGTTCGTGCGCACCCTGGAGGACGTCTACCGGTTCGAGCCCGTCCCGGAGGGCCTCACCGAGGAGGAGGCCCGGCATGTGCTGGGCACTCAGGCCAATGTCTGGACCGAGGTGATGGAGGACACCGCGCGCGTGGACTACCAGACCTTCCCCCGGCTCGCGGCCTTCGCCGAGGTGGCCTGGAGCCGGCTGCCCGCCCCCGCGCAACGGGACTTCGCCGGCTTCGAACGCCGTATGACCGCCCATTACGCGCGACTTGACGCCCTCGGCGTCGCCTACCGGCCGCCCACCGGACCCCGGCCGTGGCAGAAGCGCCCCGGCGTGCTCGGTCGCCCGATCGAGGGATCGCCGCCGAACAGGTGACCGCGCCGACCGGCCGTCCGTCTCGAACACATGCTGGAAAACCGCGCCAAGGGTCACCGAAGAGTGTCAATCGGCGCGCACCGGTGATGCCGTACGAAAACGGACCATCTCCGCGATGAGGTGGGCGAATGCCTCCTAAGGGACCCCCGCGTCCGCCCCCTGCGAAGATGTGCCAGAGTTGCCACGTCCGCCCTGTGAGCACGTACCGTACGGCCACACAGGTGGGACCAGGTGGGGCAGCGGGAAGGGGCAGCCGGTTTGACCACGCACGCACCACAGGCGGAGCAGGCCGTCACGCTGCCCACGACGCTGGACGAGGCCGTGGCGGCCCTCGCGGCCACGCCCACCGCCGTGCCCGTGGCGGGCGGCACCGACCTGATGGCCGCCGTCAACTCCGGCCAGCTCAGGCCCGCCGCCCTGGTGGGTCTCGGGCGGATCAGCGAGATCCGCGGCTGGCAGTACCAGGACGGCCATGCGCTGCTCGGCGCGGGCCTCACGCACGCACGCATGGGCCGCCCCGACTTCGCGGCCCTGATCCCGGCGCTCGCCGCCGCCGCGCGCGCCGCGGGCCCGCCGCACATCCGCAACGCGGGCACCCTGGGCGGCAACATCGCCTCGGCCGCCCCCACCGGGGACGCGCTGCCGGTGCTGGCCGCCCTGGAGGCGACGCTGATCATCGCCGGCCCGGGCGGAGCCCGCCGGGAGGTCCCGGTGTCGCACCTGCTGGCCGGCATGGAGATGCTGCGTGGCGGCGAACTCATCGGCTACGTGCGCGTGCCGCTGCTGCACGCCCCGCAGGTCTTCCTGAAGGCGACCGGACGCACCGGCCCGGGCCGCGCGCTGGCCTCCGTGGCCCTGGTCCTCGACCCCGCCCGGCGCGGAGTGCGGTGCGCCGTCGGTGCCATAGCGCCGATGCCGCTCAGGCCCCTGGAGGCCGAGCAGTGGGTCGCCCGGCTGATCGACTGGGACAACGACCGCGCCCTCGTCCCGGAGGCCCTGAACGCCTTCGGCGAGTACGTCGCCGCGGCCTGCATCCCGGACCCGGCACCGGAGCCCGACGGCTCGGTGACCCCGCTTCCGCCCGCCGTACTGCACCTGCGGCGCACCGTCGCCGCACTGGCCCGACGAGCACTGGGGAGGGCGCTGTCGTGACCGACGACCAGCACGGAGAGGGCACGCCCCGGGGCGGCGGACGCTGGGACCCGCTGCCCCAGGGCGACTACGACGACGGCGCCACCGCCTTCGTCAAGCTCCCCGAGGGCGGCATCGACGCCCTGCTGTCCGGCGACAGCCCGCTGGCCGCGCCGGGGCACGGCTATGTGCCGCCGCAGATAGCGGCCGCCCCCGGTACCGGCGACCCCGCCGCGACGGGCACCTGGACCGCGCCCGCGGGCGGCGCCGAGTGGCCCGACCCGAACGCCGTCCCGCGGACGCAGGCCGCGGACGACCGGTTCACGTACAACCCCGGCGCGACCCAGCACTGGACCTTCGAGGAGCCCGCCGCCCCGGCCGCGCCCGGACACGACGTCACCGGGCAGTGGTCCATCCCCGTCGCCGGCGGCGATCTCCCGGACGAATCGGGCGAGTTCACCACCTCCTCCCTCGTCGAGCAGTGGGGCGGTGGCACCCCGCCGGCCACGCTGCCCGGCGGCGCACCCGCGCCCTGGGCGACGGAGGAGGCGGGCCGCCCCTGGGACCGGCCCGCCGACACCGGCCACACCGGCCTGCCCGACCACACCGACGCCCATCCGGGAGGCGGTCCGGCCGCACCGGCATCGGCGGGTCCGGCGACGCCGGGCTACGCCCCCGCACCGGACGAGCGGTACGGGCAGCACCCGACCGGCCACGCCACCACCGCCCACGAGGACACCGGGGCGCCCGGTCACGGGGGCGCCGGGCACCCGCCGGCCGGTCACGAGGACACGGGGCATCAGCCGGCCGTACACGAGGACGGCCGGCGGGCCGAGGGCGCCGAGGCGCAGGCCGAAGGGCACCGCGTCGAAGCCGGTCGCCCCGGCGCCTTCGGTGAGTCCGCCGAGCCTGCCCAGCCCGCCGCGTTCGTCGAGTCCGCCGAATCCGCGCGGCCCCGCGTGCCGACCACCCACCCGGAGCAGCCGGGCGAGGCCGGAGCGGGACCGGACGCGGACGGCCAGGGCCCCGCCGAGGCCCCTGAGCGCCCCGCTGACGGCCCAGCAGGGCACGAGGGCTCTACGGGTGCAACCGGAGTCCCGCAGGCGGCCACAGCAGCCGCCGCGGCCCCGCGGACCCCGGCCCCCACAGCCGTACCGGAGCACGCCGCCGAAGCACCCGAGGCCGCCGCGCCCCGGCCGCAGGAAGGCGCCACCGGGGAACACGCGGAGCACACCGCGCCCCTCCCGCCGCACGACGACCACCCCCTCGCCTCCTACGTCCTGCGCGTCAACGGCGCCGACCGGCCCGTCACCGACGCCTGGATCGGCGAGTCGCTGCTGTACGTGCTGCGCGAGCGCCTCGGGCTCGCGGGCGCCAAGGACGGCTGCTCGCAGGGCGAGTGCGGAGCCTGCAACGTCCAGGTCGACGGCCGTCTGGTGGCCTCCTGCCTGGTCCCGGCGGTCACCGCGGCCGGCAGCGAGGTGCGCACGGTCGAGGGCCTGGCCGCCGACGGACAACCCTCCGACGTGCAGCGCGCGCTCGCCCGGTGCGGCGCCGTGCAGTGCGGTTTCTGCGTGCCCGGCATGGCGATGACCGTGCACGACCTGCTGGAGGGCAACCCCGCGCCGACCGAGCTGGAGACCCGCCAGGCGCTGTGCGGCAACCTGTGCCGCTGCTCCGGCTACCGGGGTGTCCTGGAGGCCGTCAAGGACGTCGTCGCCGAACGCGAGGCCTCGCACACCGCCGACGCCGGGACGGACGCGGACGAGGCCCGTATTCCCCACCAGGCCGGCCCCGGGGCCGGCGGGGTCAACCCGTCGGCGTTCGAGGCGCCGGGCGCGTTCGACACGCCGCGGGCCGATCCCGGCGGCTACGGCGACACCCCGCCGTACGGCACGCCCGACCCCTACGGCACCCCGCCGCACGGCACCCCGGGACCGCACGATGCACACGACCCGCACTACGGCCAGGACGGAGGCCAGGCGTGAGCAACGAAGCCGCCACGGCGACCACCGCCGCGGAACCCGCCCCCGAGGCCGAGCCGTTGCCGCACGGCATCGGCGCCTCCCTGCCCCACGCCGACGCCCGCGCCAAGACCGAGGGCACCTTCCCCTACGCGGCCGACCTGTGGGCCGAGGGCCTGCTGTGGGCGGCCGTCCTGCGCTCCCCGCACGCGCACGCGCGCATCGTGTCCATCGACACCGCCCACGCGCGCGAGATGCCCGGCGTACGGGCCGTGGTCACGCACGAGGACGTGCCCGGCACCCCGCGCCACGGCCGGGGCACCCCCGACCGGCCGGTGTTCGCCTCCGAGGTCGTACGGCACCACGGCGAGCCCATCGCGGCCGTCGCCGCCGACCATCCGGACACCGCGCGGATGGCCGCCGCGGCCATCATCGTCGAGTACGAAGTGCTCGACCCGGTCACCGACCCCGAGCAGGCCTTCGAGGCCGAGCCGCTGCACCCCGACGGCAACCTGATCCGGCACATCCCGCTGCACCACGGCGACCCGTCGGCGGTCGGCGAGGTCGTCGTGGAGGGCCAGTACCGCATAGGGCGCCAGGACCCGGCCCCGATCGGCGCCGAGGCCGGCCTCGCCGTGCCGCGCCCCGACGGCGGCGTGGAGCTGTACCTGGCCTCCACTGACCCGCACACCGACCGCAACACCGCCGCGGCCTGCTACGGCCTGTCCCCCGATCGGGTGAAGATCGTCGTCACGGGGGTGCCGGGCGCCACCGCCGACCGCGAGGACCAGGGCTTCCAGCTCCCGCTCGGCCTGCTCGCCCTCAGGACCGGCTGCCCGGTGAAGCTCACCGCGACCCGCGAGGAGTCCTTCCTCGGCCACGCCCACCGCCATCCGACCCTCCTGCGGTACCGCCACCACGCGGACGCCGAGGGCAAGCTGGTGAAGGTGGAGGCGCAGATCCTGCTGGACGCCGGCGCGTACGCCGACACCTCCTCCGACGCCCTGGCCGCCGCCGTCTCCTTCGCGTGCGGCCCGTACGTCGTCCCGAACGCCTTCATCGAGGGCTGGGCCGTGCGCACCAACAACCCGCCCTCCGGCCATGTGCGCGGCGAGGGCGCGATGCAGGTGTGCGCCGCCTACGAGGCGCAGATGGACAAGCTGGCGAAGAAACTCGGCCTGGACCCGGCCGAGGTGCGCCTGCGCAACGTGCTGGCGACGGGCGACGTCCTGCCGATCGGCCAGACGGTGACCTGCCCCGCCCCGGTGGCCGAACTCCTGCAGGCGGTACAGGACTTCCCGCTCCCCGACCTGCCCAAGGACACGCCCGAGGAGGACTGGCTGCTGCCCGGCGGTCCCGAGGGCGCGGGTGAACCGGGCGCGGTGCGCCGGGGTGTCGGCTACGGCCTCGGCATGGTGCACATGCTCGGCGCGGAGGGCGCCGACGAGGTGTCCACGGCGACGGTCAAGGTCCATGACGGCGTCGCCACCGTCCTGTGCGCCGCCGTGGAGACCGGCCAGGGCTTCACCACCCTCGCCCGGCAGATCGTCCAGGAGACCCTCGGCATCGAGGAAGTCCACGTGGCGCCGGTCGACACCGACCAGCCGCCGGCCGGCGCGGGCTGCCGGGGCCGGCACACCTGGGTCTCGGGCGGCGCCGTGGAGCGCGCGGCGAAGATGGTCCGCACCCAGCTCCTGCAGCCGCTCGCGCACAAGTTCGGCATGTCCACCGAACTGCTGCAGATCACCGACGGCAAGATCACCTCGTACGACGGCGTGCTGTCGACCACCGTCACCGAGGCCCTGGACGGCAAGGAGCTGTGGGCCACCGCCCAGTGCCGCCCGCACCCGACCGAGCCGCTGAACGCCTCCGGCCAGGGAGACGCCTTCGTGGGCCTGGCCTTCTGCGCGATCCGCGCGGTGGTGGACGTCGACATCGAGCTGGGCTCGGTGCGGGTGGTGGAGCTGGCGGTCGCCCAGGACGTGGGCCGGGTCCTCAACCCCACCCAGCTGGCGGCCCGTATCGAGGCGGGCGTGACCCAGGGCGTCGGCATCGCGCTCACCGAGAACCTCCGTACGCCCCGCGGCCTGATCCGCCACCCCGACCTGACCGGCTACGCCCTCCCGACCGCGCTGGACGCCCCGGACATCCGGATCGTCAGACTGGTCGAGGAACGGGACGTGGTCGCCCCCTTCGGGGCCAAGTCCGTCAGCGCGGTCCCGGTCGTGACGGCACCGGCCGCGATCGCCTCCGCCGTCCGCGCGGCGACCGGCCGTCCGGTCAACCGCCTGCCGATCCGTCCACAGGCGGCGGTGGTGACGGCCCAGTGATCCTCCGCCGCACGTGATCGAGGGGGTTGCGGTCGTCACCGGGGTGACGTCTTCCGCCGCACGGTCGTGACGGGCCGACCGGGAGTACACGCCCGGTGCCGGTGCGGAGACGGCGGCCCGACCCCGGCCGGGCCACCGCCTGTCGGCGGCGACGGCGGAGGCGTACGCGGAGGCGGTCAGGGCACGCCAGAACGGCCGTGCGAAGACCGGCCACGGCGCGAGCCGTACCGTTGCCGACCCGGACGAGGAACTGCGCCACCGCACCCCGCGCATCGGCCTCTGGCCGGACGCCTCGGCGTGGTCGCCGGAGCAGCCGGTGCGGGCGATCCGCGCGGGCGCGCAACGTGCCCGGGTCGCCCGACGTCCTTCCTGGTGAGGGCCGTTGTCAGTGGGGCGGCGTAGTGTGCCGAGTGGTGGGGGCAGCGACACCCACCGTCTCAACGGCGCACCGTACGGGGAAGATCGCGGGGGAGCGATGAGCACGACCGAGGCCGGGGTTCCGGCGATCACGCTGACCGAGGCGGAGCTGGACCGGTATGTCACGCACGCGCCGACACGCGGTCTGCTCGCGGGCCCCGGCCTGCCGACGGACACCGACCTGCTGACCTTCTCCCCCCTGCGCACCCACGGCCTGCGCACGCTGGCCGACGCCGCCGACGGCCCGTTCCGGGTGGCGGACGAGCTGCGCGACCGCCTGGTCATAGGCGAACTCCTCAACCCGGCGGGCATGGCGCGCGAGTCCATCCTGCTCGACGGCGGCACCGGCGAGCTGACGACGGCCTACCTCTTCGACCCGTCCCGCCCCCGCCCCTTCGCGCCCTCCCTGGCCATGCTGCTGCGTTTCGCCGCGGTCACCGAGGAACTGGCGGGCCTGCGCGGCCGTTTCGCCTCCCTCGCGGGACGGTACGGCCCCGAGACGGCGGCCGAGGCGACCCGTCGCCTCCTCTCCCTCTTCCAGGAGGGCGCGGCCGGCGAGGTCCCGCCGTACTGGAAGGCGGCGGCTCTGATCCGCCCCCTCGCCCTCGTCGCCGGCCCCGGCACCGCCTCCGGGCTCACCCTCGACGTCCCCGCCCGGCTGCTGGACCAGGAGTTCGGGCAGGGCCGCGTGGTCCGCTTCGAGGAGGTCGACTTCCCCGCCACGCTCACGCACGAGCCGACCCGGCGCTTCCTCAGCGAGACCGGGCTGCCCGAGGAGGCGGTCCTCTTCCACACCGACACGGACGTCCCGCTGCCGACGCTCCGCGAGTACGTCACCGAGGAGTGCGCGGACACCTACGCGTGGGGTGAACTCCCCGCCCACGCCGACCACTTGATCCGTCTCGGCCGGCTGACCGAGGGCAACAGCCTGCTGATCGACGGCAGAACCGGCGCGGTCCTGACCTTCAGCGAGCCGGAGGCCGCGCTCCACCCCCTCAACACCGACGTCTCCACCCTCGCCTTCACGCTCTGGCTCCTGCACCACGAGCGCACCATCGACGAACACCTCGGCAACGAACTGACGACGGCGGCGTACGACCAGCTGGCCGCGGCGATGCTCCACACCCTGTCGTCCGTCGACCCCACGGCCACGGCGCCCGGCACCGACTGGCACTACTGGACGGACCTGTTCCAGGACGAGGCGGGCGGGCTCCTGTGACCCGCAGACCGGCTCCGGCGACGCCATCCGGCCCGCCGCCCCTCCGCAGCGTGAGCCGTGCGCGTTCACTTCTGCGATGTGCTGTCTGATAGGCAGATACGCCAGGTTTCGCCACCCCCTCGGAAGCTCGGTGGCTGGTCATTCGCGTTTCGCCACCCCCACGCCAGCCTTCCGCAAGGGCTTGTTCGCCACCAGAAAAGTCGACAATGGCCCCTCATGACTGGTTGGCGTGCTCATGTCCATGGGGGCTTGCGGTAGCGTGCGGGTCATCCCCTCCAGTGCAAGTCAGGGGGCTGGGTGCTATTTAGTGAACACTTGACACGTCCCTGTGCACACGAACGGCCTGGCTTTGGGATGCCGCCCAAAGCCAGGCCGGTGCGCGGGGCAGGGTGGGCCCGGCCGAGCAGGCATCGGTCGGGTTCACTCACCCTGACCAGCCGTCCGGTACACCCCTCATGCGTCACAAGAAATGTTCAACGCATCCCGCAATGGCAGTGATCGCCGTGAGGAAGAGATCCGCTAACTCCACCCAGTCCAGCCGTTGGCGTTGTCTACGGTGCCTTCTCCGCCGAGTCGATCGCTCCATGTCGCCCGACCTCCCATCTCTCTGCGTTCCCAACGGTGTTGGGACCTGCCGGTACAGGCAGGCGTTCGAGGAGAGACGGCGTCGGACCTTGGCAACCTACCTGCACGCTCGCTGCAGCGAGGCCAAGAGCCATCGATCGCCAGGGTTCGTCACTCTTAACTGATAGGGTCCGCCAGGCCACTCGGATGAAGGGTGATCTCCCGGCGGACTCCCCGTTAGGTTGACGAGATGAAGATTCTTCATCTGTCCGATACGCACCTCGACCGTGCAGGAGGCCCGGACGCCGACGGCGCCGATGGCACCGCGGCACTGCGGCGCCTGCTCGCCGACCTGGTCCACCTGAGCGACCTTGATGCTGTCATCGTTACGGGAGACGTCGCGGACGATGGATCCAGTGAGGGGTACTCGCGGGCTCATGAACTCCTTGGCGGCTACGCGAAGGAGCGGGGCGCACCGGTGTTCTACGCGACCGGGAACCACGACGAGCGGGCGGCGTTCACCGAGGTGCTCGGCTGCGGCCACACCCGCCCCGACGCGGTCTGCGACGGGCCCGACGGCGAGCGGGCCGCGGCGAGCACGATCGACGGCTGGCGCGTGGTCACCCTCGACTCGCTCGTACCGGGCAAGGGTTACGGCCAGATCAGCCGTGCCCAGCTTGACTGGTTGCGCGAGGTGCTGGCCGCGCCTGCGCCGCGTGGCACGATCTTGGGCTTCCATCACCCGCCGATCGCGCTGGAGGTCGAGGTGCAGCGGGCGCTGGGGCTGCAGAATGCCGACGAGTTGGCCGCGGTGATCCGCGGGACCGATGTGCAGCTCATCCTCTGCGGTCACTTCCATCTTCAGATCTTGGGGCATCTGGAGCAGGCGACGGTCTGGGTCACGCCCGGGGTGGTCAGCCGCATCGACCTGACCGCCCGGCCCGGCACCGAGCGCGCCGTGCACGGCCCTTCGGCCTCCCTGGTCCAGCTCGGCACGGCGAACGGACCGCTCATCCACACCCTTCATGCCCGTGGCCCCCGCCTGGGCGAGACGGTCTACGAAGCCGATGAGGAGGAGATGCGGCAGGTCATCGAGGACCTCGGCCCCACCGGGTGAGTCCGAAGTGAATGTAAGCGGCGCCAGGCGGTAGGGCGCGCTCGCCGTGGATGAGGGCTTGTTCGAGGTCGCCCTCTCGCGAGACGGAAACCGAGACGGGCGATCAAACGGGCGGCACCCCTCGCGGGGTGCCGCCCGTTTGTCTTGCCAGCTCAGGCAGGTAGAGGCCGTGGCGGGAATCGAACCCACGTAACTCGCTTTGCAGGCGAGCCCCTAAACCACTCGGGCACACGGCCATGTTGAGTTGTCGTTCTCGGCCGTGGTGGGGATCGAACCCGCGTAACTCCCCGCGGGCGGAGCCCGCTGACGGATGCAGCGCAGGCGAGCCCCTGGACCACTCGGGCACACGGCCTTGTTCGTGGACATGACGGTATGGCGAGGTGCCGCGCGGGCTCAAGGGACGCGGTGGGGCTGCAATGCGACTGCCATACGCCGTTCATGAACGGCCTCGGACGTACGACCAAGGTCGCAGTACGGGCCGGACCACGGACAGGGGTCAAACCGCACCGTGCGCCTTACTCTGACGGCCATGAGTGCCCTTGAGTCGCGTGATGCCGATGTCGTCGACCCCGTCGAGCGGGACGGCGGCGTACTGGGCCGGGCCTACCGGGCGCTCAGTGTCGGGATCGTCTCCGTCGTGCTGCTGATCGCGTTCGAGGCGACCGCCGTCGGCACCGCCATGCCGGTCGCGGCGCGGGAGCTGGACGGGGTGGCCCTGTACGCGTTCGCCTTCTCCGGGTACTTCACGACGAGCCTGTTCGGCATGGTGCTGGCCGGCCAGTGGTCCGACCGGCGGGGCCCGCTCGGGGCGCTGACCACGGGGATCGGGGCCTTCGCCGCGGGACTCGTCGTCGCCGGGACCGCGCAGGTCATGCCGGTGTTCATCCTGGGGCGGGCCGTGCAGGGCTTCGGCGGCGGACTGGTCATCGTCGCGCTGTACGTCGTCGTCGGCCGCGCCTACCCCGAGCGGCTGCGGCCCGCGATCATGGCGGCGTTCGCGGCCGGCTGGGTCGTACCGTCCGTCGTCGGCCCGCTCGCCTCCGGCGCCGTCACCGAGCACCTCGGCTGGCGCTGGGTCTTCCTCGGCATCCCGGTCCTCGTCGTCCTCCCGCTCGCCCTCGCCCTGCCGCAGATACGGCGCAGGGCATCGGGCCCGGTGGACGAGGATGCCGGCGCCGGCTTCGACCGGAAGCGGATCCGCCTCGCCCTCGGCATCTCCCTGGGCGCAGGCCTCCTGCAGTACGCCGCCCAGGACCTGCGTCCCCTGTCCCTGCTCCCGGGACTGGCGGGCACCGCCCTGCTGGTGCCCGCCGTGCTCGGGCTGCTGCCGCGCGGCACCTACCGGGCGGCCCGCGGACTGCCCTCCGTCGTGCTGCTGCGCGGACTGGCCGCCGGTTCGTTCATCGCGGCCGAGTCCTTCGTCCCGCTGATGCTGGTGACCCAGCGCGGGCTGTCCCCGACGCTGGCCGGTTTCTCGCTGGCGGCGGGCGGCGGCACCTGGGCGCTGGGCTCATGGGTGCAGTCCCGGCCGCGCGTGCAGCCGTACCGGGAGCGGCTGACGACCGCCGGAATGGTGCTGGTCGCCGCCGCGATCAGCGCCGCGCCCGGTGTGCTCGTGCACTCCGTGCCCGTGTGGACCGTCGCCGTCGCCTGGGGTTTCGGGTGCTTCGGCATGGGCCTGGTGATCTCCTCGACCAGCGTGCTGCTGCTGAAGCTGTCCGCCCCGGAGGAGGCCGGCACCAACTCCGCCGCGCTGCAGATCTCCGACGCCCTCTCCAACGTGGTCCTCCTCGCCGCGACCGGCGCCGCGTTCGCCGCCCTGGGCGGCGGCAGCACGGCCACCACGGCCACGGCGGCCGGCGGCGGCCACCCCGCCGCGTTCGCTGCCGTGTTCCTGCCGATGGCCGGGGTGGCATTGGCGGGGGCATGGGTGACGACGCGGTTGCGCACAGACTGACATTCCATCGTCCTCAGTCTCAGATGTTCGGCGTCGAGGCGTACCCGGACCTCTTCGAGAAAGCGGCGGCGCTGCTTCAGTCACTGGCGGCGAACCACCCCCTGGTCGACGGCAACAAGCGCATGGCCTGGATGTCCACAGTCGTCTTCCTGGACTTCAACGGCACCGAAATGCTCGACGTCGACCAGGACGAGGCGTACAAGCTGGTGATCGATGTGGCGTCGGGAAGCGTCGAGGACGTAGGTCTGATCGGGCGCCGTCTGAGGGCGCTGCACGAGGCGATGTGACCTCGGTCCCACCCGTGGGCGACCCGGGGTCGTTCGCACGTTGGCACCGGCGGGGCGCCGGTAGGGTGGCCCGGTTGTCATACGTAGCCGAGCCGCCCAGCCCCATAAACGGAGACCGTGACTACCACCGCCGCCACCTCCTCCTCCCACTCCCACCACCTGTCGCCCGCCTTCCCGGGCCGCGCGCCCTGGGGTACCGCCAGCAAGCTGCGTGCCTGGCAGCAGGGGGCGATGGAGAAGTACGTACAGGAGCAGCCGCGTGACTTCCTCGCCGTCGCCACGCCCGGCGCCGGCAAGACCACCTTCGCGCTGACGCTGGCCTCCTGGCTGCTGCACCACCACGTCGTGCAGCAGGTGACCGTGGTCGCGCCGACCGAGCACCTGAAGAAGCAGTGGGCCGAGGCGGCGGCGCGGATAGGCATCAAGCTCGATCCCGAGTACAGCGCGGGACCTCTCGGCCGGGAGTACGACGGCGTCGCCGTCACCTACGCCGGCGTCGGCGTGCGGCCCATGCTGCACCGCAACCGGGTCGAGCAGCGCAAGACCCTCGTCATCCTCGACGAGATCCACCACGCCGGTGACTCCAAGTCCTGGGGCGAGGCCTGCCTGGAGGCGTTCGAGCCCGCCACCCGCCGGCTCGCGCTGACGGGTACGCCCTTCCGGTCCGACACCAACCCCATCCCCTTCGTGACGTACGAGGAGGACAACGCCGGCATCCGGCGGTCCGCCGCCGACTACACGTACGGGTACGGGTCCGCCCTGTCGGACGGTGTCGTCCGGCCGGTCATCTTCCTCTCCTACAGCGGCAACATGCGCTGGCGTACCAAGGCCGGTGACGAGGTCGCCGCCCGGCTCGGCGAGCCGATGACCAAGGACGCGATCAGCCAGGCGTGGCGTACGGCGCTCGACCCGCGCGGCGAGTGGATGCCGAGCGTGCTGCGCGCCGCCGACCAGCGGCTGACCGAGGTCAGGAAGGCCATCCCGGACGCCGGTGCCCTCGTCATCGCCTCCGATCAGGATTCGGCGCGTGCCTACGCGAAGCTGATCCGTGAGATCACGGGAACCAAGGCCACGCTCGTCCTCTCCGACGACGCCGGCGCCTCGAAGAGGATCGACGAGTTCAGCGAGAGCGACGACCGGTGGATGGTCGCGGTGCGCATGGTGTCCGAGGGCGTCGACGTGCCGCGGCTCGCGGTCGGCGTGTACGCGACGACCATTTCGACCCCCCTGTTCTTCGCGCAGGCCGTCGGGCGTTTCGTGCGGTCCCGGCGGCGCGGCGAGACCGCGTCCGTGTTCCTGCCGACCGTGCCCGACCTGCTGACCTTCGCCAACGAGATGGAGAAGGAGCGGGACCACGCCCTCGACAAGCCGAAGAAGGAGGGCGAGGAGGACCCGTACGCCGAATCCGAGAAGGAGATGGAGGAGGCGAACAAGCAGCAGGACGAGGACACCGGCGAGCAGGACATGCTGCCCTTCGAGGCGCTGGAGTCCGACGCCGTCTTCGACCGGGTGCTCTACGACGGCGCCGAGTTCGGTATGCAGGCGCACCCGGGGAGCGAGGAGGAGCAGGACTACCTCGGCATCCCGGGGCTCCTCGAACCCGAGCAGGTGCAGTTGCTGCTGCAGAAGCGGCAGGCCCGGCAGATCGCGCACAGCCGGAAGAAGCCGGACAGCGAGGCCGACCTGCTGGAGCTGCCGGCCGAGCGGCGGCCGGTGGTCACGCACAAGGAGATGATGGAGCTGCGCAAGCAGCTGAACACCATGGTCAGTGCGTACGTCCACCAGAGCGGCAAGCCGCACGGGGTGATCCACACCGAGCTGCGCCGGGTCTGCGGCGGGCCGCCCAGCGCGGAGGCCACGGCGGGACAGCTGCGGCAGCGGATCGCCAAGGTGCAGGAGTGGGCCACGCGCATGCGGTGACGCTCCGCTGGGTTCGGCGATCTTTGCCCGCCCGCCCGCCCGACCGACCGACCGCCCGACCGTCTCGGTCGGTCAACAGGTGGCTGACGCGGGGCTTCGCCCCGGACCCCCCAGGGATTGGCTTTTGTCAGTTCCTGGGGCCTGTGCGTTTCCGGACGAATAGCGGCAGGCCGGAAGCAGTCTTGCCCGGATTCTGGACGGAGACTTCCGCTCAGCGAACCTGCTTCGCTACTGTCCCGCTACGCACACGCCCCGTGGCAGCGCCGCCGCGGAGCGCAGCCGTGAAGCGACATGCCCGGAGCCGCCGGGCCTTCCTGCCGATCGGCGGCCTCTGAAAGCGCGTCGCCGACGGGACTCGGCGACGCATCCGCCGCTCAGGGGGCTGCCGACCTCACCGCCGAAGGAGTGGGCGTCGTGACCGCGGAGACCTCTCAGACGCTCGACCGGGGACTGCGTGTCCTCAAGCTGCTGGCCGACACCGACCACGGGCTGACCGTCACCGAGTTGTCCACGAAACTGGGCGTGAACCGTACCGTGGTGTACCGGCTGCTCGCCACACTGGAACAACACGCCCTCGTACGGCGTGACTTGGGCGGGCGAGCCCGGGTCGGGCTCGGGGTGCTGCGGCTCGGACGGCAGGTGCATCCGCTGGTGCGGGAGGCCGCGTTGCCCGCGCTGCGGTCGCTCGCCGAGGACATCGGGGCCACGGCACATCTGACCCTGGTGGACGGGACGGAGGCGCTGGCCGTCGCCGTGGTCGAACCGACCTGGACGGACTACCACGTGGCGTACCGCGCCGGGTTCCGGCATCCGCTGGACCGCGGGGCGGCCGGCAGGGCGATCCTGGCCGCGCGGCAGTCACCGTCCGCGGATCCCGGGTACACCCTCACCCATGGGGAGCTGGAGGCCGGGGCGAGCGGGGCCGCGGCGCCGTTGGTCGGGGTTACCGGCGTCGAGGGCAGCGTGGGTGTCGTGATGCTGGCGGACTCCGTACCGGAGCGGGTGGGGCCGAGGGTGGTGGAGGCGGCGAAGGAGGTCGCCGAGGCCCTGCGCTGACCAGCTCCCCCCACCGCTGACCAGCCCGCCCCACCGCACCCGCGACCACCCTGTTGCTCATCCGGCCAAATGCCCACCCGCATCTTTGGCCGATCAACTCACCCACCGCCCCACCTCTCTCCGCATCATCAAGGGCCAAACAGCCCGAGGCGGAGGGATCAGCACGGTGGACACAGTCGGTACACGGCCGGAGGCCAGACCGCAGGGAACGCGAACACGTCGCCTCACCCGGCGCCAGCCGGTGCAACGCCTCGTCGGTGAAGCCGCCGGCAGCCCCCTGAAGCGGACCATGGGCGTCGCCCAGCTGACGCTGCTCAGCGTGGGCGCCACCCTCGGCACCGGCATCTTCGTGGTGCTGGGGCAGGCCGTGCCGGAGGCGGGACCCGCCATCGTCGTCTCCTTCGTCGTCGCCGGCGTCACCGCCCTGTTCTCGGCGCTGTCCTACGCCGAGCTGGCCGGCATGATCCCCGGCTCGGGATCCTCGTACAGCTACGCCTACGCCACCCTCGGCGAGCTGGTCGCCTGGGTGTGCGGCTGGTGTCTGATCCTGGAGTACGGAGTGTCGGTCGCCGCCGTCGCCGTGGGCTGGGGGCAGTACGTCAACGAGTTGCTCCAGCTCACCTTCGGGGTGACCCTCCCCGACTCGCTCAGCGCCCCGCCCGGGGCCGGCGGCACCCTCAACATCCCCGCCGCCCTCATCGTCGTACTCGCCATGGTCGTCCTGCTGCGCGGGGCAAGGGAGAGCGCCGTCGCCAACACCATCATGGTCGGCGTCAAGATCGCGGCCCTCGTCCTCTTCTGCGCCGTCGCCTTCACCGCCTTCCGCGCCGGGAACTTCCACCCCCTCTTCCCGCTCGGCGCCGCCGGCATGAGCGCCGGAGCCGCCTCGCTCTTCTTCTCCTACATCGGGTTCGACGCCGCCTCCACCGCGGGTGAAGAGGCACGCAACCCGCAGAAGGACCTGCCGCGCGCCATCATCCTGTCGCTCGTCCTCGTCACCGCCCTGTACGTGCTCGTCGCCGTCGCCGCGCTCGGCGCCATGCCGTGGAAGCGGTTCGCGGGAACCGAGGCCACGCTCAGCGAGGTGCTCGTACGGTCCGTCGGCGGCGGGAACCTGTGGCCGGTCCTGCTGTCCATCGGCGCGGTCGTCGCCACCACCAGCGTGGTCCTCACCGTGCAGTACGGGCAGATCCGGATCCTCTTCGCCATGGCGCGGGACGGGCTCGTGCCCCCGCTGTTCGCCAAGGTCCACCCGCGCACCGGAGTGCCCCGCGCCAACACCGTGATCGTGTCCGGCTTCATCGCCGTACTCGCCGCCCTGGTCCCGCTCGGCAGTCTCGCCGACGCCACCAGCATCGGTACCCTCTTCGCGTTCATGCTGGTCAACCTGGCGGTCGTACTGCTGCGCCGGCGCAGCCCCGACACCCCGCGGTCCTTCCGGGTGCCCCTCTCGCCCGTCACGCCCCTGCTCGGCGTCGCCTTCTGCGTCTACATGCTGGGCAGCCTGGGCGCCGACACCTGGATCGCCTTCGGGGCATGGATGGCGACCGGGCTCGTCCTCTACGGCCTCTACGGCATCCGGCACTCCAAGCTCAACCAGCCCGAGGACCCGGCATGACCTCCCTCGACCTCACCGCCGACGTCGTCACCCTCACCCGCGCCCTCGTCGACCTGCCCTCCGAGAGCGGGCGGGAGGCGGAGATCGCGGACGCCGTCCACGCTGCGCTGCGCGCCCTGCCCCATCTCACCGTCGACCGGGTCGGCAACTCCGTGGTCGCCCGCACCCACCTCGGCCGGTCCGAGCGGGCCCTGATCGCCGGGCACCTGGACACCGTCCCGGCCGCCGGGAACCTGCCCTCGCGGCTCGCCGGCGACCGCGTCCACGGGCTGGGCGCCTGCGACATGAAGGGCGGGGTGGCCGTGGCTCTCCGGCTGGCCGCCACGGTTCCCGCACCCGTCCGCGACCTCACCTACGTCTTCTACGAGTGCGAGGAGGTGGAAGGGGACAGGAACGGGCTCGCCCGGATCGGCGCCGAGCGGCCCGACCTGCTCGCCGACGCCTCACTCGCCGTCCTCATGGAACCCTCCGGCGCCGGAGTGGAGGCCGGCTGCCAGGGCATCCTCACCGCCGACATCGTGGTCAAGGGCGCCCGCGCCCACACCGCCCGCGCCTGGCAGGGCGTCAACGCCGCCCACAAGGCCGCGCCCGTCCTGCAGCGGCTCGACGACCACACGCCCGAGCGGGTCGAGGTCGACGGGCTGGAGTACCGGGAAGGGCTCAGCGCCGTCGCCGTACGGGCCGGGGTCGCCGGGAACGTCGTGCCGGACGAGTGCGTCGTCACCGTCAACTGCCGCTTCGCGCCCAGTCGTTCACCCGAGGAGGCCGAGGCGTACGTGCGCTCGCTCTTCCCGGAGTACGAGGTGCGCGTCACCGAGGCCGTCGGCGGTGCCCTGCCGCACCTGGACCGGGTCGGAGCCCTCGCAGCCGCGCTCGGTGCCGAGCCGCGGCCCAAGCTCGGCTGGACCGACGTCGCCCGGTTCGCCGCGCTGGGCGTGCCCGCGCTCAACTACGGCCCCGGAGACCCCGCCCTCGCCCACACGGCGGGGGAGTACGTCCCGGTGGAGCACCTGCGCAGGTGCGAGGACCGGCTCAGGCAGTGGCTCCGGTGAGCCCCGCCAGCACCCGCAACTGAAGCCAGAGCACCAGCCGTTCGTCGGGGTCGTCCAGGTCGACCCCGGCGTGCTGCTGGAGCTGCCTCAGGCGGTACCGGCAGGTGTTGGGATGGACGGCGAGGAGCTTCGCCGCGCCCGCCATGTCGCAGCCCGCGTCGAACCAGCAGACCAGGGTGCGGGCGTACTCCGTGCCGTGCGCGGCGTCGTACGCCAGCACCCGGCGCCAGGCGCCCGCGCTCAACTCCCGCCGTTCGCCCATCACTTCGGCCAGCCGCAGCAGCGTGACGCGGGACCGCACCTCGTCCACGCCGGCCACGGGCAGGCCGGCGTCCAGCACCCGCAGCACCAGGTCCGCGTCCGCCCGCGAGTCCGCCAGCCCCGCCGCGTCCGGCACGACCTCGCCGAGCGCCGCCCGCACCGGCACCCGCAGCGCCTGCCCGGCCCGCGCCACGATGTCCTCGGCGAGCTTCTTGTGCCGTTCTCCGGGGCCGGGCAGTACCGCGTACACCACCCCGTCCACCAGCACGCCCGCGTGCCGCCCGTAGCGCGCCTCGCACTGAAGCCGTACGACGTCCAGCAGGCGCAACGCCGTGCGCTCGGCGTCGGGGACGCTCGCGGCGGAGTCCAGTACGAACGCCGCCACCCGGGCGGGACCGGCGAGGCCCAGCCGCTCGGCGGCCGTGGCCGCGTCCGCCGCCGTGCCGTCCAGCAGGCGGCGCAGCAGCTCGCTGCCCCGATGGCGGGCCAGTTCCCGGGCCGCGCGCGCCCGCAGCAGGAGCAGGGCGGCCGTGGAGGCGCCCTGGGCGAGGGCGTCCTCGGCGTCCGGGGCGAGGGAGCCGCCGTCGATCACCCACACCGAGCCGAGCGTCTCCCCGCCGGCCCGGACCGGCATCGCCAGGCGGGGCAGGTCCCCCTCGGACAGCGCGGGCAGCCTCAGCGGGCGGTCGGCGGCGAACAGCCGGCGGTACTGCTCGGTGTTCTCCGCGCTGGCCGGCACCTGGCGGCCGAGGATGCCCTGCCGGCGGTCCTCGTCCACCGGCTGGCCGGGGACGGTGGAGTAGGCGAGGAGCCGCTGCCGCGGGTCCTCGATGGCCGTGGCCCCGCCGGCCGCCGTCGCGATCGCGTCCGCCAGCGCGAACAGGTCGCCGAGCCCGCTGTCGGCCGCGGCCGCGTCGGCGGGGCGGGCGGCGATGGCCGAGGCGAGCAGCAGATGCACGTGGTGCCAGGCGGCGTCCTCGGCGACCGACAGCAGGGCCACGCCGAGCGCCTGCGCCTCCGCGACCGGACCGTCCGCGCCGCGCACCACCACCCCGGTCGCCCCGGCCTCGGCCGCCGCCCGCAGCAGCGGCCCGCACTCCGCCGCCGGCACGCCCACCGCCAGCAGCAGCGCGCCGGGCTGCCGGGCGAGCGGGGTGCGGCCGTCGTGGAGCACGGCCTCGGTCACCGGGACGGCCTGCCCGGCGGGGGCCGTGTGCAGGCGCAGGGCGACGCCGACGACGTCGAGGAGGTCACCGAGGGTGCAGGCGTCCATGAGGGTCCCCAGCGGGCTGTGTTGGCGGATGGTGAAACGAACGTACGCACGTCTTGGCCGCTCGCACAACACACGCCGGGCCGGCACCTCCGAGACTCGTGCCATGACCACAGGAGTCACCATCCGCACCGCCGACGACGTCGCCTCCCTCGCCGCCGTGGCCGACTACTTCAGCGACGTCTGGCAGACGCCCCGCACCGCCCCGCCCTACCCGGCCGAGGTCCTGCACAGCCTGGTCCACGCCGGCGGCGCGGTCCACGCCGCGTACGACGGGCAGAGGCTGCGAGGCGCCTCCGTCGCCGTCCTCGGCGCCGGCCGCGGCACGTACTCGCTGGTCGCCGCCGCCGACCGCGGGCTCGGGCACGCCGTGAAGCAGGCCCAGCGCGACTGGGCCCTCGGCCTGGGCGCGCACACCATGCGCTGGACCTTCGACCCGCTGGTCGGCCGCAACGCCCGCTTCAACCTGGTCAAGCTGGGCGCGGTCGGGACGGAGTACCTGGTCGACTTCTACGGTCCGATGACCGACGGTGTGAACGACGGCGACGAGAGCGACCGGCTGACGGTGACCTGGGAACTGGACGCCCCGACGGCGTCGTACGACGCGGAACCCCGCGGACCCGTCACCGCCACCGCCCCCGACGGCGACCCCCTCACCCGCCGCGACGAGCGGCACATCTGGTGCCGGGTGCCGGAGGACGTCGTCAAGCTGCGCGCCGCCGACCCGGCCCAGGCGCTGCGCTGGCGGTACGCGGTGCGCGAGGTGCTGCTGACCGCCTTCGTGGACGGGTTCCGGGCCACCGGGATGACCCGTGACGGCTGGTACACGCTCACCCGGACGGAGGAGGCCGCGTGAAGCTCGAGCGCGTCGAGATCGTGCACGTCGCGATCCCGCTGGTCAGCCCCTTCCGTACGTCGTTCGGGACGATGACGACGAAGGACACCTTCCTCCTGCACGTCGTCACCGACTCCGCCGAGGGCTGGTCGGAGTTCGCCGCCGACCCCGAGCCGCTGTACTGCCCGGAGTTCGTCGCCGGCGCCGAGATCGTGCTGCGCGACTTCCTGATCCCGCGCGTGAGTGCCCTACCGGACCTCACGACGGCCGCGCTCGCTCCCGCCCTGGCGAGGATCAAGGGCCACGAGCTGGCGAAGGCGGCCCTGGAGACGGCCCTGCTGGACGCGGAACTGCGGTCGTACGGCATGCCGCTCGCCGTGTTCCTCGGCGCGGTACGGGACCGGGTGCCCGCCGGGGTGTCGGTCGGCATCAAGAACTCGGTGCCGGAGCTGCTGGACGATGTCGTGCGCTACCTCGACGAGGGGTATGTCCGCATCAAGCTGAAGATCGAGCCCGGCTGGGACGTCGAACCGGTGCGCGCGGTCCGCGACCGCTTCGGCGACGCCCTCCCCCTCCAGGTCGACGCGAACACCGCCTACACCCTCGCCGACGCCGAGCACCTGCGACGCCTCGACGACTTCGGGCTGCTGCTGATCGAGGAGCCGCTGGCGGAGAACAACCTGCACGCCCACGCCCAGCTGCAGCGGCGCCTGCGCACCCCCGTCTGCCTGGACGAGTCCCTGCACCACGCCTCCGACACCGCCGCCGCGATCGCGATGGACGCCTGCCGGGTGGTGAACGTCAAGCCCGCCCGGGTCGGCGGCTACCTGGAGGCCCGCCGGGTCCACGACGTGGCGCACGCGCACGGCGTCCCGGTGTGGTGCGGCGGCATGCTGGAGACCGGCATCGGTCGCGCCCCCAACCTGGCCCTGGCCGCCCTGCCCGGCTTCACCCTCCCCGGGGACACCTCCGCCTCCTCCCGCTACTTCGCCGAGGACCTCACCGAGCCGTTCGTCCTTCGGGACGGCCATCTGCCGGTGCCGACCGCCCCCGGAATCGGCATCGAGCCCCTTCCGGAGGCCCTGCGCCGGTTCACCGTGGAGCGACGGGACCTGTACGGGGCATAAGACACAGCTGGTGGTCACGTTAGATTGATCCCGTGCTCTCACGTCTCACGCGTCCCCAGGCCGTAGCCGTCTGTGCTCTGCCCGTCGTGGCACTGCTCGCCACGGCGGCGTTCGCGCCGCTGCCGTTCTCGGTGGCGCAGCCCGGGATGACGGCGAACGTGCTCGGCGAGAACAGGGGCACCCAGGTGATCACCGTCTCCGGCGCGCCGACCCGGAGGACCAGCGGGCAGCTGCGGATGGTGACGATCGAGGCGACCGGCCCGGACGCCACGGTGACCCTCGGTGACGTGGCCGGCAACTGGTTCCGCACCGACCGGGCCGTCATGCCGCGCGACGCGGTCTACCCGAGCGGCAACACCGTCAAGGAGATCGAGAAGCACAACGCGGCGCAGATGCAGCAGTCCCAGGACGCGGCGACCCGGGCGGCGCTGAAGTACCTGGGGCTGAGCGCCGACAAGGTCAAGGTCACGCTGAAGCTCGCCGACGTGGGCGGGCCCAGCGCGGGCCTGCTGTTCACCCTGGGGATCATCGACAAGCTGCACGGCGACGGCAGCGGCGGCGACCTCACCGGCGGCCGCACCGTCGCCGGCACCGGCACGATCGACGCCTCCGGCGCGGTCGGCGCGGTCGGCGGGGTGGCCCTGAAGACCCAGGCCGCCCGGCGCGACGGCGCCACCGTCTTCCTGGTCCCCAGGGCCGAGTGCGCCGATGCCAAGGCGGAACTCCCGGAGGGCCTCCGCCTGATCCCGGTGACCACACTCAGGGGCGCCGTGAACTCCCTTCAGGCGCTTCAGAGCGGCAAGGGGTCCGTGCCGAGCTGCTGAGCCGGCCTACGTCCCCTCCCCGCTATCCGCAGCCGCCTGTTCCACCAAAGGGATGATCCGCAGCGGAACCGGGTTCTCCATGACGATCGCCGTGGACGCCCGGACGATGCCCTCGAAGCCGACCACCCGGTCGATCACCCGCTGGAGATCGGCGTTGGAGCGGGCCACCAGGCGGCACAGCATGTCTCCGCTGCCGGTGGTGGTCAGCAGCTCCAGCACCTCCGGCACGGTCGCCAGGTGCGCCCGTACATCGGGCCCCTGACCCTGCCGGATCTGCAGCGTGGCGAAGGCGGTCACCGGGTAGCCGAGCGCCGCCGGGTCCACCTGCGGGCCGAATCCCCGGATGACCCCGTTCGACTGGAGCCGGTCCAGGCGCGCCTGCACCGTGCCCCGGGCGACCCCGAGCCGCCGGGACATCTCCAGCACGCCGATGCGCGGCTCCCGGGCGAGGAGCACGATGATCCGCCCGTCCAGATGATCGATCGCCACGGCACCCCCAGGGATGAGCATCCTGTACAGAAAGACCGCCGACACGGCCGTACCACTGAGCAGATTGCCCAGTGAATACACGAACTATTGCGCACCTTGCAGAGCGGGGCCACCCTTCCGGCATGACGCAGACCACTCACCACACTCCCGACACAGCCCGGCAGGCCGACCCCTTCCCGGTCAAGGGAATGGACGCGGTCGTCTTCGCCGTGGGCAACGCCAAGCAGGCGGCGCACTACTACTCCACCGCCTTCGGCATGAAGCTGGTCGCCTACTCCGGACCGGAGAACGGCAGCCGCGAGACCGCCAGTTACGTCCTCGAGAACGGCTCCGCCCGCTTCGTGTTCACCTCGGTCATCAAGCCGAGCACCGACTGGGGCCACTTCCTCGCCCGGCACGTGGCCGAGCACGGCGACGGCGTCATCGACCTGGCCATCGAGGTCCCGGACGCCCGCGCCGCCTACGCGTACGCCGTCGAGCACGGCGCGAAGGGCGTCG
This sequence comes from Streptomyces sp. NPDC001852, assembly GCF_042891825.1. Classification (NCBI taxonomy): domain Bacteria; kingdom Bacillati; phylum Actinomycetota; class Actinomycetes; order Kitasatosporales; family Streptomycetaceae; genus Streptomyces; species Streptomyces sp. NPDC001852. The sequence goes on from NZ_JBIATN010000008.1 coordinate 110,900, forward strand.
CCGAGCCGTACGAGGTGAAGGACGAGCACGGCACCGTCGTCCTCGCCGCGATCGCCACCTACGGCGAGACCCGCCACACCCTGGTCGACCGCTCCGGCTACGACGGCCCCTACCTGCCCGGTTACGTCGCCGCCAAGCCGATGGTCGAACCGCCCGCCCAGCGCACCTTCCAGGCCATCGACCACTGCGTCGGCAACGTCGAACTCGGCCGGATGAACGAGTGGGTCGGGTTCTACAACAAGGTCATGGGCTTCACGAACATGAAGGAGTTCGTGGGCGACGACATCGCCACCGAGTACAGCGCGCTGATGTCGAAGGTGGTCGCGGACGGCACCCTCAAGGTGAAGTTCCCGATCAACGAGCCCGCGATCGCGAAGAAGAAGTCCCAGATCGACGAGTACCTGGAGTTCTACGGCGGCGCCGGCGTCCAGCACATCGCGCTGAACACGGGCGACATCGTGGAGACCGTGCGCACCATGCGCGCGGCCGGCGTCGAGTTCCTCGACACCCCCGACTCCTACTACGACACCCTCGGCGAGTGGGTCGGCGACACCCGGGTGCCGATCGAGACCCTGCGCGAGCTGAAGATCCTCGCCGACCGCGACGAGGACGGCTACCTGCTGCAGATCTTCACCAAGCCGGTCCAGGACCGCCCGACGGTCTTCTTCGAGATCATCGAACGGCACGGTTCCATGGGCTTCGGCAAGGGCAACTTCAAGGCCCTGTTCGAGGCGATCGAGCGGGAGCAGGCCAAGCGCGGCAACCTCTAGATCCGTACGGGGTCCAGTCGGGCGGCGGCGCTTCCGGTCCGTCGCCCGGCGCCTGCGACGCCGCCGACGCCTCCGGGAATCCGGGGGGGACCGAGCGGAGTACGGAACGGGTTCACAGCGATGGCCGTGAGTGCGACCCTTTGATCATGAGCCGCATCGAAGCGCCCCGCGACGAGGCAACCGGCAACCTCACCGACCGGCTCCTGGCCGGCCTGCCCGCCGAGGCCGTCCTGACCGACCCCGACGTCACCGCCTCCTACGCCAACGACATGGCGAGCTTCTGCCCGGCCGGCACCCCGGCCGTCGTCGTCCTGCCGCGCACGGTCGAACAGGTCCAGCACGTCATGCGCACCGCCACCGAACTGCGCGTGCCCGTGGTCCCGCAGGGCGCCCGCAGCGGCCTGTCCGGCGCCGCCAACGCCAGCGACGGCTGCATCGTGCTCTCCCTCACCAAGATGGACCGCATCCTGGAGATCAGCCCCGTCGACCGGATCGCCGTGGCCGAACCCGGCGTGATCAACGCGACCCTGTCCCGCGCGGTCGAGGAACACGGCCTGTACTACCCGCCGGACCCCTCCAGCTGGGAGATGTGCACCATCGGCGGCAACATCGGCACGGGCTCGGGCGGCCTGTGCTGCGTCAAGTACGGCGTGACCGCCGAGTACGTCCTCGGCCTGGACGTCGTCCTCGCCGACGGCCGCCTGCTGTCCACCGGCCGCCGCACCGCCAAGGGCGTCGCCGGCTACGACCTCACCCGCCTGTTCGTCGGCTCCGAGGGCTCGCTCGGCATCGTCGTACGGGCCGTGCTCGCGCTCAGGCCCAAGCCGCCGCAGCAGCTGGTGCTGGCCGCCGAGTTCCCCTCCGCCTCGGCCGCCTGCGACGCGGTCTGCCGGATCATGGAGGGCGGGCACGTCCCGTCCCTCCTCGAACTGATGGACCGTACGACCGTCAAGGCGGTCAACGACCTCGCCCACATGGGCCTCCCGGAGACCACCGAGGCACTGCTGCTGGCCGCCTTCGACACCCCGGACCCGGTCGCCGACCTCGCCGCCGTCGGCGCGCTGTGCGAGGCCGCCGGCGCCACCGAGGTGGTCCCGGCCGAGGACGCGGCCGAGTCCGAGATGCTGCTGAAGGCCCGGCGGCTCTCGCTGACCGCGCTGGAGGCGGTCAAGGGCACGACGATGATCGACGACGTGTGCGTACCCCGCTCCCGGCTCGGCGCGATGCTGGAGGGCGTCGAACGGATCGCCGCCAAGTACGACCTGACCATCGGCGTCTGCGCCCACGCCGGCGACGGCAACACCCACCCCACCGTCTGCTTCGACGCGGCGGACGAGGCCGAGTCCCGGCGGGCCCGCGAGTCCTTCGACGAGATCATGGCGCTCGGCCTGGAGCTCGGCGGCACCATCACCGGCGAACACGGCGTCGGCGTGCTGAAGAAGGAGTGGCTCGCCCGGGAGATCGGCCCGGTCGGGATCGAGATGCAGCGCGCCGTGAAGCAGGCGTTCGACCCCTTGGGCATCCTCAACCCGGGCAAGCTCTTCTGACCGCTGCCTCATGGGGCTCACTGGGCGAGTAGCTGGTCGAGCGCGTCGTCGATGCCCAGCTGCCCGCCCTCGGTCCCCGGCGGAACGGCCCGCAGGGTCCGCTCCAGCCAGGCCGACACCTGCGTCACCGGCGCCTCCAGCAGCGCGTCCCCGTTCGGCGAGCTCAGCGCCATCAGCACGACACTGCGCCCCTCGGCCTTCGTCGGCCACACCCGCACGTCCCCCTGCCCGCAGGCCCGGAAGACGCCCTCGACCAGCAGGTCCCGGGCGAACGTCCAGTTGACGGCGGAGCCGGAGTTGATGTGGAAGGCGATGTGCACGGCGTACGGATCGTCGGAGCGGTAGCTCAGCCGGGCCGGCACCGGAATGCCGCGCTCCGGTGACAGGACGAGCCTCATTTCGAGCTCCCGCTCCACCACGGTGTGATGCATGACCTGTGTGTCCTCTCTGTTCGGGGCTGTTCGGGGCCGCTCGGAACGGGCCCGCACCGGGGGAGAGAGGGCAGGGGCCAGGGCATTACGCGGGTTCGGGGAAGTTTTTTTCGCGGACGTGTACGAGCCGGGTACGGCGTCGCCCGGAAAGGGGTGGGTCCTGCGGGACTGGCGCTGCGGGCTGCCGCGGTCTGATAGATGTGGAGGCTCCCATCCCACCCCCGAGCAGATACGGGACGACGGACATGAGCGCCCCAACCCCGGCCCCAGGTGACGACAGGCCCCGCGAGGGCTACTACCCGGACCCGTCCATCCCCGGGTACGTCCGGTACTGGAACGGCGCCTCCTGGGTGCCCGGCACCAGCCGCCCGGCGCCGAAGGACGGCGAACCGCTCACCCCGCCGCCCGGCGTCCGCCCCGCGGCCCCGGCCGTCGAGGAGACGGGCCCGCACTTCTTCGACGAGGATCCCCAGCCGACGCCCTCCGGCCAGGACGGCTCCGGCACCTGGGCGCCCGACGGCCGGAGCGGCTCCGCCGCCTGGGGGGCCGACGCGCGCGGTGGCACGGGTCGTGCCGGGTACGGCGACCAGGGCGCAGGGCAGCCGGGCGTCGGCGCCCAGGGCGCCGGTCAGCCCGGTGCCGGTGGCGCCGGCCGGTCCGCGGGGCCGTTCGGTTCCGCCGGGGACGGCGACGGGCGTACCGCCTGGGGCGCCGACCCACGGGTGCCCGCGGAGGGCTCGGCCCGGCCGACCGGCCAGGGCGGCCGCACGGACGGCACGGCCCCGGTCCCGCCGGGGGAGGGCGACGAGCAGGATCCCGGCGGCACCTTCGTCTTCCGGCGGCCGGTCCCGGGGCCCGCGGCCGTGAAGGACGACGGCACCATGACGTTCCGCCCCGTACCCGGCCAGAGCAGGCGGGACGCCCAGCCCACGTCCGGCCCACAGGCCTCCGGCTCCCCGGCCTCCGGCTTCGGACCGCACGACGCGGCCCAGGGCCCCGGCTTCGGCGCGCCCGTGACGGGTCAGGACGCGGGCGCGGCCGGCTCCTCCGCGGCGCCCGGTGCCTTCGGTCCGCAGGCCTCCGGCCCGGGAGCGGCGCCCGGTGGCTTCGGTCCGCAGGGTCCGGTCGGCGCGCCCACCCCGCCCGCCGCCGCATCCCCCTCGAACCCCGCCCCCCCGAACCCGGCCTCCCCGAGCCCCGCCTCCCCGGCCGGAGGCCCCGGTTTCGGTGCCGGCAAGGCCGCCGCCGCCCGCGCCGCCGCGCAGGCACCGCAGGCGGCCCCGCCCGCACAGCCCGCCCAGGCGGCCGTGGCGCCCTCGGTGCCGGCGCAGGGCGGCCCGGTGACCAGCGGGCCCGGTGGCGGGCAGGCGTCCTGGGCGCAGCAGGTGCACCAGCTGGCCGGTGGCGCGGACGAGCAGCCCGTGGCGCCGTGGAAGCCGCCGGTGGAGGACCCGTTCCAGGCGGCCGCGCGCCGGCAGGCCGCAGCCCGTCCCGCCGGGCTCGGCAAGCGGTTCGCCGCCCGGCTGATCGACACCCTGGTCGTGGGCGCCGTGACGGCCGCGGCAGCCGTACCGCTCGGCATCAAGGCCGTCGACCACGTCCAGCAGAAGATCGACGCGGCCAGGCTGTCCGGACACGAGGTCACCGTCTGGCTGCTCGACGGCACGACCGCCACCAGCCTCGGCATCGTGCTCGGCGTCCTGCTGCTGGCCGGGGTCGGGTACGAGGTGGTGCCGACCGCCAGGTGGGGCCGCACCCTCGGCAAGAAGCTGCTCGGTCTCGAGGTCCGGGACATCGAGGCGCACGAGCCCCCGGCCTTCGGCGCGGCGCTGCGCCGCTGGCTGGTCTACAGCGTGCCCGGACTGCTCGGCATCGGGATCGTGGGCGTGCTGTGGTGCCTGTTCGACCGGCCGTGGCACCAGTGCTGGCACGACAAGGCGGCGCACACCTTCGTGGCGGGCTGAGCGCGTCCGCGACGGGCTGGGGCGCGGGGCGCGGCCGCCGTCCGGACAGCGGTACTCCGGACGGCGGTACTCCGGACGGCCGTACTCCGTAAGGCCGTCCGCCGGATGCGGAGCCGGGGCGTTCGCGGTCCACTCGGGCCATGAGCAGCGAACCGCCCCCCGGCTCCGGAGAGCAGCCCCCCGAGGACGACCCGTTCAGGAAGCGGCCCCCGTCGGACCAGGGGCAGGGCTCGCCGTACGACACCCCGTACGGCGGCGCCCAGCAGCCCCCGCCACCGGGCGGCGGGCAACCCCCGGGCGGCGGACAGCCACCCCCGTACGGGAGCGGCGAGCCCCCGCCGCCGTACGGCGCCGGCCAGCCCCCTCCCTATGGCGGCGCCGGCCCCTACGGGGGCGGGCCCTACGGCACGGGCCCCTACGGTGCGGGCGCCGGTGGTTACCCCGCCGACCCGCTCGCCGGTATGCCCCCGCTCGCCGACAGCGGCAGGCGGACGCTCGCGAGGATCATCGACATGATCCTCGTCGGTATCGTCGTGTGGCTGCTCACCTGGGCGTTCGGAGTGCGCGAGTACCAGATCAACGGCGATCACGTCTCGGTCGGCAAGACCGTGGGACAGTCCTTCATCACGGCCGTGCTGTACATCGCGTACGACACGTTCATGATGACCCAGTACGGCCAGACCCTCGGCAAGAAGTGGCTGGGCATGCGGGTGGCGAACCTGGACAACGGCGCCACCCCCTCGGCGCAGACCAACCTGATCCGCGCCGTGGTGCTGTGGGTGCCGTACGCCTTCTGCTGCTTCTGCATCTGGACGGCGATCTGCGGCGGCTGGAGCTACTTCGACAGGCCCTACAAGCAGGGGCTGCACGACAAGGCGGCCAAGACGGTGGTGGTCAGCACCGGTTGAGACAGGCGGTGGGGGTGCCCATACGAAAGCGGCGGGTCCGTGGGATCGGGGTCACGGGCCCGCCGCTTTCGTGCGCACCGTTCACAGCGCGGTGGACACCGGCTGCTCCTGGGGCGCGGGCTCGGCGGCTTCGGCCGTCGCCTCGGCCGGTGCCTCGGTCGTAGGGGTCCTCGGCAGCGGCACCGTCATCGCCACGAGCAGCCCGAGGGCCAGCGCCGCCAGGGCGATGACGGTGACCCCGAGGCCCGAACTCGTCTGGGACAGCAGCAGCATGGCGAGCGTCGAGAAGATCACGGTGCACGAACCGTAGACGAACTGTGCGGCAGTCGGACGAGGCATGACAATCGTGTCCTCGGAAGTCTTCGGGGATTCTTCGGATGGGGCGTGCCATTCGACTCTCTTCGCGTGCATGCCCGAAGGGCGCGCCCGGTAAGCGTGACCTAACCCACGGTACCGGTGCACAGGGGGCGCACGGAGTCATGGGTCCAGGAAGCGGTCGCCCTCTTGCGCTGGTTGAGCGGCGGGAGCTTTTCGTGAAAGAGAGTCAGCTCTTCATGATGCACTTGCCCTGAGCGCTGAAGACGGGCCCCTGCAACCCCGGCTTCGTGAGCCGTCCGGACTGGGTGGAGCACTACTGTTCCTAAGGTCCTTGGCCAGTGTCGGCCAATTCGCTGTGAACCAGACCAACGGTGGTCCGGTGGCCCTCCGAACGGTCTTGAGGGCCTGGGAACAGCGCGAGCTGGTCACTGCGGCACGGTCGGGTCTTGCCGCCCCGAAGGGGCGTGCCCGCTGTCCTGGATGGGCTCGCGGTCCCGCACGCCCTCGGCTGGGATACGGCCTGGCCGGTAGCTCTCCCCACGCTCATCCTCCGGTGGCGGGGACCTGACCGATCCTCACGCGCTCGGCCAGATCGGCCCGTTGATGATGGCCGAGAAACTCGCCCACCAGGCGCAGCACAGTCGTGTCCATCGAGCCCAGGTGCAGCCGGTCCCTGATGCGAGCCCCTGACGGCGGGGCCACCGTGAACGGATCTGCCAGTACACGCAGTTGCCGCCTCTGTCCCCGACTGCGTGCCACTGGCCACCCCCCTCCCTCGGGTCACCTAGAACTCAGCCAGCACTACCGATCATGAGTTCCAAAGGCTGGCGTGATCACTGAAACCATCCTCGTTCACCCATACCGAGGACGATTTGGATGCCGGGCTTCACTGACACCAACACCAAGATCGCGATCGTCAAGGAGGCCAGGGACGGCTCGACGATCTTGCTCAAGGTTGGTCCCGCGGTGAAGTAGTCGGCATTTCCGCAGGTCAGGCGCGTATCGGCGGCGACCCCTTGGCGGGTCGCCGCCGATCGTGTTTAGGTGCGTCCTGTGGACCGCTTATTGACACCGACCGAAACGGGGATGTGACCGCATGGCCGCTGGAGGCTTCTGCAAGCTGCCGAACGGCACGGTTGTGGTGGCGCTGAACCTGCCCTACGGCTCCGCCGGGGTGCGGGTGCTGGTGCACGCCCAGAACCGGGCCCGAGCCCTGACCAGGCTCCGCAACCTGGGGTTGCGCCCGATCTACCTCCGGGGGAACACCGCACCCCCGACGCCGGACGAGGTCACGGCGGTGCTGCACCACCCCGACGGCCTGATATGGCGCACGGCACCCGCCGACAACGGTGTCATCATGACCGAGCTGTGGCATCCGATCCGGGCGTTGCTGAGGCCTCCGGTGGTTCAGCAGGGGTGACGCAGGTTGCGGGGGTGGTGGCGGTGCGCGGGCGCCTGCGGGACCGTCGTGGTCGCTCGCGCCCGCGCGGCGGAGCCGCACATCGACACAGCCCCGCGCCCCTTCGGGGCGCTGCCCTAACCGCTCACCACGGGCTTGCCCGTGAGCTCCACGCCCGCCTCGCGCAGCTCCTCCAGGGCCCTCTCCGTCGTCTCCGGGGCCACGCCCGCCGTGAGGTCCAACAGGACCTGGGTCCGGAAGCCCTCTCTGGCCGCGTCCAGGGCGGTGGCCCGTACGCAGTGGTCCGTGGCTATGCCGACCACGTCGACCTCGTCGATGTGGCGGGCCCGCAGCCAGTCGGCCAGGGGCGTGCCGTTCTCCTCCTGGCCCTCGAAGCCGCTGTAGGCCGCCGAGTACTCCCCCTTGGAGAACACCGCGTCGACCGCGCCGGAGGCGACGGCGGGGGCGAAGTTGGGGTGGAAGCCCACCCCCTCCGTGCCCGCGACGCAGTGCGCGGGCCAGGAGCGGACGAAGTCGGGGTTGTCGGCGAAGTGGCCGCCGGGTGCGATGTGGTGGTCCCGGGTGGCCACCACATGACGGTATCCGGTGCCCGCCGCCTGGCCGATCAGCTCGGTGATGGCGGCGGCCACGTCCGCGCCCCCGGCCACCGCGAGGCTGCCCCCCTCGCAGAAGTCGTTCTGCACATCTACGACGATCAAGGCGCGGCGCATGGTGGGTGTCCTTCGACTGAGGATTGAGTAACTGAGCCTAGAGACTTACGGCCCCGTAGGGGAGGGGGCGTGGGCAGGACTGACGCTGGTCTCGCTCTAGCTACCCGAGCGCCCGTGGACGTACTCCGTCGGAATGACGGGTTCCCCTCGGGAGAGCTGGGTGGCGGAGAGCGGCAGGTTGGCGCGGGCGGCGATGTGGCGGTCCCGGGGCACGTCCAGGGGCTCGCGGGCGACGACGTCGCCGCCCTTGACCAGCTGCACGAGGAGCTGCCGGTCGGTGAGCTCCGCCGGGACCGCGCCGGTGCCGACGACCTCGGCCTCCGCCACCCCGTCCTCGTCCAGCCGCCGTGCCGCCCACTTGCGGCCCCCGATCGAGGTCTTGCCGCCGCTGGACTTCTTCGCGACCGGCACCAGGGGCGCGGCCGGGTCGCCGGACTCGGCGCGGGCGACCAGCTTGTAGACCATGGAGCAGGTCGGGTGCCCGGAGCCGGTGACCAGCTGGGTGCCGACGCCGTACGCGTCCACGGGGGCGGCGGCGAGGGAGGCGATGGCGTACTCGTCGAGGTCGGATGTGACGACGATCCTGGTGTCGGCGGCACCGAGCTCGTCCAGCTGCTGGCGCACCCGGTGGGCGACGAGCAGCAGGTCGCCGGAGTCGATGCGGACCGCGCCCAGCTCGGGGCCGGCCACCTCCACCGCCGTACGGACGGCCTCGGCGACGTCGTAGGTGTCCACCAGCAGCGTGGTGCCCCGGCCGAGGGTGTCGACCTGGGCCTGGAAGGCGTCCCGCTCCCGGTCGTGCAGCAGGGTGAAGGCGTGCGCGGAGGTGCCGACCGTCGGGATGCCGTAGCGGAAGCCCGCCGCGAGGTCGGAGGTGGTCGCGAAGCCGCCGACGTACGCGGCGCGCGAGGCGGCCACGGCGGCCAGTTCGTGGGTGCGGCGGGCGCCCATCTCGATCAGCGGGCGGTCACCGGCGGCGGAGGCCATCCGGGAGGCGGCCGCGGCGATCGCGGAGTCGTGGTTGAGGATGGAGAGGATCACCGTCTCCAGCAGCACGCACTCGGCGAAGGTGCCCTCCACGCGCATGATCGGTGAGCCGGGGAAGTAGACCTCGCCCTCGGGGTAGCCCCAGATGTCCCCGCCGAAGCGGTAGTCGGCGAGCCACGTCAGGGTCTCCTCGTCGACGATCTGCCGCTCGCGCAGGAAGCCGAGGACGCCCCCGTCGAAGCGGAAGTTCTCCACCGCGTCCAGCACCCGCCCGGTGCCCGCCACCACGCCGTAGCGGCGCCCCTCCGGCAGCCGCCGGGTGAAGACCTCGAACACGCTCCGCCGTTCGGCCGTACCGGCCTTCAGCGCGGCCTGCAGCATCGTCAGCTCGTACTGGTCCGTGAAGAGCGCCGTCGAGGGAACATCCACCGGCAGCCCAAGGTCCGCTGTGTTCATGGCAACGGATCCTACTCCCTTTTCGTCGGTGTGACGATTTCCGGGCCGCGTGGCAGCATGGTCACTGTGACGTCACCCGCGCCCGTAGAGATCGAACGCACCGAGTCGGCGGAGGAGGTCTTCGCCGTACCCGAGCCCGACGTCCCCTGGGTCACGATCGTGCACAACGACCCGGTCAACCTCATGAGCTATGTGACGTACGTCTTCCAGACGTACTTCGGCTACTCCAAGGACAAGGCCACCAAGCTCATGCTCGACGTCCACCACAAGGGCAGGGCGGTCGTCTCCAGCGGGACCCGCGAGGAGATGGAGCGCGACGTGCAGGCGATGCACGGCTACGGCCTGTGGGCCACCCTCCAGCAGGACCGGAAATGACCCGCCCCCGCTCGCAGGACCGGAAGTAGCTGACCCACTTAGATGCCCGGACACTTCGAACCGCTTCCCGGCGGCGGCGCGGCCGTCGCGCTCGACGACGTCGAGATCTCCATCATCCGCTCGCTGGCCGTCCAGCTGCTGGAGCTCATCGGCCCCGGGCCGGGCGCCGACAGTCCGAAGGACCCGCTCGCCGAACTGTTCGCGGAGGGCCCGAGCGAGCCGCCCGCCGACCCGGTGCTCAGGAGGCTCTTCCCGGAGGCCTACAGCGACCCCGAACAGGCCCCGGACTCGCCCGCCGAGGCCGAGGAGCAGCAGGCCCACTCCGCCGAGTTCCGCCGGTACACCGAGAACGACCTGCGGGCCGGCAAGCGCGAGAACGCACTCGCGGTGATCCGTGCCCTGGACGCGCTGTCCCCGGTGGACGAGGGCGGGGCCGTGCTGAAGCTGGAGCCGGGGCAGTCCCGGCAGTGGCTCGGCGCCCTCAACGACCTGCGGCTCGCGATCGGCACCCGGCTGGACATCACCGACGAGGACGACACCGATCTGCTCTACCGGCTGCCGGACGAGGACCCGCGCAAGCCGATGGTGATGGCCTATCTGTGGCTCGGCGGACTCCAGGAGACCTTGGTCAACACCCTTATGCCCTGACGTGCTGGGATTTGCGGTGCACGAGTGTTCGCTCAGCGGACGCTCAAATCCGGATAACGATCGCGTTACCGTTGCGGCCTGGTTTGCCGCATTCGCACGCTCTTTGTCCGCTTTTACCTGTGAACCGTGCCACAGCAACTCTCGGTGATCGACATTGCGGCCGTGATAAATCTTCACGACCGCCCGGCCGACACCACCCACGTCCGGCCGGGTGCGCCACCGAGCCGACGACCGTCGGCCAGGCAGGGGCGGGATCGTGAATCCCGCCCAGCTCCATCAATCCGGGGGGATCGAAACCCGATCCGCGGCCGACGAAGGCCCGGGTCGGCATGGAGAAAGGCGCACCAACACATGACCTCATCGCGGGTCGACCAGCTTCGCGACGGCAATGAGGCCGCACGGGTCGCGGACAGCGAGGGCGGCGAGGGCTACCAGCGGGGGCTCGGCTCCCGCCAGATCCAGATGATCGCCATCGGCGGTGCCATCGGCACCGGCCTGTTCCTCGGCGCGGGCAAGGGCATTTCCAAGGCGGGCCCCAGCCTGATCCTGGCCTACGCCATCGCGGGCCTCGTCATCTTCCTGATCATGCGGGCCCTCGGCGAGCTGCTGATGTACCGCCCGGTGTCGGGCTCGTTCTCGGAGTACGCGCGCGAGTTCATCGGCCCCTTCGCGGGCTTCGTGACCGGCTGGACGTACTGGCTGTTCTGGGTGGTCACCGGCATCACCGAGGTCACGGCCGCGGCCGCCTACATGACGTACTGGTTCGACATCCCGCAGTGGGTCTCGGCCCTGGTCTTCACGATCGTGCTGTACGGCGCCAACCTGATCTCCGTGAAGCTCTTCGGTGAGCTGGAGTTCTGGTTCTCCATGGTCAAGGTCACCGCGATCATCGGCATGATCCTGATCTGCGCCGGCATCCTCACGATGGGCTTCTCCGACGCCGGCAGGACCGCCTCGGTCAGCCATCTGTGGAGCGACGGCGGCTTCTTCCCGCACGGCGTCGGCAACACGCTGATGACCCTGCAGATGGTCATGTTCGCCTTCCTCGCCGTCGAGCTGGTCGGGGTCACCGCGGGCGAGTCCAAGGACCCCAAGAAGGTGCTGCCGAAGGCGATCAACACCGTGCCGTGGCGCATCGCCGTCTTCTACGTCGGCGCGCTGATCATGATCCTCTCGGTCGTGCCGTGGACCGAGTTCCACCCGGGTGTGAGCCCCTTCGTCGCCGCGTTCCAGAAGATGGGCCTGTCCGTCGGCGCCGGCATCGTCAACTTCGTCGTCCTGACCGCCGCGCTGTCCTCCTGCAACTCCGGCATGTACTCCACCGGCCGCATGCTGCGCGACCTGGCGCTCAACAGCCAGGGCCCGAAGGTCTTCACCAAGCTGACCCGCAGCGGTACCCCGCTGGTCGGCACGACGTTCTCCGCCGCGCTGATGCTGGTGGGTGTCTGGATCAACTACCAGTGGCCGGGCAAGGCGTTCGACTACGTCGTCTCCTTCGCGACCATCTCCGGCATGTGGGCCTGGATCGTCATCCTGGCCTGCCAGATCCGCTACCGGTTCAAGGCGAACCGCGGGCTGCTGCCGCAGAGCGAGTTCCGCGCGCCGGGAGCGCCGTACACGAGCGTCTTCGCGCTGGCGTTCATCTTCATGGTGATCGTACTCATGGGTATCGACAAGGACGCCCGGGTGTCGCTTTACTGTGCTCCGCTGTGGGCCGCGATCCTCGGCGTCTCCTACTGGGTGCTCAGGCGCCGCAACCCGGAGGCGGCGGCCTTCCGCAGGCGCTGACCCGCGCGAAAGCGACCGGAAAGCCATCGGAAAAACGGACGTCCGGCCGTCGGGAGCACTCGTGGCGCCCCCGGCGGCCGCCGCTCAGGACGTCCGCGATGTGGGCCGTCCCGTACCACACCTCGGTACGGGACGGCCCCTCTGCTTATCCTGACCGACATGCTGACCATCACCCAGGCCCTGTACGACCAGATCGTCGCCCACGCCCGCAAGGACCACCCCGACGAGGCGTGCGGGGTCGTCGCGGGCCCGGCGGGCTCGGACCGCCCCGAGCGCTTCGTCCCGATGCTGAACGCGGCCATGTCGCCCACCTTCTACGAGTTCGACTCCGGCGACCTGCTCAAGCTCTACCGCGAGCTGGACGACCGCGACGAGGAGCCGGTGGTCATCTACCACTCCCACACCGCGACCGAGGCCTACCCCTCGCGCACCGACATCTCCTACGCCAACGAGCCCGGCGCCCACTACGTCCTGGTCTCCACCGCCGACACCGACGGGCTCGGCGCATTCCAGTTCCGCTCCTTCCGGATCGTGGACGGCGAGGTCACGGAGGAGGAGGTCAAGGTCGTGGACGCCTACTGATCTCGCCCACCGGACGAAATCCGTCCGGCATACGGAATCACACTCCGAGACCCGGACCGGGAATCGATACGATGAGCCCATGGTTCTGTACGACGTGAGCGAGAAGGCGCCGGGCGTGCTGCTCGTGGCGCGGCTGCACGTCGACCTGTGCAGGCTGAACAGCGCCATCTGTTGACGTTTCCTGCCGCCGTACGGCCGTGTGCCGGGGCGCGCCGCCGCACGCCCGAATCGACGAACCCTTTCCGACAGGAGCCCTGAGCCATGGCCATCGAGGTCCGCATCCCGACCATCCTCCGCACCTACACGGACGGCCAGAAGGCGGTGGAGGGCAGCGGAAACACCCTCACCGAGCTGTTCGCCGACCTCGAGACCCGGCACGCGGGCATCCAGGCGCGCATCGTGGACGAGGGCAAGCTGCGCCGCTTCGTCAACGTGTACCTGAACGACGAGGACGTCCGCTTCATCGACGGCATCGACACCAAGCTGTCCGACGGCGACACCGTGACGATCCTGCCGGCCGTCGCCGGCGGCATGCGCTGATCGGTCGCTGAGCAGCGATGCGCTACGACTCCCCGCTGGCCGCGGTGGGCAACACCCCTCTGGTGCGCCTGCCGCGGCTCTCGCCGTCCGCCGACGTCCGCATCTGGGCCAAGCTGGAGGACCGCAACCCGACCGGCTCGGTCAAGGACCGTCCCGCGCTGCACATGATCGAGCAGGCGGAGAAGGACGGCCGGCTCACCCCGGGCTGCACCGTCCTGGAGCCCACCTCGGGCAACACGGGCATCTCGCTCGCCATGGCGGCCAAGCTCAAGGGCTACCGCATGGTGTGCGTGATGCCGGAGAACACCTCGCAGGAGCGCCGGGACCTGCTCGGCATGTGGGGCGCCGAGATCATCTCCTCCCCGGCCGCGGGCGGTTCCAACACCGCCGTGCGCGTGGCGAAGGAGCTGGCCGCCGAGCACCCCGACTGGGTGATGCTCTACCAGTACGGCAACCCGGACAACGCCGGCGCCCACTACGCCACCACCGGCCCGGAGATCCTGGCGGACCTGCCGTCGATCACCCACTTCGTGGCCGGCCTCGGCACCACCGGCACCCTGATGGGCGTCGGCCGCTATCTGCGCGAGCACAGGCCGGGCGTGCAGATCGTCGCCGCCGAACCGCGCTACGACGACCTGGTGTACGGCCTCAGGAACCTGGACGAGGGCTTCGTCCCCGAGCTGTACGACGCCTCGGTCCTCACCAGCCGCTTCTCGGTCGGCTCGGCCGACGCGGTCACCCGCACCCGTGAACTCCTGCAGCAGGAGGGCATCTTCGCGGGCGTCTCGACCGGCGCCGCCCTGCACGCGGCGATCGGCGTCGGGAAGAAGGCGGTCAAGGCGGGGGAGTCCGCCGACATCGTCTTCATCGTGGCCGACGGCGGCTGGAAGTACCTGTCCACCGGCGTCTACACGGCGGCCACCACGGAAGAGGCCATCGAGACACTGCAGGGCCAGCTCTGGGCCTAGCACGGTTTCCGTAACACCGCATTAACGCGGATCAAGCGGTCACCAGCCCCCTCCTATGAGGGGGCTAAGCCATTCCTATGGCAAGGCAAAGAAATTCTTTCACCACTGCCAGTGGTGCTCAGGCCAGAGCTACCGTCCTCCCGCACCCTGTCATGTCACGCTCACCAGGCGATGACAGGTGCCTGAGAATGTCATGCTCATGACTGCGCGGTCCTGCCGCCGCTACGCGCGTCACGGGCCTGCCAATCCAGTGCGAATCCCCACGTCAACCGGAGGCAGTACCCCATGCGTGAGTCACGCCCGAGCAGCCGGAGACGGAGTCTGCGAAGACTCGTCGCCGTCGCCTTCCCCGCCCTCGCCCTGACCGTCGCCGGATTCACCGCGGCGCCCACGGCGGGGGCGCAGCCCACCAGCGCGCACCCGCACACCACCAAGGTCACGCAGAACGCCAAGGCGCTGACCGCCCCCCAGCGGCAGACCTTCCACTCGACGGGCAAGGCCGGCCAGAAGGTGCCGACCCAGCACCTGTGCGCCAAGGCCGCGCCGGGCCACGCGTCCTGCTTCGCCCAGCGCCGCACGGACATCAAGCAGCGGCTCGCCTCGGCACTCGCCGCGGCCGCGCCCTCCGGCCTCTCCCCGGCCAACCTGCACAGCGCCTACAACCTGCCCACCACGGGCGGTTCGGGCATGACGGTCGCCATCGTCGACGCCTACAACGACCCGAACGCCGAGTCGGACCTGGCCACCTACCGCTCGCAGTACGGTCTGTCCGCGTGCACCAAGGCCAACGGCTGCTTCAAGCAGGTCAGCCAGACCGGCTCCACCACCTCGCTGCCGACGAACGACACCGGCTGGGCCGGTGAAGAGATGCTCGACGTCGACATGGTCAGCGCGGTCTGCCCGAACTGCAGCATCATCCTGGTCGAGGCCAACTCGGCGAACGACACCGACCTCGGCATCGCCGAGAACGAGGCCGTCTCGCTCGGCGCCAAGTTCGTCTCCAACAGCTGGGGCGGCTCCGAGTCCTCCTCGCAGACCAGCGAGGACACCTCGTACTTCAAGCACCCCGGCGTCGCCATCACCGTGTCCGCGGGTGACTCCGCCTACGGCGCCGAGTACCCGGCGACCTCGCAGTACGTGACCGCCGTCGGCGGCACCGCGCTGACCCAGTCCTCCAACTCCCGGGGCTGGAGCGAGTCCGTCTGGAACACCAGCTCCACCGAGGGCACCGGCTCCGGCTGCTCCGCCTACGACCCGAAGCCGAGCTGGCAGACCGACACCGGCTGCTCCAAGCGCATGGAGGCCGACGTCTCGGCGGTCGCCGACCCGGCCACCGGCGTCGCGGTCTACGACACCTACGGCGGCTCCGGCTGGGGCGTCGTCGGCGGCACCAGCGCCTCCTCGCCGATCATCGCGAGCGTGTACGCCCTCGCGGGCACCCCGGGCTCCAGCGACTACCCGGCGAAGTACCCGTACTCCCACACCAGCAACCTGTACGACGTGACCAGCGGCCACAACGGCTCCTGCTCCACCTCGTACTTCTGCACCGCCGGCACCGGCTACGACGGCCCGACCGGCTGGGGCACCCCGAACGGCACCGCCGCCTTCACCTCCGGCTCCAGCACCGGCAACACGGTGAGCGTCACCAACCCCGGCAGCCAGTCCACCACGACCGGCGGCTCGGCGAGCCTGCAGATCCAGGCAAGCGACAGCGCGGGCGCGACCCTCACCTACAGCGCCTCCGGCCTGCCTACCGGCCTGTCCATCAACAGCTCCACCGGCCTGATCTCCGGTACGGCGTCCACCGCGGGCACCTACCAGGTCACGGTCACCGCGAAGGACTCCACCGGCGCCTCCGGCTCGACCTCCTTCACCTGGACCGTCGGCTCCTCCGGCGGCACCTGCTCCGGCTCCCAGCTGCTGGCCAACCCGGGCTTCGAGTCGGGCAACACCGGCTGGAGCGCGTCCAGCGGGGTCATCACCAACGACACCGGTGAGGCGGCCCACGGCGGCTCGTACTACGCCTGGCTCGACGGCTACGGCTCCTCGCACACCGACACCGTGTCCCAGTCGGTGACGATCCCGGCCGGCTGCAAGGCCACGCTCACCTTCTACCTGCACATCGACACCGC
Source organism: Streptomyces sp. NPDC001852 (assembly GCF_042891825.1). NCBI lineage: Bacteria > Bacillati > Actinomycetota > Actinomycetes > Kitasatosporales > Streptomycetaceae > Streptomyces > Streptomyces sp. NPDC001852. Next base: position 127,444 of record NZ_JBIATN010000008.1, read on the forward strand.
CGAGACCGGCAGCACCGCGTACGACAAGCTGACGGTGACCGCCGGTTCGACCACCCTGGCGACGTACTCGAACGTCAACGCCGCCTCGGGTTACGCGCAGAAGACCTTCGACCTGTCCTCGCTGGCGGGCCAGACGGTCACCCTGAAGTTCAACGGCGTGGAGGACTCCTCGCAGCAGACCAGCTTCGTCGTGGACGACACCGCCCTGACGACCAGCTGATCCGCCGCCCGTGAGCACCGGATCCCGCATGCGGAATATTTCCTTCCGCGTGCGGGATCCTTTTTGGCGGCCGGCACGTCTCATCTGCACCAGGCGGCCGACCTCCCTCACGGCCACGCACGGCAGAAAGGCGAACCCCATGCGCCGTACGACCCTCTGCGCCCTCGCGGCGGCAGCGCTGCTCCTCGCCGGCTGCGGCTCCCAGAGCGGCAAGGCCGGCGCAGGCGGTGACAGCAAGGTGTCACCGTCCGCGTCCCCGACCGGCACCCGCTGCGCCCCCCTCGTCCAGCTCAAGGTCTCCGACAGCGGCCGTACCGTGTGCGTGGCCAAGGGCGGCGAGGTCCGCCTGGCCCTCAACGGCACCAAGTCCCGCCACTGGAAGCCGGTCATGGCCGAAGGCACCGCGCTGAAGGGCATCAACGCCGGTTTCGTCATCCAGCCGGGCCAGGCGACGGCGGCGTACCAGGCGGTGAACACCGGCACGGAGAAACTGACGTCCTCCCGGCCCCTGTGCGCCGAGCCGACGGCACCGGGCCAGGTCTCCTGCAAGGGGATCCAGGAGTGGACGGTCACGGTGACCGTGAAGTAGGTCAGCCTGCGAGGTGCCGCACCTGGTCCCACAGAACGGGGTCGACCACACCCACCCGGCGCCGGAAGTCGCCCACCGGCACCTCACGCAGCTCGTCCGTCTCCAGGAAGCTCGGCCGGCCCCGGGCGTCGCCGACCGCGCCCGGCGGCAGCGGGATCACGCCCGCGCGCTCGTCGTGGTACTTGCTGGTGATCTTGGCGACCGTGGCCCGGTTCCCGCGCACGGCCAGCACCAGACACGGCCGGTCCTTGGCCTCGGTCCGGTCCTCGTAAGGGACGTCCGCCCACCAGATGTCCCCGGGGGCCGGCCGGGCGGCCTCGGCCGGGCGCGTTCCCGCGCGGCCGAGCGGCCTCAGACGCCGTCCGGCGTACCGCCGGCCGCGCCCCCAGCCGTCGATGAGCGTGGCGACCAGCGCGAGCAGTATCACCGCCGCGAGTGCCAGCCACCAGGACGTGTCCATACGACGACGTTACCGGCGCGCGCCGATGAGCGCGCGCCCTCTGCGGAACCTTCTGCGCCCCCGGTCCAGCCGAACCGGTGACAGCACAGGTGAGTTCGCCCACAACGGCCCCTGGCGGAGGAGCGACCCGTGCTTTTGCGCCTTACGCTCGACAAACCGCACGACCCCCGTTCCCCGCCCTTTCGATCTTGCCGTTCGATCTTTCCGCCAACGGAGGTTTCTGCTTCATGAAGCTCACCGTCGTCGGCTGCTCGGGGTCGTTCCCGTCCGCGGAATCGGCCTGCTCGAGCTACCTCGTAGAGGCCGACGGCTTCCGGCTGCTTCTCGACATGGGCAACGGCGCCCTGGGCGAGCTGCAGCGCCACTGCGGTCTCTACGACCTCGACGCGATCTTCCTGAGCCATCTGCACGCCGATCACTGCATCGACATGCTCGGGTACTTCGTCGCGCGCTACTACCGCCACGACGGAGGCCGCTGCGACCCCATCCCGGTGTACGGCCCCGAGGGCACCGAGCACCGCCTGACCACGGCCTACGCCGACACGCCCTCCGCCTCCTCCATGAGCGAGGTGTTCGACTTCCACACCGTGAAGCCGTCCACGTTCGAGATCGGCCCCTTCACGGTGCACACCGAGCGGGTCCGCCATCCCGTGGAGGCGTACGCCATCCGTGTCGAGCACGGCGGGCGGTCGCTGACGTACTCCGGCGACACGGGGGTCACCGAGGCGCTGGACCAGCTGGCCCGGGACACCGACCTGTTCCTGTGCGAGGCCGCGTTCACGCACGGCAAGGAGACCATCCCCGACCTGCACCTCAACGGCCGTGAGGCGGGCGAGACGGCCGCCAGGGCCGGTGCCCGGCGCCTGGTGCTCACCCACATTCCGCCGTGGACCGACCCGCGGGCCAACCTGCGTGACGCGCGCGAGGTGTTCGGGGGGCCGGTGGAGCTGGCGGTGCCGAGGGCGACGTACGAGATCTAGCCGTCGCGGACGGCGCGAAGGCCCCGGAACCCATGCGTTCCGGGGCCTTCGACGTGTGCGGGGAAGGGCTACTTCGCCTCGGCCTTCTGCAGCTCGGCGAGTTCCTCGTCCGACTCCCGGCCCGGTGTGGGCAGGTTGAACCTGATGATCGCGAACCGGAAGACGCCGTAGTAGACCGCCGCGAAGCACAGGCCGACCAGGACCAGGCCCCAGGGGTTGGTCGCGATGCCCAGGTTCAGGCCGAAGTCGACCGCTCCGGCCGAGAAGCCGAAGCCGTCCTTCATGCCCAGCGCCCAGGTCAGCGCCAGCGAGACACCCGTGAGCACCGCGTGGATCGCGTACAGCACCGGCGCGATGAACATGAACGTGAACTCGATGGGCTCGGTCACGCCCGTGACGAACGAGGTCAGCGCGATGGAGAACATCATGCCGCCGACCACCTTGCGGCGCTCCGGACGGGCGCAGTGCACCATGGCCAGGCACGCCGCCGGCAGACCGAACATCATGATCGGGAAGAAGCCGGTCATGAACTGGCCCGCGTGCGGGTCGCCGGCCAGGAAGCGCGCGATGTCACCGCTCTTGCCGTGGTAGTCGCCCGCCTGGAACCAGGGGAAGGAGTTCAGCAGGTGGTGCATGCCGATCGGGATCAGCGCACGGTTGGCGACACCGAAGATGCCCGCGCCGACCGCGCCCGACTTGACCAGCCACTCACCGAAGTTGTGCAGGCCCGTGCCGAGGACCGGCCAGATGTAGCCGAAGACGATGCCGATGACGAGACCGGCGAAGGCGGACAGGATCGGCACCAGGCGGCGGCCGCCGAAGAAGCCCGCCCAGTCGGGCAGCTTGGTGCGGTAGAAGCGCTGGTACAGCAGCGCCACGACGATGCCCATCACCACACCGCCGAGGACCTTGGCGTCCACCGGGGCGTTGACCATGACGACCTTGCCGTCGACGGCGGTCGCCACCTTCGGCAGGTTCTTGTCGGTGAACGTGCCCAGCACGTTCTTGAAGACGAGGTAGCCGACGACCGCGGCGAGCGCGGTGGAGCCGTCCGACTTCTTCGCGAAGCCGATCGCGATGCCCACGGCGAACAGCAGCGCCATGTTGTCGAGGATCGCGTTGCCGCCGGCCGCCATGAACGACGCGATCTTCGTCAGGAACGTCGGGAAGGACGGGCGGCCCAGCATGTCGGTGTTGCCGAGGCGCACCAGGAGGGCGGCGGCCGGCAGCACCGCCACCGGCAGCATCAGGCTGCGGCCGATGCGCTGCAGCACAGCCATCACGCCGGCGCCCTTCTTCTTCTCGGCCGCGGGAGCGGCGGTCGCCGTGGTCACAAGTTCCTCCTGGGGGCATGCAAGGCGCCGCCCGTGGAATCATGGGGGAGGGGACGGCAGCGTCTCTGGTCTACACCACTTGGTGGTGTAGACCTGTTGTAGCACGATGAAGGCGGCGTAAGGAACCCGCGAATCCGCTACTGCTGTGCTACGCGCTGTAGACCCTCAGGCCTTGGTGATGTCCTCGACCTCGTCCTCCGGCTCGCGGCCCGGCGTCCTCAGGTCGAACCTGGTGATCGCGAACCGGAAGACGGCGTAGTAGACCGCCGCGAAGCACAGGCCGATCGGGATGATCAGCCAGGGTTTCGTCGCCAGCCGCCAGTTGATGACGTAGTCGATCAGGCCGGCCGAGAAGCTGAACCCGTCGTGCACCCCGAGCGCCCAGGTCACCGCCATCGAGACACCGGTGAGCAGCGCGTGGACGGCGTACAGCAGCGGCGCGATGAACATGAACGAGTACTCGATCGGCTCGGTGATGCCGGTCACGAACGACGTGAGCGCCACCGACAGCATCAGACCGCCGACCTCCTTGCGACGGCCGGGCCTCGCGCAGTGCGTGATGGCCAGCGCGGCGGCCGGCAGCGCGAACATCATGATCGGGAAGAAGCCCGAGGTGAACTGGCCCGCGTGCGGGTCGCCCTGGAGGAACATGTTGATGTCGCCGTGCACCACCGTGCCGTCCGGCTTGGTGTAGCTGCCGAACTGGAACCAGATGGGCACGTTCAGGAACTGGTGCAGCCCGACGACGAGCAGCGCCCGGTTCGCGACGCCGAAGACGCCCGCACCCCAGGAGCCCGCGTCCCGCAGCCACTTGCTGAAACCCTCCAGGCCGCTGCCGATCGGCGGCCAGATCCACAGGCACAGCGCCGCGAAGAGGATGGCGACGAACGCCATGATGATCGGCACCAGCCGGCGGCCGTTGAAGAAGCCCAGCCAGTCCACCAGCCTGGTGCGGTGGAACCGGGCCCACAGGAAGGCGGCCATCAGGCCCAGCACGATCCCGCCGAAGACGCCCGGGTTCTGGAAGGTGAAGGGCGTCACCGAACCCGTGCCCGCACCGACGGTCACCTGGCAGCCGACCTGCGGGATCGCCGTGGAGCCGCCGGGGCAGGACTGCGGGAACTGGTGCAGCACCCCGTAGTAGACGAGGAAGCCCGTCACCGCCGCCAGCGCCGTCGAGCCGTCCGCCTTCTTCGCCATGCCGATCGCCACGCCCACGCAGAACAGCAGCGGAAGCCCGATCGAGCCGTCGAGCAGGGCGCCGCCCGCGCCCGCCATGACCTTGGAGACGTTCGTCCAGCCCAGCCCGTCCTTGCCGAACACGTCCGGCTGGCCCAGCCGGTTGATGATGCCCGCCGCCGGCAGCACCGCGATCGGCAGCTGCAGACTGCGTCCCATCTTCTGCAGGCCCTGGAACAGGCGGTTCCAGCGCTCCCGCGCCGGGCCGGCCGTGCTGTCGGCGGGCGCGCTGTCGGCGCTCATGGCGTCCTCCCGGCCACTCGACTCGGACGCGGTTTGGCGACCGTACCGGCCGTGGTGTAGACCAGTTCGCGGGACGGCTCCGCTGTCGTGACTCGTGACCGCCATCATTCGGCACACACGGCAAGACCGCTCGCGAAGTTGGGCCAACTGTGGGTTACTGCGACAAAGCGGTTCGGATCAGGGAATTCAGGGAGACAGGACATGGCCAGCAAGGCTGAGAAGATCGTCGCCGGCCTCGGCGGTATCGACAACATCGAGGAGATCGAGGGCTGCATCACCCGGCTGCGCACCGAGGTGTCCGACCCCTCCCTGGTCGACGAGACCGCCCTGAAGGCCGCCGGCGCCCACGGCGTCGTCAAGATGGGCACGGCCATCCAGGTCGTCATCGGCACCGACGCCGACCCGATCGCCGCGGAGATCGAAGACATGATGTGAGCCCCGCCGGCTCGCCTCGGAAGGGGCTCCCCCCACACACAGGAACACCTGCGGGAGGAGCCCCTCCCACGGGTACGGCTAGGCTCCTTGCCATGTCTCGCATCGACGGCCGTACCCCCCAACAGCTCCGCCCGGTCACCATCGAACGCGGCTGGAGCAAGCACGCCGAGGGCTCCGTCCTCGTCTCCTTCGGCGACACCAAGGTGTTCTGCACCGCATCCGTGACCGAGGGCGTCCCCCGCTGGCGCAAGGGCAGCGGCGAGGGCTGGGTCACCGCGGAGTACGCCATGCTGCCCCGCGCCACCAACACCCGCGGCGACCGCGAGTCCGTCAGGGGCAAGATCGGCGGCCGCACCCACGAGATCTCCCGGCTCATCGGCCGCTCCCTGCGCGCCGTCATCGACTACAAGGCGCTCGGCGAGAACACCGTCGTCCTCGACTGCGACGTCCTCCAGGCCGACGGCGGCACCCGTACGGCAGCCATCACCGGCGCGTACGTCGCGCTCGCCGACGCCGTCTCCTGGGCCCAGGGCAAGAAGCTGATCAAGGCCGGCCGGCAGCCGCTGACCGGCACCGTGAGCGCCGTCTCGGTCGGCATCGTCGGCGGAGTGCCCCTGCTCGACCTCTGCTACGAGGAGGACGTGCGCGCCGAGACCGACATGAACGTCGTCTGCACCGGCGACGGCCGCTTCGTCGAGGTCCAGGGCACCGCCGAGGCCGAGCCCTTCGCCCGCGACGAACTGAACGCCCTGCTCGACCTCGCCGTCACCGGCTGCGCCGAGCTCACCGCCCACCAGCGCGCGGCCCTGGAAGCCACGCTCGCGAAGTAGACAGCCGGGTAAAGAGCCGGGTAAAGGGCGGACCAACAAAGGGAGGGCGTGCGGGCAACCCGCACGCCCTCCTCGGCGTCCTAGGGGTACAGCGCAGCCTTACCAGGGGAGGAACCACCACCATGGCCGTCAGCCGACGCCGTCTCACCGCCGTCGCCGTGGCGAGCGTCGCGCTCACCGCCGCACTCACCGGCGGATGCGACGCCGTGAACAAGGCCCTGGACTGCGTGCAGACTGCCGACTCCATCGCCGACAGCGTCACCGACCTGCAGCAGGCCGTGGAGAACGCAGCGAACGACCCCGCTCAGGCGGACAGCTCCCTGGACTCCATCGAGAAGAACCTCGACAAGATCGGCGACAAGACCGACAACGCCGACGTCAACAAGGCGGTCGACGACCTGCGCAAGGCCGTGGGCAACGTCCGTACGGCCATCAGGAACGGCGACCGGACCCCGGACCTGGGCCCGGTGACGGACGCGGCGGGCGAACTGACCAAGGTGTGCTCGAAATAGGCAGCCCGGCGCGCCTCAGTCCAGCTCTTTCCTGGACTTCCGCTCCAGCTTCTCCAGCCGGCGCTGCTCCTTCAGCCGCTGCTGCTCCGCCCGGGTGATCTTGCGGGTCACATCCACCCCGCCCCAGAACGCCAGACCCCCGATGATCACCCGCGGAGCGCCCGGTTCGGGCGGCCCGTCGTCCCGCGGATGGTCGAAGCCGCCCATGATGCCGATGCCACGGACGACGACCTCGACCCCCGGCGGCACGACGACCTGCACACCGCCCATGATCGCCACGCAGTTGATCTCGACCTCGCGGTCCGCGAAGTCCGCCTCCCGCAGGTCGATCTCGCCGCCGCCCCAGAACGCGAAGCAGTTGAACTGCTTCGGCACCGTCCAGCGCCCCTTGCGCTGGAAGCCGGACATGATGGCGACCGCACCCGCCGAGGACCCCTCGCCCCCCACGATCCGCCCCGCCCAACCCCCGCCCTGCGCCGGTTCCTTGGTGAAGGAGACCGCAGTGGGCGCCGGTGCGTGGGCCGTCGGCAGATCGCGGGTGAGCGGCGCGAGCTCGCCGTACGTACGCGCCTTGTACGCAGCCTCCAGCCGCTCCTCGAACTCCTGCATGTCGAGCCGGCCCTCGGCCAGGGCGTCCCGCAGGACTTCGGCGACCCGTTCACGGTCGGCGTCGGACGCCCGGAGGTCCGGACTTGCGTCGTCGGTCATGACAGAAGCCTACGAGACCGCCTTCTCCGCGTACATCTTGGCGATGACGGCCTCGATGTCCGGCTCCCGCACCGACAGGTCCACCAGCGGATACTCCGCCGCGAGATGCGCCACGAGCGGCGCCGCCGACTGCCCCGCCGGGAACGCCAGCCACTGCCGCGGACCCTCCACCCGCACCACGCGCGCCGACGGCACCCGGACCGGCGGCAGCTCCCGCTCCAGGTCCACCACCAGCGTCCGCTCGCTCTCCCCGGCCTCGTGCAGCCCCGCCAGCGGGCCGTCGTACACCAGCCGGCCGTGGTCGATCACCATCACCCGCGAGCACAACTGCTCGATGTCCTGCAGATCGTGCGTGGTCAGCAGCACGGTCGTGCCCCGCTCGGCGTTCAACTCCCGCAGAAAACCACGGACCTTCGACTTCGACACGACATCCAGGCCGATCGTCGGCTCGTCCAGGTACAGCACCTCGGGGTCGTGCAGCAGGGCCGCCGCGATGTCCCCGCGCATCCGCTGCCCGAGCGAGAGCTGCCGCACCGGCACGTCCAACAGGGCCTCCAGCTCCAGGAGTTCCACGCACCGGTCCAGGTTCTCGCGGTAACGGGCCTCAGGGATCCGGTACATGCGGTGCGCCAGCCGGTAGGAGTCCATCAGCGGCAGGTCCCACCACAGGGTCGTACGCTGCCCGAACACCACCCCGATCCGGTGCGCGAGGCGCCGCCGCTCCCGGGACGGGTCGATCCCCGCCACGCGCAGCCGCCCCGCACTCGGCGTCAGGATCCCCGTCAGCATCTTGATCGTGGTCGACTTCCCCGCGCCGTTCGGCCCGATGTACCCGACCATCTCCCCGCGCGCCACGGTGAACGAGATCGAGTCCACCGCCCGCACCCCGCGCCGCTCCCGCTTCAGGAACCCGGTCTTCCTGCGCACCTCGAAGACCTTCTCGACCCCGTCGAGAACGATGAAATCACCCACGCTAGCTCCCCGTGCTCCGGTACGAACGAAGTCCCGCCCGCCAGGCCAGCCCCGCCAGCGCACAGCACCCCACCGCCACCAGCGGAGGTGCGAACGCCGTCCACCGCGGCAGTCCCAGCGGATACGGCCGCCCCAGCACATAGGTCGCGGGCAGCCAGTTGACGAAGGCCAGCGGCAGCACGAACGTCACCCCGCGCACCAGCTCCTTCGCGAACACCGTCGGCGGATACTGCAGCAGCGTCGTCCCGCCGTAGGTGAAGGCGTTCTGCACCTCCGAGGCGTCCTGCGCCAGGAACTGGAACGCCGCCCCCGCCACGAACACCGCGCAGAAGATCCCGCAGCCGCTCACCAGGATCACCGGCATCAGCAGCAGCCTCAGCGGCGTCCAGTCGATGTCCAGCCGGGCGACCGCCCACCCCAGCACCAGCAGGCCCTGTGTCACCCGGCCCAGCCGCCTGAGGGCGAACTGGTCGGCCGCCACCTGCGCCAGCACCGGCGCCGGACGCACCAGCAGCGTGTCCAGCGTGCCGTCACGCACCCGCCGCCCCAGCCGCTCCATCGAGCCGATCACCAGGTCGGCCAGGCCGAAGGCCGTCCCCGACAGGCCGTACAGGAAGGCCACCTCGGGCAGCGACCAGCCGCCCAGGGCGTCCACCCGCGAGAACATCAGCATGATCGCGACGAAGTCGAAGAAGGTCGCCGCGAAGTTCCCGAACGTGGTCATCACGAACGAGGCGCGGTAGGCCATCGTGGACCTGATCCACATCCCGGCGATCATCAGATAGGCCCGCAGGCCCTCCCTCAGCCGACCGCTCTCACCCACCCTGGACCACCACCCGCCGCGTCGCCGCCGACTGCACCAGCCGCCCCGCACCCAGCAGCACCACCGCCCACGCCCCCTGGAACACATACGTGCCCAGCGGGTCCGCGTGCCCCAGCAGGATCTGCGCCGGCGCCTGGAGCAGCGAGGACCACGGCAGCACCCGTACGACCTCGCCGAGCGCCCCCGGGAAGATGTTCAGCGGCAGCAGCATGCCCGAGCAGAAATAGCCGACGAGCCAGGACATCTGCGTCACACCCGTACCGTCCAGGAACCAGAACGTGCTCAGCGCCACCAGATACCGGATGCCGAACCCGACGATCATCGCCAGCAGCACGGCGACGAAGAAGGCGACCCAGGTGCCCACGTCCGTCGGTAAGTAGACGGGGAAGCACAGCGCACCGAAGACGAAGGGAACGAGCCCCCGCCCGACCAGCTGGAAGAACGCCCGGCCCAGGTCCGTCGCCAGCCACCACAGCTGCAGATCGGCGGGCCGGTACAGATCGATCGCCACGTCCCCCGTACGGATGCGTTCCATCAACTCGTTCTCGACGCCCCCGCCGCCGATCGCGAGCGTCGACAGGAACGCCTGCCCCAGCCACACATACGTCACGACCTGCGCCTGATCCCATCCGCCGAGGTGGGGCCGCTCGTCCCACAGCGCGCGATAGGTATAGACGAGGATCAGTCCGAAGACCGTGTTCGTGAACACCCCTGCCGCAGTGGCGGCCCGATACGTCGCGTACCGTCTGAATCCCCCCGCCGCGACGGCCACGTACAACCGTCCCGCGCCCACGCCAGTCCACCTCCCGGGACCGCTCGACACCGAAGCGCAGGAGCCTAGTCCCGGGACCGCCGACCGGCCACGCAATTTCGTGCCCGAAGCGTGCTGGAATCCGGGAACGGAACGCCAGGTGCGAGAGTCTTCAAACGGGGGGCGCAGAAGCGTACGAGGCGTACGGGAACGTACGACGCGAAACAGGAGTCCGTGCACGACATGAGCGACGAGCCGCAGCCGCAGCAGCCGACCGAAGGCGTGCCGCCGAGAAGGCCGCTGCCGGCTGAAGGGCCCGGCGACCACGCCGAACCGGCCCCCGCCCAGGCCAGGCCGACCGACAAGCCGACCCGGCCCGAGGGGGCCGACGCATCGACGCGGCCCGACGAGGCGCCGGGTGCGGGGGGTACGGCGGGTACGGCTGCGGCGGGTACAGGGAGTACCGGGAGTACGGCGGAGGCCACGCGGTCCGGACAGGGCGAGCAGTCCCGTGAGGCCGGGCTCGGCCGGACGGGTGACCCTGCGGCGTCCCAGGACCGCCCGGCTCCGGCCGCCGCGTCGACTCCGGCCGACCGCTCGGCCGTGGACCGTACGGCCTCCATGGCCCGGGCCCGCCAGGCGGCCCGAGGTGGCCGGCCGGACCACCAGGGCACACCCGAGTCCAGCGGCGACACACCTCCGTCCGGGCCCTCGGCGCCCGGCGGGGCTCGGGGCTCCGGTGGGGGTACGGCGGCTCGCGGTGCATCGACCTCCGGCGGGGCTTCCGGTGAGGCTGCCGGTGAAGCGCCGACGGCCCGCGGGGGCTCGGCGTCCGGTGACGTCCCGGGTTCCGGTCGGAGCTCGCAGGACCGGGGAGCGCCGGAGACTCGCGGGGGCTCGGCGGGCCGGGGCGCGTCGGTGTCCGGCAAGGGGCCGGCTGCTCGGGAGAACGGCGCGGCGGCTGATGCCGCCTCGGCACCCGGCGGGGCTTCGGGCTCCGGTGAGCGTGCGGCGGCTCGCGGTGACGCGCAGACTCGCGGGGGCTCGGCAGGAGCGCCCACCCCCTCACCGGCCTCCGGTGCCTCGACCGGGTCCCAGGACTCCGGTCAGCCCCGTACCGATGCCGGGAAGCCGCAGGTCCCGGCCGCACGGGCCGGGTCCGAGCAGGCCCAGTCCGCCGAGAGCACGCAGGTTCTCCGGCGTGTCACCCCGCCCCGGGCGGAGCAGGGGGACCAGTCCGGCAAGGCGGCGGCACCCGAGACCACCCAGGTTCTCCGACGGGTCAACGCACCCCGAGCGGCCGAACCGGACGCCGCCGGGCGCACCCCTCGTACGACCGGCCCCGACACCGCCCCCCGCGCCCCCCGCCCGGGCCGCGGTGCCGACCGCACGGCCGGAGCAGTCGGTGCCGCCGGCCTGGCCGCCGGCGCCGCCGGTGCCGCCCAGGCCGGCCCGGCGGGCGCCGCAGCCGCAGCCGCCGCGGCCGGAGCCACCACCCGCGGCACCGGCACCGGCCCCCGCCTCAACGCAAGCACCGGCACCACCACGCCCCCTCCCGAGGACAAGACCAACCTCCTCGCCGCCACCCCCGCCGGAGGCAACGGAGGCAACGGCAAGCAGCCGAAGCGGCCCAAGCGGACCGGATGGCGACGGATCATCCCGACCTGGCGCATGGTGCTCGGCACCTTCGTCATCGGCATCCTGCTGCTCGTCGGCCTCTTCTTCCTCGGCTACTCGATGGTCAACATCCCGCCGGCCAACGCCCTCGCCACCAAGCAGGCCAACGTCTACCTCTACGCCGACGGCTCCCAGCTGGCCCGCGACGGCCAGATCAACCGGGAGAACGTCAGCCTCGCCCAGGTCTCCAAGGCCGCCCAGCACGCCGTACTGGCCGCCGAGGACCGCGACTTCTACACCGAGTCGGCCATCGACCCCAAGGCGATGGTCCGCGCCGCCTGGAACACCGCGACCGGCAAGGGCAAGCAGTCCGGCTCGACGATCACCCAGCAGTACGTGAAGAACTACTACCTGGGCCAGGAGCAGACGCTCACCCGCAAGGCCAAGGAGTTCTTCATCTCGATCAAGCTGGACCGCAACAAGACCAAGGACGAGATCCTCGAGGGCTACCTCAACACCAGCTACTTCGGCCGCAACGCCTACGGCATCCAGTCCGCCGCCCAGGCCTACTACGGCGTGGACGCCCAGAACCTCGACCCGGCCCGCGCCGCCTACCTCGCCGCGCTCGTCAACGCGCCCAGCGAGTACGACGTCGTCGCCCACCCCGAGAACAAGGCCGCGGCCGTCGCCCGCTGGAACTACGTCCTGGACGGCATGGTCAAGAAGGGCTGGCTCAGCGCGGCCCAGCGCGCCGGCATGACGTTCCCGATGCCGAAGGAACAGACCGTCTCCACCGGCATGTCCGGCCAGCGCGGCTACCTCGTCGAGGCGGTCAAGCACTACCTGACCACCAACAACATCCTCACCGACGACCAACTCGCGCTGGGCGGCTACCGCATCACCACCACCATCCAGAAGAGCAAGCAGAACGCCTTCGTCAAGGCGGTGAACGACCAGCTGATCTCCAAGCTGGACAAGAAGAACAACAAGGTCGACAACTACGTCCGCGCGGGCGGCGCCTCCGTCGACCCGAAGACCGGCAAGGTCGTCGCCATGTACGGCGGCATCGACTACGTCAAGCAGTACACCAACGGCGCCACCCGCGGTGACTTCCAGGTCGGCTCCACCTTCAAGCCCTTCGTGTTCACCTCCGCGGTGCAGAACGGCTCGACCACCCAGGACGGCCGCACCATCACGCCGAACACCATGTACGACGGCACCAACGAACGCCCCGTACAGGGCTGGAGCGGCGGCGCCTACGCCCCGCAGAACGAGGACCAGAAGTCGTACGGCCAGATCACCGTCACCAAGGCGACGGACCTGTCCGTGAACGCCGTCTACGCACAGATGGCCGTCGACGTCGGCCCGTCCAAGGTCAAGCAGACCGCGATCGACCTCGGCGTCCCCTCCAACACCCCCGACCTCCAGCCGTACCCGTCGATCGCCCTCGGCACCGCCACCGCCAGCGTCCTGGACATGGCGGAGTCCTACGCGACCCTCGCCAACCACGGTCAGCACGGCACGTACACGATGATCGAGAAGATCACCAAGGACGGCACGGAGGACGTCAAGCTCCCCGACCAGCCGGTCAAGCAGGTCGTCAGCCGGGAAGCCGCCGACACCACCACCTCCATCCTGCAGAGCGTGGTCGACAACGGCACCGCCACCACCGCACAGGCCGCGGGCCGCCCGGCGGCCGGCAAGACCGGTACCGCCGAGAACGACACCGCCGCCTGGTTCGCCGGCTACACCCCCGACCTGGCCACCGTGGTCTCGGTCATGGGCCAGGACCCGGTGACGGCCAAGCACATGCCCCTGTACGGCGCCCTCGGCCAGCCGCGCATCAACGGCGGCGGCGCGCCGACCTCGATCTGGGCCCAGTACACGGGGGCCGCGCTGAAGGACAAGCCGGCCTCCGACTTCGACCTCCAGCTGGAGCAGGGCGCCGACCAGCCGCAGCCGCCCAGCGCCACCGGCTCGGCCCAGCCCGGCACCACCGGCGGCCAGAACACCGGCGCCACCACCGGCACCCCGACCACCGGCGGTGGCACCCCCAGCCCGACCACCGGCGGCACCACCGGCACACCCACCACCGGCGGTCCCACCACCACCGGCGGCACCGGTACCACCGGCGGCACCACGACCGGCACCACCACCGGCGGCGGAACCACGGGCGGCGGCACGACCGACGGCGGCGGCACCACCGGCGGCGGCACGACCGACGCAGGGACCACCGGCGGCGGCACGACCACGGGCGGCGGAACCGATGCCGGCGCCGGCGGCACGACAGGCACGGCCGCCGGCGCCGGAGGCGGCGACCCAGCAGCCTGACGCCATGACGTGTCAGTGACCGCCGGTCGCCTTCAGCCCCACCACGGCGACCAGCAGCAGACACACGAAGAAGACCCGGGCGGCGGTGACCGGCTCACCCAGCACCACCATGCCGAGCACCGCCGCACCGGCCGCCCCGATGCCCACCCACACGCCGTACGCGGTACCGATGGGCAGCGACTTCGCCGCGTACGACAACAGCACCATGCTGGCGACGATCCCGGCACCGGTGAACACACTGGGCACCGGCCGGCTGAACCCGTCGCTGTACTTCATCCCGACCGACCAGCCCACCTCGAGCAGACCGGCGACGACAAGCAGAACCCAGGCCATGACAGGCACCTCCGGAAGGAATCTCTGAACGGGGGTGCGTCGTCTTCGCCTGAGGGTCGGGGATCCCGGTACGGCGCGTCTCGTCGGGCTGGCCCCTCCGAACATAGCAAAGGAACGACAAAGGGGCCGGTGACCACGGTCACCAGCCCCTTCACCGGAACGGACTCAGAGATACAGACCCGTCGAGTCCTCCGACCCCTCGAACCGGTCCGCGGCCACGGCATGCAGATCCCGCTCGCGCATCAGCACGTACGCCACACCCCGCACCTCGACCTCGGCCCGGTCCTCCGGATCGAACAGAACCCGGTCACCCGGCTCCACCGTCCGTACGTTCTGCCCGACCGCGACCACCTCGGCCCAGGCCAGCCGCCGCCCGACCGCCGCGGTGGCGGGAATCAGAATGCCGCCCCCCGACCGCCGCTCGCCCTCACCGGTCTCCTGCTTGACCAGAACCCGGTCGTGCAGCATCCGGATGGGAAGCTTGTCGTGATGGGGGGTGCTGTGCTGGTTTCTGTTCGCGCTCACGCCTCGAACCTACCTGTCTTCGCCACGCCGGTCCGCCCCCGGGTCAGCCCTTGCGCCGCTTACCACTGAAGGCGAGCAGCCCCACGACACCCACGGCGAGCAGCGCCACGGGCACGACCCGCTCCACCCGCAGCGAGCCCTCCTCGTCCACGAACTGCGCCCGCACCTCACTCACCACCCGGTTGACCTGCACATAAGCGCGCCCAACGGTGTGATCAATGTTGGCGACGACCTTGGCCTTGGCATCCCCGATGATCGTCTGCGGATGCACCCGCACCCCGATCTCGTCGAGCGTCTCGGCCAGCACCTCGCGGCGGCGCTTGATGTCCGCCTCGATCTGCGCCGGGGTCCTGGTGTCCGCCGTCTCCGCCACCGTACGGCCTCCGAAGTCTGCCGATGTCTGCTGTCACTGTTCCGAACAGTCTGTCAGCTTCTCCTCCCGGCGCACCGCAAGGCCCCCCGGTTACCCTGGCCCGATGAGCGAGCGACTCCAGCCGGGGGACGTGGCCCCCGCCTTCACCCTCCCCGACGCCGACGGCAACGAGGTCTCCCTGTCCTCCCACAAGGGCCGCAAGGTCATCGTCTACTTCTACCCGGCCGCCCTGACCCCCGGCTGCACCAAGCAGGCCTGCGACTTCACCGACAACCTCTCCCTCCTGGCCGACGCCGGCTACGACGTCCTCGGCATCAGCCCCGACGCCCCGGAGAAGCTGGCGAAGTTCCGCGAGAAGGAGTCCCTCAAGGTCACGCTCCTCGCCGACCCCGACAAAAAGGTCACCGAGGCCTACGGCGCCTACGGCGAGAAGAAGAACTACGGCAAGACCTACATGGGCGTCATCCGCTCCACGATCGTGGTGGACGAGCAGGGCAAGGTGGAACGCGCCCTCTACAACGTCCGCGCCACGGGCCACGTGGCAAAGATCATCAAGGACCTGGGCATCTGAGCGCCTGATCCTGCCGCTGGGCGGCTCACGCCTGAGTGATCGGGTGTGAGCTGCTTTCCTTCTCCCAGCGTGACTGTCCGACAAGGCGGCGCGTGAGTCTTCGGCTGCTGTGTCCCAACTGCCATGCGACCACGGGTACCTGGTGCCCAGGGGGAGCGGACGACGAAAGGCGCGGCCCCGTACACTGGGCGAGGCAAAACGGCCTCAAGGTTAATTGTCCGTTTTGGGGCGGTCGTGGCGAAATAGGCGATACGCGCGGGTTTTAGGTGCCCGTGGGAGAAATCCCGTGTGGGTTCGAGTCCCACCGACCGCACACGCGAGGGGCCGCCCGTCCAGGCGGCCCCTCCTCCGCTCTCAGCCCAACAACTCCCGAACCACCGGCACCAACGCCCGGAACGCCTTCCCGCGATGGCTGATCGCGTTCTTCTCCTCCGGGCTCAGCTCGGCGCACGTGCGCGTCTCGCCCTCCGGCTGGAGGATCGGGTCGTAGCCGAAACCGTTCGTGCCGGCGGGGGCGTGCCGCAGTACACCCCTCAGTCGGCCCTCGACCACCCGCTCGCGCCCGTCCGGCAGGGCAAGCGCCGCCGCGCAGGCGAAGTGGGCGCCGCGGTGTTCGTCCGCGATGTCGGCGAGCTGGGCCAGGAGGAGGTCGAGGTTGGCCTTGTCGTCTCCGTGGTGGCCGGACCAGCGGGCGGAGAGGATGCCGGGGGCGCCGCCCAGGACGTCGACGCAGAGGCCGGAGTCGTCGGCGACCGCGGGGAGGCCGGTGGCCTGGGCCAATGCGTGGGCCTTGAGCAGGGCGTTCTCGGCGAAGGTGACGCCCGTTTCCTTGACGTCGGGGATGTCGGGGTAGGCGTCGGCGCCGATCAGCTCGTGGGGGAGGCCGGCCTCGGCGAGGATCGCCCTGAGTTCGGTGATCTTTCCGGCGTTGCGGGTGGCGAGGATCAAGCGGGTCATGCCGGCCAGTATTCCTCGCTCGCAGACCTACAGTTCCGCCTGCCCCGCGCCGTTGAGCGTGCTCAGGTCGAAGATCTTGGCCATCTGGGCGAAGCCCAGGTCGCTGGGGTGGAGATGGTCGCCGGAGTCGTAGTCGGGGCGGAGGCGGCGGGGGTCGTACGGGTCGCGGAGGGCCTTGTCGAAGTCGACCGCGGCGTCGTACACCCGGCCGGCGCGGATCTCGGCGTTGACCTGTCGGCGGACGGTCTCCCGGGCCGGGCTCCAGCCGCGGTGGCCCTCGAAGGGCATCAGGGTGGCGCCGATGACCTTCAGGCCGCGGGCGTGGGCGTCGCGGACGAGGGTGCGCAGGCCGGTGATGATCTTGTTCGGGTCGGCGAGGCGGGGGTTGCGGAGGATGTCGTTGACGCCGAGGTCGATGACGACGACCTTGACGTTGGGGTGGGAGAGCGCGTCGCGGGCGAAGCGGCCGAGGCCGCTTTCGTTCTCGGCGGGTCGGCCGAGTCCGTCGGCGAGGACCTGGTTGCCGCTGATGCCCTCGTTGACGACGCTGTAGCGGGGCGTCTGGTGCCCGGTCTCGATCGCGGTGCGCAGCCGGCCGGCCAGGAGGTCGGGCCAGCGGCGGTTGGCGCCGGTGGTGGAGGTGATCCCGTCGGTGATGGAGTCGCCGAAGACGACGACGGTGCCGTCGGCCTCGTTGCTGAGGACGTCGAGGGCGGTCAAGTAGCGCCAGTAGGGGGTCTGTTGGGTGTAGGGGGTGCCGGTGGCGTCCTCGGTGGCGTCGCCGGCGGCGACGTACGAGATCTGCCGGGCGTGCGGGTGGTAGGTGACCGGGCCGGACGGGGTGGGGGAGTAGGTGGTGACCAGGACGTCGCTGTCGTGCGGGACGGCGAGGCGTACGGCGTCGCTGGCGATCTGTTCGCCGGCGGGTACGACCACGCTGGTGGCGCCGTTGAAGGTGAGGCGGCGCATGGAGTCCGGGTCGGCCGCGGGGGTGCCGTCGCCGGCGGAGAGCGCGATGGAGGCGTGGGTGATGGTCAGCGGTTCGTGGCCGTAGAGGTTGGAGAGCGTGATCCGGGCGCTGGTGCCGCCGGTGCTGGTGTGGACGACGTTGCGTACGGAGCGGCCCGCGAGGCCGGTGGTCTCGGTGCCGGGTTCGCCGCCGACGGGGGAGGCGGACCAGGCGCCGACCCAGGTGCCGGTGGAGGCGGGGGCGACGGGGGCGCCGTGGTGGGGGCGGTCGTCGGTGAGGGCGCCGCGCGGGGTGCCGCCGTCGGCCGCCACGGTGAGGTAGATGGCGGCGGACACGGCCAGGACCAGTGCGAGTAGCGCACCGATCACCGCATAACCACGACGTCTGGTCACGCTTGTGTTGTTCTCCTCGGGGATGGGAGCCCGGGGCTCCGATCATGATCAGCCCATGATGCGCCATGTGCCGCGGAGGGCTGACAGGGCCCTGCCCAAACCTCCCCTCCGGACAGACGCCGGGAACTCTTCTTCCGTTCCGGGAGTCGGTCAGGAAGGGACAATTGTGTGCGGGATCACCGATCGGGATCACCGTACGGGTGCGGCTGAACGGGTGGAGCTGATGGAACCGACCGAGACGGAAGCGGCGTCGGCGCGGGGTGTGTCGTACAAGACCATGACGGCCTTCACCCCGGCCGACGAGGAGCGCCGGCGCGGGGTGCGGCGCATGAAGCTCACGGCGACGAGCATGCTGCTGGTCGTGGCGGTGGTGTACGTCCTGGCCAGGCTCGCCTCGCACGAGGGTGCCGGGCCGTGGGCCGGCTATGTCGCGGCGGCCGCGGAGGCCGGCATGGTGGGCGCGCTGGCCGACTGGTTCGCGGTGACCGCGCTGTTCCGGCATCCGCTGGGGCTGCCGATCCCGCACACCGCGATCATCCCCACCAAGAAGGATCAGTTGGGTGTTTCGCTGGGGGAGTTCGTCGGTGAGAACTTCCTGTCCGAGGACGTCGTACGGCAGCGGCTGCGCGCGGTCGGCATCGGCAGCCGGCTCGGGGCGTGGCTGGCCGAGCCGGAGCACGCGGACCGGGTGACGGCGGAACTGGCGACGGCGCTGCGCGGGGCGCTGACCGTGTTGCGGGACAGGGATGTGCAGGCGGTGGTGAGCGAGGCGATCACGCGGCGGGCCAACACCAAGGAGGTCGCGCCGGGCATCGGCAAGATGCTGGAGGGGATCGTCGCCGACGGTGGGCACCGGCGGGCGGTGGACCTGGTGGTGGCGCGGGCGCACGACTGGCTGGTGCTGCACCGGGACGACGTGATGGTGGCCGTGGAGGGTGGCGCGCCGGGCTGGACGCCGCGGTTCGTGGACCGCAAGGTCGGTGAGCGGGTCTACAAGGAGCTGCTGCGGTTCTGTGCGGAGATGCGGGACATGCCGTCCCATCCGGCGCGGGGGGCGCTGGACCGGTTCCTGACCGACTTCGCGTCCGAGCTGCAGTCCGACACGGACACCCGGGCGCGGGTGGAGCGGCTCAAGGGGGAGGTGCTGGGCCGGGGCGAGGTGCAGGACCTGATCGCGTCCGCGTGGACGGCCGTACGGGCCATGGTGGTGGCGGCGGCCGAGGACGAGCGGAGTGAGCTGCGGATGCGGGTGCGGAGCGCGCTGTTGTCGCTGGGTGCGCGGATGGCGACCGAGGCCAAGGTGCAGGGGAAGGTGGACAGCTGGGTCGAGGGTGCGGCGGTGCACGTGGTGACGACGTACCGCAGGGAGATCACCTCGTTGATCACGGACACCGTGGCGAGCTGGGACGCCGAGCACACCACCCGGAAGATCGAGGCGCACATCGGCCGCGATCTGCAGTTCATCCGGATCAATGGCACGGTGGTGGGATCGCTGGCGGGCCTGCTGATCTATACGGTGACGCGGACGCTGGGCGCCTGAATTCGCGGGGTCCGGGCACCCGTCCGCCGTCCCCTGCGGTTCGGGGGACGTCCTTCGACGAGGAGGGAGCCAATGAGCGCAAGCGCCGAGGCGCCGTCGCCGCGGACCGGCCGTACCATCACCACCGACATCCCCGCCCGGCTGGACCGTCTGCCCTGGTCTCGCTGGCACTGGACGATCGTGGTCGGTCTGGGGACGGTCTGGATCCTCGACGGTCTGGAGGTCACGGTCGTCGGCAACATCGCCGGCCGGCTGGCCGAGCCGGGCAGCGGGGTGTCGATCACCTCGGGTCAGATCACCGGTACGGCGGCCGCGCTGTATGTGGCGGGCGCCTGCTCGGGGGCCCTGTTCTGGGGCCGTCTGACGGACCGTTTCGGCCGCAAGAGGCTCTTCATGATCACTCTGGCGGTGTATCTGGCGGCGACGGCCCTCACCGCGGTGTCCTGGGAGGCCTGGTGGTTCTTCCTGTTCCGCTTCCTGACGGGCTTCGGTATCGGTGGTGAGTACGCGGCGATCAACTCGGCGATCGACGAGTTGATCCCGGCCGAGCACCGCGGCCGGGTCGACCTGATCATCAACGGCAGTTTCTGGCTGGGTGCGGTGGGCGGTTCGCTGCTGTCGATCGTGGCGCTGAACACGGACCTGCTGGCGAAGAACGTCGGCTGGCGGCTGACGTTCGCCCTGGGGGCTGTCCTGGCCCTGGTGATCCTGCTGGTCCGCCGGCACGTCCCGGAGAGCCCGCGCTGGCTGCTGATCCACGGCAGGGACCGGGAGGCGGAGGAGATCGTCTCCGGTATCGAACGCCGGGTGGAGCGGGAGAAGGGCGTGGCGCTGCCCGAGGCCTGGGGCGAACTGGACATCCACCAGCGCGAGAGCGTGACGTTCACGGAGATCGCCCGCACGGTCTTCGGCCACTACCGCAGGCGTGCCGTGCTGGGCTTCTCCCTCTTCATCGGGCAGGCGTTCCTGTACAACGCGATCACCTTCGGCTTCGGTGCGATCCTGACCAGGTTCTTCAACGTGCCCGCCGACCGCACCGGCTACTACTTCGCGGTGATCGCGGTCGGCAACTTCTTCGGCCCGCTGCTGCTGGGCAGGCTGTTCGACACGGTGGGCCGCCGGGTGATGATCTCCTCGACGTACCTGCTGTCGGGCCTGCTGCTGTTCGGTACGGCGTGGCTGTTCGGCCGGGGCGCGCTGGGCGCGGGCACGTTGACGGCCTGCTGGTGCGCGGTCCTGTTCTTCGCCTCGGCGGGCGCCTCCAGCGCGTACCTGACGGTCTCCGAGATCTTCCCGATGGAGACGCGGGCGATGTCCATCGCGTTCTTCTACGCGCTCGGCACGGCGGCGGGCGGCATCAGCGGCCCGCTGCTGTTCGCCGACCTCACCGGTACGGGCAGGGTCGGCGACACGGTGCTGGCCTTCTCCATCGGCGCTGCCCTGATGTGTGCGGCGGGCCTGGTGGCCGCCTTCCTGGCGGTACGGGCGGAGCGCCGCTCCCTGGAGGACATCGCCCGCCCGCTGACGGCGGTGGCGGTGCGGTCGTCCGAGGCGACGGCTTCCTGAGCATCGGGCACCGGTGGCTCGGGTACCGGTGGCTCAGGCACCAGCGGTGGACCCGGGCCGCACGATCATCAGGACGGTCACGGCCGCCCACAGCAGGTTGAAGAGACCGGTGACCATGGCGAGCCGCGCGGGGTTCGCGGTGCCCCGCCCCTCCACCAGTGCGCTCTGGGCGGGCAGCACCAGTGCGCCGAGCACGACGGCGGCGAGGCCGGTGAGCGCGATCGACGTGATCAGCCAGCCACTCCCGAGCACGCCCATCTCGCTCGCGGTGGCGAACCCGAAGACCGGGACGACGACACCGACGAGGGCGTACACCCGGCAGATCCGGTGCAGCAGCCGCAGGGTCCCGGTGGCACCCGCGTCCTCCTGCGTGGCGAGGGCCCGGCGCGCGGCGGACGGGAACATGCTGGCGGCGACGGTCACGGGACCTACGGCGACGATGGCGGCGAGGACGTGGACGGCGAGGAGGAACTTGGTCACGCGGTGACGGTAGGCGCCGACCGGATCTTGCAGGAGTGGCGGAAGTGCCACTCTTCAACGGATTTCCGCCAACCCGTCGACGTGACAGCGAGGGACGCAGTTCGTTGTGACCCCCTGATGGCACAGTTGGCGGTAATCCGCCGTAGCTCTACGATCCCGCCATGCACACCGTGGCCGTACTGGCGCTGGACGGAGTCGTCCCCTTCGACCTCTCCGCCCCCATCGACACCTTCGGCTGGGCGCGGCTGCCCGACGGCCGGGTGCCGTACCGGGTGCGGGTGTGTTCGGTGCGGGGGGAGGTGAGTGCGGGGGCCTTCACGGTGCGGGCGCCGTACGGCCTGGAGGCGCTGGCGGAGGCGGACACGATCATCCTGCCGGGTGTGGCGGAGCCCCCGCGGGAGCTGCCACCGGGCGTGAGGGAGGCCCTCCGCGCGGCGGCGGCGAACGGCACCCGGATCGCCTCGGTCTGCGTGGGCGCGTTCCTGTTCGCGGCGACGGGCCTGCTGGACGGCCTGCGCGCGACGACGCACTGGCACGCGGCGGACGACCTGGCGGCGCGGCATCCGGAGGTGGAGGTCGACCCGAACGTCCTCTACGTCGACAACGGCCAGTTCCTGACGTCGGCGGGCGCGGCGGCGGCGCTGGACATGTGCCTGCACATGATCCGCAGGGACTTCGGCTCGGCGGTCGCGGCGCACGCGGCGAGGATGTCGGTGATGCCGCTGGAACGAGAGGGCGGCCAGGCCCAGTTCATCGTCCACGACCTGCCCCCGGCGCCGTCGGGTGCCACCCTGGAGCCGCTGCTGCACTGGCTGGAGGACCACTGCGACCGCGACATGACGGTGGACGAGATCGCGGCCCGGGCGGGCATGAGCACCCGTACCCTCAACCGCCGCTTCCGCGAGCAGACCGGTACGACGCCGCTGCAGTGGCTGCACCGGGCACGGGTACGGCGGGCGCAGCATCTGCTGGAGACGACGCCGTACCCGGTGGAGCGGATCGCCACCCAGACGGGCTTCGGCTCGCCGACGGCCTTCCGGGAGCGGTTCCGCAGGGTGGTGGGGACGAGCCCACAGGCGTACCGGAAGGCGTTCAGGGCGGGGGAGAGGGCGTAGCCGAGAGCGTATCCGCGTGTTTGGGTCGTTTGGGCCGTTTGGGGACATTCAGGCCTTTCGGGCCTTACGGTCGGCGACGGCCCAGGAGGCGAGGGCGACGGCACCGGCGACGCCGAGGACGGACGGCCAGGCGCCGACCTTCTTGGCGAGCGGGTGGGACCCGGCGAACGCGGCGATGTAGGCGGCGCTCAGCGCACCGGCGGCCTTCCCGCCGGCCCGCGCCCGCCACTGCTGGGCGGCGGCGACCCCGGCGACGGCCAGCACGGTCCCACCCAGCTGCCGCTTCTTGGTCCACCGGGCCACGCCGTACCCACCGACAAGCCCGGTGGCGGCAACAACCGCACTGGGAACCCTCGCCACAACTGCCTCCTCTTTCTCCGCTTTTGCGTGATGTCAGGGCCTGAGGCTAACGCGCGGCTTACGACGCTCCCCCGACCTGAGTCGGACCGTGTCAAGTTTCCGCCGCTTGACCGCAGAGAAGCCCCCCGCGGAACTCGCCGTCGTCGCGGGGGGCTTGGTCGGTTGACTCTGTCTTTCACCGGGATGTGCGTGGCAACCCCGTGCGCATGCGGGTTTCGCCAGGGTGCCCGTTCGCGAGCAGGGTCGCCACGCATCCCGTTACCGTCGGCGGGCGAGCCGGCCGGCCCACCGGAAGCCTGGCCGGCTCCCGCTTTCCGCCGTCCGGACGTCCCGAACAGCCCTCTTAGAAGGCGCTGTTGCTGCAGCCCATGGTCGACCCGATGTGGGTGTCCTGCGCGCCAGGGTCGCCCTCGCCGTTCAGCGCGTTGCCCAGCACGCCGTTGAGGATGCCGACCTCGCCGAGGACGTCCACGTTCAGGTCGTGCGACTTGCAGTTGGAGCTCTGCAGGACGCTGGCACCGCCGCCGCCCCCGCCCTGGCCACCCGCGTAAGCGGTGCCGGAGGCCAGAAGCCCGACGCTCCCGAGGGCGGCGACCAGGACGGCAGCCTTGTGAAGCTTGTGCATGTCATCTCCATGGCGAGAAGTGGATGCGATCTGTCACAGATCGACTTCGTTCAGTGACGGAGATTATGTGCAAATCCGCCAAAAATTGGGGCGACGCGCCGTTTACCACGAAACCGCCGGTTCCGCAGGTCGAGGGTCCCCTCCGGTGTCAGAGGGGTGACACGCGCGAGCCGACGGCAGCGCGCCCCCCCCCAACCCGGGCGCCCGGCGCAGCCGACCTGACGTCCCGTCAACCAGGGCCGCCACTTTCCCCGGACGCCCTACGGCAACGCGCCGCCTACGGCAAGCTCGACAGGGGGTCACCCGAGCGGGCAGGTCAGCTCGGGTTTGGACCGGTTCGGGGAACAGGTCACCACGGCGAGCGACAGATACGAGCAACGCTCGAGGTAGAACCCGAGCGACACGTCACCACCCGAACTCAAGGTCCGTGTCGCAGAGTTGACCAGCTCGGTGAGACTGAGGAGGTCGCGCTCCCGGTCAGAGGCGAACCGGCCCGCGTACGCGGCCACGCGCCCCCGGATCCAGGCAGCGGCATCCTTCGCCTCATCCCACGTGTCGCGAATCAGGGATCGCGGTTTGACGAGCCAGTACGCCGTCTCCAGCGGAGGAAGATCCACGGTTGGGAACTCCGCCGCGACCTCCCGGTACCGCTGGATCAGCTCGGGCTTGCTCCCGGACGGCGGTGGCTCCGGATGCGGGGGCCGCCGTAGGGCCTCCTGGTCGAAACGCTCTTTCGCCCCGGCCCATAGATAGCCGTGGTAGTGCACCAGTCATTCCTGTCGGGCGTCGAAGGACGAGCGGAACCGGTCCCGGCTTCCCACGGAAGCCGGGACCAGCGAGGGAGGATCAGACGGACAGCCCGAACCGCGCCGGATCGATGCCGGCCACGGCCAACTCCTCCGTCGTGAACCGCAGCGGCTCCTGATCCGGCCGCTTGCTGTCACCCAGCGCCCAGGCGCCGTCGCCGATCCGGGCGAGGGTCACGCACCCCTCCGTGCAGGGCCCTCCGCAGGCCTTCACGAAGGAGGCCCCGCTGATGTCCAGCCCGTACAGCTTGTTTCCGTCCAGCATTCCTGCACCTTCCTGCTCAACTGGTCACGGCCATGACTGACCGCCGCCGCCCATCTGGGGCGGGAGTTTGGGAGTGAAGGGATTTCTCAGCGGGAGCGAGGGCTCGCGCTTTGCGAGCGCTCCGATCCGCTCGCGGACCCGCGGAGCGCGGACGGCGTGGGTGAGGCCCACGCGCTGGTTACACGAGCGTGGTCGCTACACGTACGCCGGAACAGGTCATGGCCTGTCCTGGCTGTGTGCCGCATGGCCCAATCGGAGCACTGCTGCTCACGGTCGGAGACAAGGGAGTCTTCACAGCCATAGGTCGCGCAGAAGATCTCCCACGTCACACCGCCCTCGCTCATGTGGCAGATCGTGTAATTCACGAACCGCCACACAGAACGCTCGGGCATCAGAACCGCCTCGCGTTCATCTCGTTCACGCGTGCCCGCAGGCGTTCATTGGCGCCGGCCGGCCGCAGCTCGTCCGGGATCGCTTCCCATTCGATGCCCCCGCCACAGGGGCGCAACAGGGCCCGTCCCGCCTGGTATCCCATGACCTCGCCGACACGATCCCGCTTGGTGTCGTAGACGAGCTCACCCACGTCCGGAGTCACCGTTTCCGCCATGTGAATCACGCTAGAAAGCGGCCGGGTGTGCCCTCAACGAACGTGCCAGAACTTGCCGACGATCACCCGAGCGCGTCGATCGCTGACGTGATCAGTTCGCGGGCTTTCGAGCCGTATACGGCCAGCTCCTGGAGTGCCGCGAAGGTTTGCGCGTACAAGTCGATCTCATGGCTCTGCGTCACCGTGAGATGCGCTGAGACCAGCTCGACGTTGGCCACCTCGGAGTCGTACAGGAAGAAGCCCTCAACGGGCCAGATGCCGGACCGGTCGGCGGTCAGCGGGATGATTCCCAGCGAGACGGACGGGAGGGAGGCGGCGGTGAGAAGGTGGCCGAGCTGCCCGGCCATGACGTCAGGGCTGCCGATGCGGTAGCGCAGGGCCGCCTCCTCCAGCACTATCGCGAAGCTGTGGTTCCCTTCGTGGACGACGTGCTGTTTGGCGACGCGGACACACACGGCTTCTTCCACGTCGTCGTTCAATTGACGGCGATCGCGGATCGACTTCAGCAGCGCCTCAATGTAGGCAGCCGTCTGAACTGGGCCCGGAATGAGCCAGGACGAATAAATGCGAAAGCGGCGAGTGCGTTCCCAGAGCGGAACGACAGACTCCTGCGCGTGCCGCAGTCCGGACCGCTCCATGCGCCGCCACTCGACGTACATGCCGTCGATACCACGTGCCGTCGTGACGAGATCATCAGTCAGATGCGGCACACGACAGTGCAATGCCCACGCTTGAAGGTCGGCTTCAGAAGGGCTACGAGCCCCGCTCTCGTACCGGGAGCATTTCGATTCGTGCCAGCCTGCGAGCGCAGCCAACGCCCGCGCGGTGAGCCCGGCGTCGAGCCGGATCTCGCGCAGGCGCCGGCCGAGAGCCTTTCGGGCTTCTTGAACGCTGGAGGAAGGGGACGACATGGCTTTGCGTTGGACTCTTCCCCCGTGGATCAGACGGGCTGGTAGTCAGCGTGAGGAATGCCCACGTCCCACACCGCCTCGAAGGCGTCGGCACACAATTTGATCACCTGGGGGTCGGTGCTGAGAGACGGCTCCAGCCACTCGCCCTCGCCATCGAAGTGGTTCACGAGAAGCAGGGACGAGTCGAACAACCAGAAGTCGTTGCCGGGCAGGGCGATGCCGGTGGTTTTCCTGCGAGGCAGCCAGCGCACTTCCTCGCCGGCTGCGATGTTCAGGCCGTCGGTCACCTCGTGCTCGAAGCGGATGTACTTGCTCACCGGCTCGGACACGATCCGGGCACGGCGGACCCTCACTCCTCGGCTGGTTGCCTCGGAGACCAGGGCGAGCCAGTCGGTCCACCTCTCGGCGGGGTCGATCGCTGTGCCGGCATCCCAGTCGACGTACGCGGGGTCCGACTTCATGTAGGAGTCCCGCATCTCCAGATGCACTGCCGATTCACGGCAGCCACGGAACAGCTCCTCAAACGTCGGAACCGTGGTCACGCTGTACCTCCAGGAAGAACTGGACCATGCGTCGCGGGATCTCCACCACGGATTCATGGCCGGGGACGTCCATCTGGCTGAGACGCTCGTCGTCCAGCACTTTCCATCCCTGCACGAGATAGGTGTCCTTCTCCTCGTCCAGATACACCGTCGGCGAGCCGCCGCTCGGGCTCTCCGGGTCCTTGCCGAGCTTGCGCAGGGACATGGGTGTCCACCTCCGTCGTAGGTGACGATCCGTGTGCCAGAGCGTGCCCGACGAGGCGCCTCGCGGGACAGCAGCTTGCCAGAACTTGCCAACGTGACTATCCGGACGCTGAAGAGGTCGCCGCCCACTCGCTGAGCAACTGCCGTGCCGCGTTGCCGGTGTACGCGTGCTCGGCGAACACGCCGAAGATCCGGACGTAGTGCTCAATATCCTCTGCTTCGCGTACCACAACCCGCCCGGTGAAGACTTCCAACGTCGCCAGAGTTGTGTCGTAGAGGGTGAAGGTGTTGAACGGAATCTCGGAGACCCGAGCCGACAAAGGAAGCACCTTGAGATCTACATTCGGGCGACGTGAGAGGGAGACGAGATGCTCGATCTGCCGCTCCATGACGGCTGCCTCGCACAACTGCCACCGGATCGCTGACTCGGTGAGCAGGAACTCGAACTGCTTGTCGAGGTCATCGAGTACGGCTTGCCGTTCCAGCTTCAGCCCGATGACTCGCTCGACGTCCCTTGTCTCCGAGGCTGACGTCTTCGCCATGACGTGTCGCAGGTACTCGGGTGTCTGTATCAATCCCGTGGGAATCGCCGGGAGAAAGTACCGCAGGTGCGTAGCGTTCCTTTCCAAGGTAGCGAGTTCATGCTGGACGCCACTCACAGCGCTGGACTCTGGTTCCAGCTTCATTCGACCCCCAAGTCATCTCGGCAACCCCGTGTTCGAGCGATCCCCACCACCCCGGCAGAGCAATCCGGCGGACACCAGGGTACGCGGCATGTGAAGAGCGCTTCGATGCTGAAGCGCCGCTGGATGTGGCAGACCGTAGCAGCGGGATCGCATGAACAGGGTTCTGGACGATCCGAGGCAAGGCCGTGAGCTCAGCGCAGGAGGTGGTCCGCCCTACCTGCCTTGATGTCCCGAATCATGGTGCGCAGGGCGTCCCGAGTGTCAGTGATGAAACGGTCCTCCTGTCCGACCACCGCTATGTACGCGTTGCCGTCCTCATCGGTACCGATTCGGAAGCACGAGTTGCCCTCCCCGCAGAACGGCTCTTCCCACTGGATCTCGGTCATCACGCCTCCTGGAGTTCGTGTGTGATGGCGCGGATGAAGTCCTTCGAGTCGCAGGGGGACAGCGCAAGCTCCTCCATCCGGTCCATATGAGCACGGTACTTGGCCAGTTCGGCTTCGCCGTACAGGAAGTCCGGACCGTGGGAGTTGTCGATCTGCACCGTGTCCAGTTGCGCGGCCGGGCCCTCTGCATGCAGGACGGTCTGCCCTGCGCCGGGAAACCCACCATGGGTGAAGGGGACGACCATCACAGTCACACCGTCCTTCTCCGACTGCGCGAGGAGGTATTCGAGTTGTTCACGAGCGATCCGGGGCCCTCCGAACTGCATCCGAAGCGCCGCTTCGTGCACGATGGCGGTGAAGGCAGGAGCTGCCTCAGCCGAGAGAACCTCCTGGCGCCGGTTGCGATGGGCCGCCCTCATCGCCACCTCGTGTTCCGGAAGTTGTGGAAGGACGGCACGGAACACCGCCAGTGCATAGTCCGTCGTCTGGAGCAGCCCTGGGATGTGTACCGTACATGCAGCACGCATGCGAACAGCTCGGTGTTCCAACTCGGCGATGTCCAACAGCCCTTGAGGAAGAGCACCACGGTACTGCTCCCACCAGCCCTGAAAGCCGGGCGAGGCCATGTCGACAAGGGCGTTCACGTACTTCTCGTCGGTGCACCCGCAGTGATGGGCCAGGGTGCGCAGGCGTTCCTCGCTGATGTTGCGTACGCCGGACTCCATGTAGGAGATCTTCCCGCGGTCGACGCCGAGGAGCTTCGCCGCCTCTTCCGCAGACACGTCTGCTGCCACCCGCATTCTGCGCAACTCGTAACCAAGGCGCTTCTGCCGCTGGGTCGGAACTTGCTTCGGGGGCATGTCGATCCTTCCGTGTCTGCTCAGACGGCAGTCTGCCGTGTGCCCGCACCCTCATCCACGATCGAGCTAATTTGCTGGAACATGTGGCAAATTTACCTGCCAAGCTTCTAGGTTGAGCAGCGAGCCGCTGATCCATGGCGAACAGAAGTGCATCGCGCATGCCTGCCTGGTCTCTCCTGCCCTGGGAGAGGTGGGCTTGTGCCAGGGCGACAGGCCACTGCTTGCCGAGCAGTACAAGACGACGCGCAGGTGAAGGAGTCGAGACATGGAATGCAGTGCATGTACGTCAAGACGACCCTGGGAGTTGCCCTTTCTCGCCGTCCCGGAGGAGGTGGTCGCGCTGAGACGCGTGCTGAAGATCCATCTTCGTCTCTGGGGACTACCGGAGCTGATCGATAGTGTCCAACTCTGCCTCAGTGAGCTGGTTTCCAACGTGATCAGGCATGTTGGTCCAGGTACCCCTTCAACCCTCGTCGTCTCCATGTACGGCACCCGCCTGCACATCGAGATCCATGACCCCGACAGTCGGGCCTTACCGACGCTGATCGACGCGAACGGCGATGCAGAGTCGGGACGCGGCATGGCGCTCGTCGCTGCCTGCTCCGACCGCTGGGGCGTTCAACTCCTGCCCGATCGGAAGGTCACGTGGGTCGAGTTCGAGACCACCTCGAGCACGCCGAACGGCCACAGCCAGAACCTGCACGTCTCAAGGGCCGCGAGCGTCCTCAGCTTGTACAACATGCGGCAGCCTGCGCACCCGGCCGCATCGAGCCGACTGAGTGCCACCACGGCCGAGAGGGTGGTGGTCGCGGCCATCGCGGACCTTCTTCATTGGCTTCAGGCGCACGGCCATGATGTGGACCAGGCTCTGGACAGGGCTCAACTGCAGTTCGAGGCCGAGGCGGAACAGCTCGCCAAACGGTAACCAGGGGCCGGCCCGAACCTCAGCTCTGTGCCGCGCGACGACAGCCCGGACCTGGATTCGCAACAAGGTTCCGGGCTGTCGGACTCACGGGGTACGATGTTCAGCCGCGAAGATATGCGTGTATTGACGCAGCAATAGCCTTGCCGAGAGGGATCGGGACGGCATTTCCGATCTGTGTGGCGATTTCTGTCTTCGAGCCACACCAGCGAAAACTGAGCGGGAAGCCCTGAATGCGGGCGGCTTCGTAGTGAGTGATGGGGCGTGGCAGCTCAGGGTGCAGGTAGCGACCTTTTTCCGGTTTGAAGAACTCGGTACGAATGGTTACCGAAGGTTCGCCGTACCGGAGGCGGCCCATGACGTCACCGGTGCCGGTGTTGTGGTTGTCCCAGCTCTTCGTCGAAAGATATTCGACAGGTGTCCTCACGCCCGGGGGATTGGGCGTGTCGAAGACGTGGATCTCGTTGAACTCATCCACTGTGTACCACTTGTCGCGCAGGTCCTTCCGGTTACCACCCGGCGGGATGGCGCGATAGCGGGCTCTGGAGAGTGCTTCCGGGTTTCGGCCGAAGTGCAAGTCGAGAGTCGTGAAGATCCCCGGTTGTACGGAATTCACCTCGGGAATGAATTCCTTCCCGTCTGGAAGTTCGGTACCTCGTAGGTGGCACATCGCTGATTCGGTGAAAATGTCGTCCACCGCCTGCCAGTACGACACTCCTGAATCCAACCCAACGAACTGCTGGGCTGCGGCCGTGTGCAGGTGCTTCGGCCGCCGGAGGTGCGTTCTCGTGGGGTACGTCAACGTCCGGCCGTTTTCGAGATCGCGACGAACGCCGATGACGATGGCGCGACGACGCGCCTGGGCTGCACCGTAATCAGCCGAGTTGAGCAGGTAACGCCTGATCTTCTCTTCGCTGGTGTCGGAGGGTGCGTGACCAGGCGGATCCAGCAGTCGGTACTCGGAAAGCTTGCCGTCTGGCTCAACTTCGTTGAGCAGATTGCGAAACTCGTCCGACTTCAGGAAGCGGTCGACGTTCTCGATGACGAATACCTTGGGGCGGATTTCGGCAACGATTCTGACGTACTCTTCCCAGAGGCGATTGCGTTCACTGCCCTTCTTGTTGCGGTTCAGCGCAGAAAACCCTTGGCATGGCGGCCCTCCGACCACGACATCCGCGTGGAGAGCTTCCGGCGTCGGCTGCCACTCTTCGATGTCGCCCACGTGGACGCGGGCAGCGGGGATCCGCTCGTCGGGCCGGAGGCTTCCGAAGTTCACGGCGTACGTGGCAGCCGCGGCAGCATTGTGTTCGACGGCCGCGATGCTGTGGAAGACGGGCCTGTCCGCGGCTCCTCCTGCAGGGCGAAACTCGTGAAACCCCTGAGTAAACCCACCGCAGCCACTGAACAGGTCGATGACTGTGATGGGATCGTGAGCAACGGGACGAGACGTGACCATGGGGCGATTTTAGCCTCGGAGTGCGGCCGCGATGGCGAGACCTACAGCAGTGGCGAGGGGTGGAGGCATCGCGTGCCCCACCTGACGATACCGGGATGTCTTGCCACCGTGGAGTTTCCAATCGGCAGGGAACGACTGGATCATCGCGGCTTGTTCCACTGTGAGCTTGGGCTCATCGTCGACCGAGAAGTCCGGTCCTGGCGGTTCGTCACCGAGGCTGTTGCCGTTCACGCCCAGCGCAGCCCATGCCTTCTTGCTGCCGGTTGGGCCGAGGTCCGCGCCCCCTCGCCGGTCGGAGCCTCCGACCAACGCGGGGGCGATGCGATCCGCCCTCCGGATCCAGTGCCCTGCTCCCGGCCAGCCCCGGGCGGACATGGACGGGCCGAGGACTTGGCCCACGGTCGGAGCCGGCGCTCCGCTCGGCTCCGGCCAGGCGAAGCGAGCGAAGTAAGGGTCCCGGAGAGCTATCAGGAAGCCACTCTTGCGGTTCTGAGGGACGCTGAAGTCTGCAGCGTTGAGCACTTTCCAACTCGAACGTAGGCCTGCCCTGAGCAGTTCCTCCTCGATCCAAGCACGGTCAGCGTCGAATTCAGGATCGTCGATGAGGTCGGGAACGTTCTCGAAGAGCACTGCCTTCGGCTTGATCTCACACGCCAGGGAAATCGCTGCGCGCAGCACCCGGCGTTCCTCTGTGTCCTCTGCTCGGCCGACGGTCGCCAGGGACTTCACCCGTGGCAACCCGCCGCTGACGAGGTCAACTCCCGTGACGTCGGGACGCAGGCCGAGATGGAACTGAAGGACATCCATGCAGATAATGTCCCATTCAGGCCGGTTGAGCCCGATGGAGAAACAGGCATCGGCCTTGGTTTCTATGAGCATCACCGGGTCGAAGCCGGCACGTTCGAGCCCGAGTGCCTGTGCACCTGCACCAGCGCATATTTCCAGCGAGCTGAACCGCCCAGTGGCGATCCGAGGCCTGGAGACGGACTCCAAGACTGGTTGCTCGTCCTGGATCGGGGTCACCGAAAGAGAGGCGTCCCGGGCATCGCTTGGCACGACGTTCTGCCGCCGAGTCGCAGGTGTTTCCGTGGCGATTGGTGCGTCTTGACATTGCGCTTCGACAGACTCTCGGGCGACTGCACGGAGCTCGTCGTCGAGTGCATGCTCCTCGATACCGTCGAACAATACGAAGGGTGCGAGCCGAAGTAGTCGCTTGAGGAAATCACGGAGTGTGTCGCGTTCGTTCAGGCCTCTCAGATCCAGATCCTGCCACACGCGCAGGATCGCGCGGACGAGGTGGGGGCTGCCGCCGAGCACGGCGCGTCGGGCGTAGATCTGGTCGAACGCAGCCTCACCGAGGATCTTGAGAGCAGCGTACGGTTCCGGATCGTCGGTCGAGCGCACGAGCTGAGCGCGCCACCAAAGCCGGCCGAAAACGTGTCGTGTGAGGTCGGTGCCGAGAACGCGATCTTGCGGCGGCTGGGGATAGCGCCAGAAAGCGACGTCCGGGAGGACGATCAGCGCCAGAAAGGCCCAAACGTCCCGAGATGCGGCTTCAGCGGGCACCATGCCCATCTCGGCGTGGAGTAGCGCAGCCAACTGCAGATCGAACTCCGAATTGCGGGTTCGGTCGGAGTTGTCCGGGAAACCCGCCTGCTTCGCCAGGTCGAGAACGCCCTCCCTCAAGTCACGGAGTTGAGCAGGGGCGATACGGTCGCCGCCTGTGGCCACGTAGACGGCTGAGTCGTGTGCGAACGCCGCACGGCGGGACAGGTCGCCGACAGCGAGTTGCCGGTATTCGTCGAAGAGCGGTCTCGCCTGTGCGGCGAGGAGCCGAGGGTACAGGAAGCTCATCACGACACCTCGAAGATTCTTACGGCAGCTTGCAGGTCCGAGGCGAACAAGGCCGGTGACTGCCGTTGGCGCAGGCGTACGTCATTGATCGACTGCCCTGGAAAGAGCTGATCGAACAGGCTGAGCAGCGTGGTACCGAGCGAGCCGTCCGTGAAGTCGGCATTCTCTGCGAAATCGTCATCAGCGAGGGCGTGCTCGATCATGATTCTGGCTGCATCCGCGTAAACAGCGGACAGCACGATCCGGTCAATGGGGCGAGGCCTGGCTGCATTTTGGAACGCTGTGGCCGTGACCGCGTTTCGCTCGTTGACCAGCAGGAGCAAAGCCCCCATCGTGGCGTGCTCCATGCCACCACTGATCTGTAGGTGCCATGCGGCGTCATCCGGGAACGAAGTGCGGGCGAAGTCGATGACCGCCATCGGGAATTGGGGTGCATCGCCCTGCAGACGCAATTCCGCTCGGTCGCTCCAGAGCACGGAACCCGCTCGCCGCGGCGACGAGGGACGGGCGTCGCTCCTCCGATCGGCCAGCACGAGAGCTGTGTCCAGGAGCAGCAGGCCGCCGAGATCGGAACCACGCAGAAGCACGTCGAATTCCGTGGTGACGGTGCCTGTTCCCGTCAAACGCAGGTGCTGAGCCGGACCGCTCAGATTCGATCCGGTGGCCGTCCACACGGCGGAGATCAGGAGAGAGGCATCTTCCGGCAGGCCGGACTGCCGGCGCGCCTGGTCCACATCGATGCGGACGTTCCTCCGTACCCGCAGATCCATGTGATAGTCCCAGTCCGGCAATGCCTCGGGCAGTGCCACCTCACCGTCCTCGACGACGAGTTGCCACGAGTCGGCATTGACGACGTCCTCCGAGGGAACGCGATAGGGAAGGACGCGCCGAGTCACGGGCCCTTCACCGCCTCGACCTTGATGCCGATCTCAGTCATGGTGTCCGGCGCAGGCCGCACGACTGCGCGCCAGACGGAGTCGCCGCCGTCGAGTACCTGGGGATCCGCGGTGTGCAAGCGGCCCCTGTCGTCCTCCCAACCGACCAGCTCGGGCATGCTCGCACCGATGGGTGGATCGGTCTCGCGACCGCCGGTCCCGGGGAGAGTGACGGCAAGGTCGATCCGTACGCGTTGGGGTCCCGGTACGGGAAGTCGGAACTCCTGAATCAGCACGGAGCTGTTCCCGCGATCGTCGTAATAGGGCTCGCCGACGTACTGCACTCGCGGCCGGCGGGCAACGGCACCTCCAATGGCGAGTCCCGCGTTCCCGGAGAGTGACTGTTCGCTCGTGCCCTGGGATCCGAGGCCGTTGACCATTTCGGAATCGAGCCCTGCAGGTCCCTGTGCCTGACGGCCTGACGCCGCACGCTTCGGCTCGACGGCCTCCGACCTTGTGTCGCGCACCGCGGTACTGCCGGGTTTGGCGTAGGCCGTGGCCCCACCGATTCCCCAGGCGCCACCCACCAGGCCGGAGAACATCGAACTGGCCGCGCCAAGTGCCACGCTGCTTGCTCCCGGACGTGCCACGCCGCTGAGGGACAGCAGCCGTTCCAGAGCCTCGTTGATCCGCCGGAATGTCGTTTGCACGAAGGTGCTTTCCGGTCTTTCGAGGGATTGCGGGTTCCAGGCATCGTGCGTGGGCGGCTCCGCCTTGGCGTAAACATCGTCCATTGCCTCGTCGGCGCGGAAGACACCGGCATAGCCCTGATTCGTACTGGGCGGCTTGGGCCCTGGATGGTATGTGACCACGAGCTCAGCGGGGCGCATCAGGCAGACATGATGGATCAGGTCCTCTATGTCCAGCATGCGTGAGGCCCTTGTTGCTTCGAGCGGCGGCATGATGCGCTTTACCACACCGAGTCGCCCCAAATGCCGCTTGGGCCTCTGACATTCGAGGTCGGTCCCCTTCGGACCTGCCATCTCTTCGTACGCCACGACGAACATGTTCAACGGCCGGGTACTCCGAGGATCGGGTACCGGATGTGGTACACCGTCACACGTGACCGAGAAATGCATGGCGGCCGGCCTGTCAGCGGTGCTGATCATCTTGGGCCAGAGGTGCCAGGCAATGGTGTCGCACAAGTAGTCGGCTGCCTGGGGTGCTTCGAGTTCGTCGAGGCTCGGATCAATCACGACGACGGTCGTACCGGTCTCACGCGGGCCGAAGGCTTTGAGGCCGAGGCGCTGCGCGGTGGTCTCGGCCGCCTCGCCGACAAGCGGTTCGACGACGCTGCCCGAAGTGTCACCCCACCAGTGCCTACCCGTATAGCGACGTTCACCCCGGTCTGCGAGAGCCACGTAGCTCTTCCACAGGGTGCAGCCGATCAGGCGGGTCTCGTACCCTCCGTGCGGTGCGCGGCAGCGGGAATGGACCAGCACCGTGCCGGGCTTGGACAGCAGGTAGAAGATGCCTTTACCGAAGCCGTAGGTGCCGCCACCCAGAGCGGTGTCGCGAGGTTCCCCGATGTTGCGGATGAAGGAGACGAAGTCGCGGTCGGGGCCTACGGCATCGTCTGCGCGGGTCGGACCTCCGAGCCCGCGTGTACCCCGATCGGAGACCGCCAGTACACGGATCGAACCTCGCCTGAGCGTCTCCCGCAGTGGAAAATTGTCGCCGTTCGGGGCGGGAGCGCCTGAGAGCAGCAGCTCTCTCCACGCGCCGGTGTGGGCAGGGCCGACGGTCCACATGTCGATGCGATAGTCGACTGGAACGTCGGACTGCGGAAGGCGGGCATCCCAGCTGTTCTGAGCGGACTCACGTACGAGGATGGTGAGCAGGTCGAGTTCCGGACGTCCCAACTGGTTGCGGATGCCTTCAGCGGCACTTGCACCTTCCGGAGGATAGGGCTGGGAGAACCACCGAGGCATGGTCACACAGACTCCTGGATCAGACGGTCGAGCATTTGAACTGCCTCGTCGGCGGTCATGGGGGCGGGTATGTCGGCGGACAGGTCGATTGTGTAGTCGACGTCCAGAACGGACACCGGTACACCTGCGTTCAGAAGGGTTTGCTTCGTAAGCCGAGGGAAGTCGCACGACACCCGATACCATCTTTCCTCCTCGACTACGAAGCGAATGCCTCGATACTTCTCCGCATCGATGGGGCGGTAACCTGCCCCGGCGAGCATGGTGAGGAGGGCGGTCTCGTCGTCGCATGAATGAAGCGTCTGCTCCAGTAGCTCCAAGAACCCGAGTCCGGCATCACCTGCGCTGGGCGTCTCAAGCCGGAACCAAGCCAGGCAAAGCGTGCCTCCGGGCGGAGGGTCGAGCTGGTCGAGCCCGTGTATCCGGGGCTTTCGGCTTCCGGTCGCGGCACTTGCTTTGACTTCTACAGCAGCCTTCCCCGCGGCGAAGTCGTGGGTGTGCCCTTCAGGTCCTCGCCAGATCCGGTGGGCGCTCGAGTCGCGTGAAAGGAGCCGTTCCAGCACCAGCAGCTCACCGAACAGGCCGGCGATCTGTTTAGGGCCGAGTGGAGCACTTTGTGACTGGAAGAGAGCCTTCCAGCGGTCAAGGACCCCATAAAGGGCCTTGACCGGATTCTCGGGCAGGGCCGCTGTCGCGCTCAACACATCGACGCACAGATCGGTGAACAAGTCGTTGAGATCTGCCCGCAAGCAGGCGAGATCGGCATACGTCTGGTAGGTCTCATCGTCTTCCAACGGACGCTTCCGCAGCCGGAGTACGGGCCCGTCGGGACTGGTACGGATCTTCCGGTGCGTGTGTACCGGCACCAGCACATGACGGTACCCCTCGCGATCGACGCCCGCAGCCAGGGTCCCTTGTGCCGTCA
The DNA here is from genome assembly GCF_042891825.1 of Streptomyces sp. NPDC001852. Taxonomy (NCBI): domain Bacteria; kingdom Bacillati; phylum Actinomycetota; class Actinomycetes; order Kitasatosporales; family Streptomycetaceae; genus Streptomyces; species Streptomyces sp. NPDC001852. The sequence goes on from NZ_JBIATN010000008.1 coordinate 164,582, forward strand.
TGACTGGCAGCTGTGACACACGCAGGCGGCGTTCTCCGGTGGTCTGCTCGGTCTCGAGTGCAGCCCAATGGTCCTCGAGCAAATTTCGGAAGGCCTCGTCGTTCACGCGTCTTCGCCTTCGACAAGCAGGCTGTAGTCCTCGTCCTCTATCCGCAGCCCCGAGAGGTTGGCAGAGATGTACTTCTCAACGGTGCTGTCTCCATGCCCCTGTTTGGGGAAGACCAGACCCACACCTATGACGTGCTCTTCGGCGTTCAGCGGAGCGCGGAGCTTCTTGGTCGGGCTGGGTGCGGAAACCTTGTCGATCGGATAGAGAACCAACAGCCCAGTGTCTGGCAGAAGATCGCGCCGCCTGTCCATGATGACCTGCTCGGTCAGTTTCGCCGCGTCGCCGTCCAGGTCCACAGCGGCATCGCGGCGGCTCATGAGCGTCTTGATGTCGGCGAAGTACGGATCGGGATTGCTCACGGCAAGACGCGCACGGCTGTTGAGCCCAACGCTGATGCCGGGGGCGAGGTCGAACGACTCACCTGCGGGATTGCCGACGATCGCCACGTTCCACCGGCGGAGGGAGTCGGCCGTTTTGATCCGCTTCTGAATGTAGCCGATGATCAGGTCGGCGTCGTTTTCAGGGGATTTTTCGTGGAATTTGTACGTGGCCAGGAAATCAGTCACCACGTCATGTGGTACGTCGCGGAAGACGTAGCGCCCCTCCGACAACCGAGAGTCGATTTGAGTCGCACTCGACCGAGATGCGGTCACCAGGTCTCGTGCTGCGGTGATGTTCCCGCGGAGCCAGTCAGCGTCCGTCCGGAAGTAATGCGTCTGGACTCGCTTGCCGCCGTACGAAGAAGCCGCTGTGACAGCGTCGCGCATCTTGGCCGCCGCAGTGACACGCAGTGCCGGGTGTGTGCGCAGGCGTACGGCGAAGGTGAGTGGTGTCTCGGCCTCCGTCATGTATATGTCGATGTCCCGACGCATTTCCGTCTCGACGGTGGCGAGGTGGCGGAACCACTCGGCCAGTTCGTCGGTCATCCAGATCCGAGGCAGATCCGCGTAGCCGTTCCTGAAGCCGAACCAGCGTCCCATCTGCAACAACGTGTCATACGCAGAGACGGCACGGACGAAGTAACTGACCGACAAACCTTCGAGGGTCAGCCCACGGGAGAGCGTGTTGCCACCCACGGCGATTGCCACAACAGGGCCGTTCTCATAGTCCAGGCGATCCTCGCTGCTGGAGTTGTCCATGATGATGCGGCAGCTTCGAAGCACACCGGGCAGCTCGGCTGCCAAGTCGTCGAAGGGGACCTTCTTTTCTCCGAACTCCTCCGCAGGGACGCGAGCGGTCTCCTCGTCCCAGAGGTCACGCAGCCGGGAGAGGAAGCTCGCATCGGCGAGGGATTCACCGGCGCGCTTCAGCAAGTGTTCCAACGGACGTTTGAAGCTGTTGTGCACAGCCGTGTTGACGCTGGTGTGAACCAACATGGTGCTGTGCGGGTTGCCCTTACGGCGCACACGACGGGCTGCCGTGGTCAGCCAGAAGTACTCGACGGCCCTGCGGAGGGTGTCGGTGATGACCGGTTCGAAGCCTTCGACGTCGGCCCTCGTCTCCGGGCGGACGCAGGGCACATCCTCGTCGGGGACCGAACGGATCATGTCGTATCCGTCGTCGACCTGCTCGGGATCTTCGCCGTCGAGAGCATAGCGGCCGAACAGGACCTCCGTTCCGAAGTGCCCCTCCGGCTTGGGGAGGTTCACAACGAAGTCACGCGGATACAAGTCCTGTGCGCTCGGATCAATGAGCAGGTTGGCGAAAGGAGAAGCCGTGTAGCCCACGTAGGCGGAACGCGGCAGGCTGCTCATGATGTTGAGGATCAGAGGGTTGATGGACTTCGTGGCCACCGTCGCCTGATCTGCCTCGTCGTCGATGATCAACGCCGGGCAGTCCTGCAAGTAGTCCGCGGCCTTCTCCAGCCACTGCGCCAGTTTGCGAAGCACCGTCGCGTTCTTCTTGACCACGCACAGCACGTGTGTCTTGTTGCTCTTGCCGAAGTAGGCGGCCGGATTCTCCTGGGGAGTGAAGTCCTTCTCCAAGCCGGTCAGTTGGGACCACAGAGACGGGTTGGGTTCCACGAGTTGCTGGACCAGGCGGGCTTGGGTCTGGCGTCGGAGCCCGTTGTGGATGCCGGCCAGAACGATGAAGAGCTTGTAGCCGCGGTCGGCTGCCTTGGCCATGACGGAGGTGAAGTTGGTCGTCTTTCCGGACTGCACGTAGCCCACGACCAGACCGCGCGTCGAAAACGACTTCTCCTTCGGGTGGTTCAGCAGGGAAACCACGCGAGTCGAGGAGTCGTCGAGATTGCGGATGGCGGGTTCATCGGGCCAGCCGTCCTTCCGCAGCAGTTCAACAATCGCCGGCCAGCACTTGTCCTTGTCCTGCGGGCCGGTGTACCACGTGTCGCGGTTCCCGAGGATGACGGCATGGGGCTCTTCGAGTTCCTTGATGCGTATCGTGTGCCGTTCGTGGCGCTCGCGGATCTCCTGGACAATCTCCGGCCTGACTCCCAGCATCTCCAGCCGCTTGACAGCTTCGGAAGGCGGGAAGGCGTCCAGGAGCGCCTTGAACGTGTCATACATGCCGTCGAACTCGTCGGTCATAGGATCCGACCGCCCCCGCTCCCACTCGTTCACGTGTCTGGATCGGCAGGCCCTCGTGCTCCGGAAGCCCTAGCGTCCGGGAGGCGTCCCAGCGTCACCTTTACAAGGCCTACACATTATTAGGTCAGATGGTTGTCACTACCAAGGACCGTGTCCGGATTGATGCTTGGTGCGGCCCGGCCACCCTCTGGGGTGTGACCGCCCTTCGGTGCCACCGACCGTGCGATTCGGCGTGCCACCTCCTCGGGGGATTCGTGCTCCCAAAAGCGCAGCACCGTCCAACCCGAGGCCTGCAGGTGCTCCGTCGTCTCCAAGTCGCGCGTCATGTTCTTGTCGAGCTTGGCGCGCCACCACGCAGCGTTGGCCTTTGGATGCGTAGCGTGCTCGGGACAGCCGTGCCAGAAGCAGCCGTCCAGAAAGATCGCAACCTTGGCCTTGGTGAAGACGATGTCGATCGTCCGCCGAGGCATGCCCGGTACCGGCCGGTTCACTCGGTATCGCAGTCCTGCCGCATGGAGAAGCCGACGGACCGCGACTTCGGGCGCCGTGTCGCGCGATCCCTGTCGGCTCATGCGAGCGGAAACGGCGGCGGAGGAAGGCACGGCATGTGACACGCCAGCAATTCTGCCGGCGCAACTGGAGCGGTGTGGCCCTACCGGGGAATGGGTACGCCTCGGGATCGGATCTGTTGGGCACCGGCTGAGCCGCCCGCGTCTCGGCATTGTCGTGCTTCCGCGGCCCACCTCAGGGCGCGTCCGTTCCGCTGCGCTCCACTCCCTCGTCGGCTGACGCCGATGGCCGTGCGGGCCACCCTTGATCCGGGCCGCTCCAGCACGGGGGAGAAGCGAGCGGCCGGCCCGGGAAGGCGGGGCTCAGGTGGGTGGTCATCCGGTGGGCTGGATGGTGAGCCGGAGTGAGGGGCGCACCAGGCCGGGTTAGCGGCTTGCGGAGGGGCGCGCTTTCTTATGCGCCATGGCATGCCTCATAGCTCTGGGGCGCCCCACACCAACACTCCGCCCCCCGAACCGGCGGCCAAGCCACCGCCCGCCCCCGCGCAGCCAACGTCGTCGCGTACTGCGGCAGCAGTGCGGCATCGTCCGGGGACGAGCCCTCCGAGGCCGCGAAGGCCTCGTACGACGGGACCGTGCCCGTGACGATGCCGAGGTTTCCCGTGCCCGAGGCGGACAGCTCGCGCAGGGAGGACTCTATGGTCGACAGGTGGGTGTCGTGGGAGGGGTACTCCGTGGCGAGGGTCGGGTACGCCGAGAGGAGTTCCGTCAGCTCGCCCGCCGGCCAGTGGAGGACCGCCACCGGGAAGGGGCGGGAGAGGGCCTCTCGGTAGGCGCCCAGTTCGGCTCGGAGGCGGGAGATCTCGGCCACCAGTTCCGCCGGGTTGTCGGAGCCGAGGGACCAGACGCGTTTGGGGTCGTGGAGTTCGTCCAGGGACACGGGGGACGTGTGGAGGGTGTCGGCCAGGGTGTCCCAGGCGTCGTGGGGCAGGCCCAGCATGCGGCGGACGCGGTGGCGGCCGTAGAGGAGGGGGTGGGTGGCGGGCGCCGGTTCCGTGTCCTCCCCGGCCGGCAGGAGCAGGCCGGCTCCCTCCGTGAAGGTCTCCGCCGCCGCCTCCAGCTCGTCGTGCGACTCCAGGGCCTCCGCGATGATCACCCAGGGGGCCGGGTCCCGGGGAGCGGTCGTACGGATGCCGTCGATGATCGCCCTCGCCTCGGCCTCGTGGCCGTACTCCCAGAGGTTGGAGGCCTTCAGGGCGCGGACCAGGGCGGGGTTGTCCAGGCCGTCGGCAGTGGAGAGCAGGCGGTCGTAGAGGGTGGTGGCCGCGGGGCGGTCGCCGGACAGTTCCAGGTGGGCCGCGGCGCGCAGGAGGAGGGCCTCGGCGTCCTCGGGGTACAGTCCGGCGGTCCGCTCCAGGCGTGCCGCCTCGGCGGTGTGGTCGACGTTCTCGGCAGGCGTGTCGGGGCGCATGGGGGACACCGTACTGCCGAGCGGGACTGGGCGGGGTAAGGCCTGGTCAGGCTCCTGCCAGATCTTTCCCGCACCGTCACCCGGATCTCCCCTACACCGTCACTCCGTCCACCTGCAGCGTCTGGATCGACTTCGGCGCGAAGGGGACCGACAGGGTCTTGCCGGAGAGGTGGGTGTCGGAGTGGGGGGTGTAGAGGTCCGCGCCGCCCGTCGTCACCGTGTTCCAGCGGGGGACCAGGCCCCCCGAGCCGCCGGTCACCGAGGAGAAGCGGGAGAGGTCGAAGGTCAGGGTCTGGGCGGAGGATGCGGTGTTCGCGGCCACGATGACCAGGCGGTTCGCCTGCCGGTCCAGGGCCGCCGCCGCGTAGCTCGCTCCCGTGTCCAGGATCGTCATCCCCGGGCGGATGTGGCGGGTGAACTGTGCCAGCACGTAGTACTTCGTCTGCACCGCGCCCGGCTGCAGGGTGCTCGCGTCGTACGCGATCGTCGCCCAGCCCGCGCTCGGGTCCATCACCTGCCAGTACACCCACGCCGTGGGGTGCAGCCAGCGGAAGTCGTAGAGGAGGTTGCCGGCCAGGGTCAGGCCCGTGGCGTCGCCGTCCCCGGTCTCGGAGTTCCAGAGGGCCTTGCCGGCCGTGGTCACCACGTCCGTGTAGAGCAGGTCGCGGCGGCCGCCCGGGCCCTGGTAGCCGTGGACGTTCACCCGGTCCACGTAGCCCTTGGTCGTGGAGGAGAAGGAGTCCCAGGTGGTGCGGGCCAGGTCGTAGGTGTTCTCGTCCGAGGCGGAGATCTTCGTCGTCGTCAGGCCCCGTTTGTTCAACTCGCCGCGCAGGTAGGGGAGTACGGCCGACTGGACCGTGGCGTCCATGTGGCAGCCCTCCTGGGTGCCCGTCGCCGTCCACCAGGACGAGGACGGTTCGTTGAAGGCCTCCACCGTCGAGAAGGTCACGCCCCAGTTCTGCTGCGCGTACAGGGCCACCGACGCCAGGTGGGAGGCGTGCTGGCGGTAGTTCCAGGACTGGAGGTTGTTGCCGCCGTCCGAGGCGCCCGAGGGGTTGTGGTTCAGGCACATCCACCACATGGGGGAGTTGGCGAAGAGTTCGCTGATCGCGCCGCGTTGGGTCGCCTTCAGCAGCATCGCCCGCTGGGTCGCGTCCGCCGTCCACTTCCAGGACGACGACGTCGGGTCCTCGTTCGTCCAGTCCTGCCAGTAGCCCTCTATCTGCTTGAACTTCGGGATGTCGGGCGAGGCGACCATCGACTCGCCGTTCACGCTGTTCCAGCTGCACGCGCCCAGGTTGTAGCGGGCTATGTTCAGGCCGAGGCCGGGGAGCGCCGTGCCGTTGTACGTGGTCGTCCTCGTCGTGAAGAAGATGTCCGCGAAGTCGTCCCTCGCCCCGAAGACGTTCGCCCACCAGGCCAGTGACGTACCCCAGCCCTCCCACGTCCCGTAGGTCGTCGACGGGTTGACGGAGATCGTCGCGTCCGCCCGTGCCGTGCCCGTGGCCAGGGCGCTGCCCAGGATGCCGCCGCCCGCCGCGGCCAGCAGTGTTCTGCGTCGGATCATCGCTCTCTCCGCCCTCTCCCTCGCGGCTCCGGCAGCAGGAAGCATCGGGGGTGGCGGGTGGGGTTGTCGAGAGTTCTGACAGTGCTTTCTAAAACCCGTTGAGGAAGCGCTCCGAGGTTGCCGATTCATGTGCGGCTATGGCCAGTTGTGCCCGGTGCGCCTACCCTGCGGGCGGCTCCCGGGAGGCCCATGGAGGTGGGTGCGGATGCCGGCATGGTCGGGCGTGCGGGTCGTACGGCACAGCGATCGGCGCAGGCGCGCCCGGCGGCGGCGCGTGCTGTGGGGCGGGGCCGAGGTGCTCGTGACCGTCGGTGTGCTGCTCATGCTGCTGGTCGTGCACCAGCTGTGGTGGACCAACCGGGAGGCCCGGCGCGGCGCCGAGCGGCAGGTGGAGGCGCTGGAGCGGGAGTGGGGTCATCAGGGGTACGGCGCCGGGGGCGCGGCCCCGACGCCCACCGGGCCCGCCGCGTCCGCTTCGACCCCGGACACCTCCGCGTCCCCTGTGCCGCAGCGGTCGTACACGACCGTCAGCCTCCCCTCCCGCTCTCAGGCGTACGCCGTCCTCACCATCCCCCGGCTGGGTCTGCGTGTGCCCGTCGCCGAGGGCGTGAGCAAGGCCGACGTCCTCAACAAGGGGTACGTCGGCCATTACCGGGGAACCGGGCAGCCGGGGCAGGCGGGCAACTTCGCGCTCGCCGGGCACCGGAACACGTACGGCGAGCCCTTCCGGTACCTGCCCCGGCTGCGGCGCGGGGACGCCATCGAGGTGGAGACGCGGACGGCGACGTACACGTACGACGTCGACCAGGTCCTGCCGCAGACCTCGGCGACGGACTCGGGGGTCATCCGGCCCGTACCGCGCTCCCTGGTGCGGCCCGCGTACGGGTACTCCGAGCCGGGTTACTACATCACCCTGACCACCTGCACCCCCGAGTTCACCTCGCGCTACCGGATGGTGGTGTGGGGGAAGCTGGTGTCCATGCGGCCCAGGTGACAGCCGTCAGCGTTCCCGCAGCACCAGCACGCTCACCGCCCCGACCGCCGCCAGCCCCGCCGACACCAGCAGGGCGATGTTCGCGCCGTGGGCCAGGTGTCCGGTCGAGGTGGCGAGGGCGATGGTCAGGGCCACGCCGGCGCAGGAGCCGATGTAGCGGAAGGTCTGCTGGGCGCCGGAGCCCATCGCGGCGCGTTCGCGGGGGACCGACTCGACGGACAGCAGGGGCAGCGCGCCGTTGAGCAGGCCGCTGCCGATGCCGCCGACGATCAGGCCGGGCAGCAGCCGGGTCCAGGAGCCGGAGGCCAGGGCGCCGAGCATGGTCAGGACGGCGATGGTGTGCAGGGCGAAGCCGACGGCGAGCTGGGTGCGCGGGGCGATGCGGCCGACCAGGTGCTTGACCTGGAGGGCCACCGCGAAGCTGAGGCCGGACCAGAGGAGGAACAGCCAGGCCGTCTGCATCGGGGACAGCCGGAGCGTCTGCTGGAGCAGGGCCGGCAGGAAGCTGAACGTGCCGATCACCGCGAGGCCCGTGAACAGGCCGCCTGCCGAGGAGGCCAGGAAGCGGGCGTGGCGCAGCAGGCCGAGGTCGATCATCGGAGTGGCGGTCCGGTGTTCCACGGCGGCGAAGAGCGCGAGCAGGAGTACGGCGGCGGCCAGCAGCAGTCCCACCGGTGCGCGGAGCCAGCCGTCGCGGCCCAGGGTCAGGGCCGCGACCAGGGCGACCAGGGCGAGGCCGAAGGTCAGGGCGCCGAGGACGTCCGGGCGGCCGCCGCGCGGGGCGCGGGACTCGGCCAGCGCACGGGTGCCCAGCGCGGCCACGGCGACGGCGGCGGCGCCGAGCACGCCGTACGCCACCCGCCAGGTCGGCAGCGCGCCCGCGACCAGCGGGCCCACCGCGATGCCGCCGCTGACGAAGGCGCCCCACACGCCGGTCGCGTGCAGCCGGCCGCGCGCGGTGGGGAAGGCCGCCACGAGCAGGCCGAGGCTGCTCGCCAGGATCGCCGCGCTCGCCGCGCCCTGGGCGATGCGGGCGAGGGTGAACTGCCAGGTCGAGGTGGTGAAGGCGGCGAGGGCGGTGGTGATGCCCAGGGCCAGGGTGCCGGCGAGGAAGACGCGGCGGCGGCCGTAGTCGTCGGCGAGGCTGCCGGCCACCAGGAGCAGGGCGGCGAGGCCCAGCGGGGTGCCGTTCAGGAGCCAGGCCTGGCCGGAGAGCGGGGTGTGCAGGGCGGCCGCCGTGTCCGGGAGCGTGACCATCGGGGCCGTGTACGTCATCAGCGCCACGGCGGTGGCCGCGCTGGTCAGGGCGAGGGTGGCACGGGGGCGTGCGGGGACGTCCGGGGCGGTCGTGCCGCGCAGGGAGGTGGCGGTGCGGGTGGTGGCGGAGTCGAGCCCGGTCATGGCGGGGGTCCTGTCTTTTCCGGGGCATCGGTTCAATCATTGAACCTGCATGACTTCACCACCGTAGCATCATCGGTTCGGTCACCGAACCGAGATGTCGGAAAGTGGCTACAGTGGACGGCATGGCACTGGGCAAGGACTACGCGACACAGGAGTGCTCGATCGCCCGCGCGCTCGAGATCGTCGGCGAGCGCTGGACGCTGCTCGTCGTCCGGGACGCGCTCTACGGCGTGCGGCGCTACAACGACTTCCTGGTCCACCTCGGCATCCCGCGCGCCGTCCTGGCCGCCCGGCTGCAGACCCTGACCGCCGAGGGCATCCTCGAAAAGCGCCGCTACCAGCAGTCGCCGCCGCGGGACGAGTACGTCGTCACCGAGCGCGGCATCGCCCTGTGGCCCACCCTGCGCGCCCTCGGGCTGTGGGGCCGCGAGCACTTCACCGAGACCCGGCTGCGCGACTTCCGGCACGCGGACTGCGGCACGGAACTCGGGCCGTACGGCGAATGCCCCGCCTGCGGGATCGTCGTACCGGTCGGGGATGTGGTCATGGTGCCCGGACCGGGCCTCGACCCCGACCCGGCGGATCCCGTGAGCAAGGCCCTGCTGAAGCCGAAGCGGCTGCTGGAGCCGCTGGAGACGGAACCCGCCTGAGGGCGCGCGTCGCCGGTCACGAACTGCCCGGACCGGTGCCCCTGAGGATGTCGACGCCGACCTGGTCGGTCGCCTCCGGGCTGCCGCCCAGCCGGTGGACGACCACCCACCGGCCGTCCGCCACGGCTCCGGCGAAGACCGAGGCGTGACGGGTCGCGCCGTTGTGCCAGTGCAGCTCACCGGCCGTCTGCCACGAGGGCGCGGGATCTCCCAGCCGGCGCTCCAGCACCAGCCGGACGAGCAGCTCGGCGACCGCGCGCGGCGTCGCCCACAGGCCGCCCGCCGGAAGGATCGCCCCGTCCATCGTCCAGGGCCTGCGGCCCCTGCCGAGGAAGCCCGGCGCCAGCAGGCGCCGGTCCGGGTCGGGGCGTGCGCTCACCTCGTGGACGTCCAGCGGCCGCAGTACGTGCTCCGCGAGCAGTTCCTCGTACGGCGCACCGGCCGCGCGGACGAGTGCCGCGCCGAGGACGGCGTACCCGAGGTTGGAGTACTCCTCCTCCTGCCCCGGCGGCCGGACCACGACCCCGTCCAGCCGCCCGAGCAGCCGGTGCAGGGCGTCGCCGTCGAACGCGGCGTACGGATCCCGGCCCCCGGCGCCGGGCGGGAGGCGCGGCAGCCCGGACGTGTGCTCGGCCAGGTGCCGCAGCGTGATGCCGGTGCGCGGGGCGGCGGGGAGCAGGCGCTCGACCGGGTCGTCCACGTCGAGCAGGCCCGCGGCGGCCATGCGCATGAGCGCTGTACCGGTGAGCACCTTGGTGAAGGAGCCGATCTCGACGAACCGGTCCACCGCGTGACCGTCGGCGACGCGTGCGGGGATCGTGTCGCTCAGGACGCAGAGGGGAGTGCGAGGCATGCGGGGCCTTTCGGGTGTCCGGTCGGGTGTTCGGGCAGGGAAGGCGTTCGGGTATAAAGGGCAAGTAGACGTCGGTGGTTGAGACCGCGGGGAAGCGTTGGGGGGTTGCGAAGTGATCCGCAGGCTCGCGCGGTCGCGTGCGCTCGCCGCGCTGCTGCTCCTCCTGCTGCCGGTCCTGCTGCTCGACACCGGCACCCTCACCACCACCGTGGCACTGGCCGCGACCACCGCCGCCGGTTCCGCGCTCGCTCTCTGCTCCCTGCTCGCCGCCCGCTCCGCGCCCGCCGTCCCGCCCACCCGGGTGCGTACGGCGATCCGCGACCGAGCCCGGCGTACGGCCTTCCTGCCGCAGCGCGATCCCGACGCGCCCGGACGGCGCCGGCCCAGGGCACCCGGGCACGTCCTTCCGGCGACCGCCGCGTAGGGCACGAACTCCCGCGTCACCGTGGTGCGTGACCCCGCGCGGGTCGTCATGCCGTTGGTCCACTCCGTTCCGGCACGACGAGACCCCCGGAGGGCTCACCCATGTCCGTCTTCTCCCTCTTCGCCCGCCTGGTCGAGCAGCTCGCCGACCTGCTCCAGCCCCTCTTCCACGCCTCCGCGGCCGCCGCCGCGATCGTCCTGTTCACCGCGCTCGTACGACTCCTCGTCCACCCCCTCTCCCGCGCCGCGGCCCGCGGCCAGCGCGCCCGTACCGCACTGCAGCCGCGCATCGCCGAACTGCGCGAGAAGCACGCCGAGGACCCGCGGCGACTGCAGCAGGCGGTGCTCGAACTGCACGCCGAGGAACAGGTCTCACCGCTGTCCGGCTGCCTGCCCAGCCTGCTGCAGCTGCCCGCCTTCTTCCTGCTCTACCACCTGTTCTCCAGCTCCACGATCGGCGGTGGGAGCAACGGGCTGCTGGGCCACCGGCTGCTCGCGGCGCCGCTGGGCGGGCGGTGGGCCGACGCCCTCGCCGGCGGTGGGGTGTTCGGCCCGGCCGGGCTGGTCTATCTCGGGGTCTTCGCGATCGTCGCGGCCGTCGCCGTCTTCAACTACCGGCGCACCAAGGCCATGACGGCCGCGAACCCGGTCGCGGCCGGCCCCGCGGGCGGCGAGCAGGTGCCGGGGCTCGGCGCGGTCAGCAAGGTCATGCCGTTCATGTCCTTCTTCACGCTCGTCACCGTGGCCGTCGTACCGCTGGCCGCCGCCCTGTACGTCATCACCAGCACGGCCTGGACCGCGGTGGAACGGGCCGCGCTGTACCGGTAGCAGGCGCGGTTACGGTCCAGTACGTGAACAGGGTCTTGCGGAGTGGACTGGTCGATTGGAGGATCGACCAAGTCCTCCGATGGCTGCACCCATCGGTCGGGCGCCCGCGATCGAGGGAGATTGTGACCATGAAGCTGCTGCGAGTCGGTACGGCCGGGGCCGAGCGGCCCGCGCTGCTCGACGCCGAGGGGACCCTGCGCGACCTGTCGGGGATCGTGGACGACATCGACGGCGCGCTCCTAGCCGACGAGGCCGCGCTCGACCGGGTACGCGCGGCGGCCGAGTCCGGCGAGCTGCCCCGCCTCGACGCGACGGGGCTCCGCACCGGGCCGCCGCTCGGCCGCATCGGCAAGATCGTGTGCATCGGGCTCAACTACCACGACCACGCCCGCGAGACCGGCGCCGAACCGCCCGCCGAGCCGGTCGTCTTCTTCAAGGCGCCGGACACGGTGGTCGGGCCGGACGACACGGTGCTCGTCCCTCGCGGGTCGCGCAAGACCGACTGGGAGGTGGAGCTCGCCGTCGTCATCGGGCGTACCGCGCGCTATCTGTCGTCGGCCGAGGAGGGGCTCGCGCATGTCGCCGGGTACGCGGTGGCCCATGACGTGTCCGAGCGGGAGTTCCAGATCGAGCGCGGTGGCACCTGGGACAAGGGCAAGAACTGCGAGACGTTCAACCCGCTGGGGCCGTGGCTGGTCACGGCGGACGAGGTTCCGGATCCGCAGCGGCTCTCGCTGAAGCTGTGGGTCAACGGGGAGCTGAAGCAGGACGGTACGACGGCCGAGCAGATCTTCCCCGTGGGGGAGGTCGTGCGGTACGTCAGCCAGTTCATGACGCTGTACCCCGGCGACGTCATCAACACGGGGACGCCGGCGGGGGTGGCGATGGGGCATGCCGAGCCGAAGCCGTATCTGCGGGCCGGGGACGTGGTCGAGCTGGAGATCGCCGGGCTCGGCCGGCAGCGGCAGGAGCTCAAGGACGCGTAGACGCTCCGCTGGGGAGCGCCGGGGAACTGCGGTTTCGTCGCCGGGCGCGGGTGGTTCGTGGCTGGTCGCGCCCACGCGGCGGAGCCGCATATCACACACAGCCCCGCGCCCCTTCGGGGCGCGTTCCTCTCAGCCCAGTAGAGAAGCGAGGCGGCGCCATTCCTCCCTCGGCAGCGCGTCCCTTTCGGCGTCGGTGACGATCTGGAGGGCCACGTGGTCGGCGCCCGCCTGGTGGAAGGTGTCGATGCGGGCCCGGATGCGGCTCTCGTCGCCCCAGGCGAAGACCGCGTCGACCAGGCGGTCGCTGCCGCCGTCGGCGAGGTCGTCCTCGGTGAAGCCGTGCCGCAGGAAGTTGTTGGTGTAGTTCGGCAGGGCGAGGTACATCGCGAGGGTGTCCCGGGCGAGGGAGCGGGCACGGGCAGGGTCGGCCTCCAGGACCACCTTCAGCTCCGGGGCGAGCAGCGGCCCGGCGCCGAGGATCTCGCGGGCGTGGGCGGTGTGCTCGGGCGTGACCAGGTACGGCACGGCGCCCGCCGCCCGGTCGCGGGACAGCTCCAGGGTCTTCGGGCCGAGGGCCGCCAGCACCCGGCGGTCCGCGGGCACGCCGGCCGTGTCCAGGGCGTCGAGATAGGCGACCAGGGCCGAGTACGGCCGGCGGTACTGATCGGCGAGCTTGGCGTGGCTCACGCCGAGGCCGAGCACGAAGCGGCCCGGGTGGGCCGTCTCCACCTCGGCGAAGGCCGCCGCGCTCGCCTCGGCGTCGTACTGCCAGATGCTCTGGATGCTGGTGCCGACGGTGAGGTGGTCGGTCGCCTCCAGAAGGGGTACGGCGTGGCGGGCGGCGCTGCTGCCGCCCAGCCATACGGCGCCGTAGCCGAGCTCCTCCAACTCGGCCGCAGCGTCCGTCAGTTCGCCGCTCAGGGAGGGGTCCTCCGCGCGCAGGCCGAGGCTCCAGACGCCGTACCGGCCGATCCTGTCCTTCACGGTGTTCGAGGTGCTCATGGGGCCGTCCCTCCGGTGTGCCGCGATCATCACGTCTGCAGCCATTCCCAACCGGAGGGATCCCTCACGTAATCCCGCTCGGCGTCACACGTTCAGGAACTGCTCCAACGCCTCCACGACGAACCGGTGGTCCTGGAGCTGGGGCAGCCCGGACACCGTCACCGCACCGATCACGCCCGCGTTCTCGACGTTGATCGGGAACGAGCCGCCGTGGGCCGCGTAGGTGTCGGGGTCCAGGCGGGAGGAGTCCTCGAACGTCGTGCCCTTGGCGCGGAAGCGGGCGCCGACCAGGTAGGAGGAGGCGCCGTAGCGCTCGACGACCCGGCGCTTGCGGGCGATCCAGGCGTCGTTGTCGGGGGTGGAGCCCGGCAGGGCCGCGTGGAAGAGCTGCTGGCCGGCCCGGTGGATGTCGACGGCGACGGGGGCCTGGCGCTCCCGGGCCAGTTCGACCAGCAACGAGCCGAGGGCCCAGGCGTCTTCGTATGTGAACTGCCGGAAGACCAGGCGGCGTTCCTGCGCCTCCAGCTCCTCGACGGACGGGGTGAGTTCGGGGGTGGTCCTGGGCGTGATCTGCGGATGGTGCTGCTGGTGGGGCATCAGAGGGTCACCGTCACCTTGTCCGTGGCCGACCTGCGGGCCGCTTCCAGTACGTCGAGGGCGGCGGCCGCCTCCAGGGCGGTCACCGGGTTGGGGCCGGCGCCGGTCAGGGCGCGGGCGACGGCCGTGTAGTAGGCGGGGTAGTCACCGGGGAGGGTCGGTACGGGGGTGCCGCCGCCGGTCAGCGGGGACTCGCCGGCGCCGATACGGCCGTACAGCGCCTCGGGCTCCGCGCCCCACCGGGGGCCGGGGCGCAGGCCCTCGCGCAGGGCCGCCTCCTGCGGGTCGAGGCCGTACTTCACGTAGCCCGCGCGGGAGCCGAGCACCCGGAAGCGGGGGCCGAGCTGGGCGGCCGTCGCGGAGACGTGGAGGTGAGAGCGGACGCCGTTCGCGTGCGTGAGCGCGATGAAGGTGTCGTCGTCGGTCTCGGCGCCGGGGCGGCGGACGGCCGTCTCGGCGTACACCTCGGTGACCGGGCCGAAGAGGAGCAGAGCCTGGTCGACGACATGGCTGCCGAGGTCGTAGAGCAGACCTCCGATCTCTGCCGGGTCACCGGACTCGCGCCAGCCGCCCTTGGGCTGGGGGCGCCAGCGTTCGAAGCGGGACTCGAAGCGCCACACCTCACCCAGGTCGCCCTGGGAGACCAGCTTGCGGAGGGTCAGGAAGTCGTTGTCCCAGCGGCGGTTCTGGAAGACGGACAGGAGCAGGCCGCGCTCCTCGGCGAGGGCGGCGAGGTCGCGGGCCTCGGCCGCGGTGCCGGCCACCGGCTTGTCCACGACCACCGGCAGGCCCGCCTTGAGGGCGGCGGAGGCGAGCGGGACGTGCGTCTTGTTCGGGGAGGCGATGACGACCAGGTCCAACCCGTCCGCGCGGTCGAACAGCTCCTCGGCGGTGGCGGCGAGCGCCACGTCCGGGAACTCGGCGCGAGCCTGCTGCTGGCGCTCCGGGTTGGCGGTGACCACGGTGTGCAGGGCGAGGCCCTCGGTGGCGGCGATCAGCGGGGCGTGGAAGACGGAGCCGGCGAGGCCGTAGCCGATCAGGCCGACGCGGAGGGGGGTGGCGGTCGTGCGTCCTGTCATGGATCCCATGGCTCCCTACTTTCGCAACGCTGTTGCCAAAGTGCAAGCGGTGGGGACAATGGGTGGCGTGAACAGGACGAGGACGGGGACGGGCTCGCGGACGGGGAAGCGGACGCGGAGTGGGTCGTCGGCGGCGGGATCGGCGACGGGGTCGACGGGGTCGGAGCCGGGGGCCGGGGTGAGGATGGCCGGCGGCGGGTCGGCGGGGGCGAACCTCTTCGCGGTGCGGTCGCACAACACCGCGCTGGTGCTGGGGCTGTTGCGGGACGCCGGGACGGAGGGGATCAGCCGGCTCGAACTGGCCGAGCGGACCGGACTGACCCCGCAGGCCGTCAGCAAGATCACCGGGCGGCTGCGGGAGGAGGGGTTCGCCGCGGAGGCCGGGCGGCGGGCGTCGACCGGGGGCAAGCCGCGGACCGTGCTGCGGCTGGTGCCGGAGGCGGGGCACGCGGTGGGGGCACATCTGGACCGGGACGAGTTGCGGGTGGTGCTGGTCGATCTGGACGGGGCCGTGGTGCAGGAACGGCGCGCCGAACTGGACCTGGGCGCCGGGGCGGAGACCGTGCTGGCGGTGGTCGGGGACGCGGTGCACGGGGTGGTGCGGGAGGCCCTGGGCGCGTTTCCGGGCGAGGGAGGGACGGCCGGGGAGGAGCCGTCCGGGGCAGGTTCGCTGCTCGGGGTGGGGGTGGCGCTTCCCGGGCCGCTCGATCATGCGCGGGGGGTGCTGCACCGGGTGACCGGGTTTCCCGAGTGGGAGGGGTTTCCGCTGCGGGACGCCCTCGGGGAGCGGTTGGGGATGCCGGTCGTGGTGGACAAGGACACGAACGCCGCGGCGCTCGGGCTGTCGGTGGGGGGTGAGGGCGGCGAGGGCGGATCCTTCGCCTATCTGCATCTCGGTACGGGGCTCGGGGCCGGGTTGGTGATCGGTGGGCGCGTGCATCGGGGGGCGCGGACCGGGGCGGGGGAGTTCGGACACCAGGTGGTCCAGCTGGACGGGCCGCCGTGCGAGTGCGGGGACCGGGGGTGCGTGGAGGCGCTGTGCCTGGCGGCGGTGGGGCGCGGGGAGGCCGGGGAGGCGGCGCGTGTGCTGGGCGTGGCGGCGGCGAACCTGGTCGGGCTGCTGGACATCGATGCGGTGCTGCTCGGGGGGCGGACGGTCGCGGGGGCGCCGGAGGAATTCGTGCGGGGAGTCGGGGAGGTGCTCGATGCCCGGGCCCGCCGGGAGGGGGTGCGCGGGGGACCGGTGCCGGTGCGGGTCGCTCCGCGGGGGGAGCGGGTGGTGGCGGAGGGGGCCGCGCAGTTGCTGTTGGCGCGGGTGTTCGGGCGCGGGGATGTGTGAGGTGCGCTGCGCCGGGCTGGGGGCGCGGTGAGGTTGCCTTCCGGGTGCCCCGGCGCTCTGCCGGCGGCACTGCAGCGCCCTGAAGGGGCGCGGGGAACTGCGCGAGTGGCCACGACGGACCCGCAGCCGCGCACGGTCCCATGTGACCCGGTGGGTGGGCGTCGGCCAAAGGCACCAGCGCTCACTCGGACAGGTTCAGTTGCCAGGAGACGCCGAAGCGGTCGTTGAGCCAGGTGAACTTGGGGCTGAAGCCGTAGTTGCCCAGGGGCATGAGCTCCGTGCCCTGGTCGGAGAGGGCCGCGTGGAGGCGGTCGATCTCGGCCTCGTTCTCGCACTGCACGAAGAGCGAGACCGCGGGCGTGAACGTGAAGTCATGGTGCGCGGGGCTGTCGATGCACATGAAGTGCTGACCGGCGAGCGAGAAGGTGGCGTGCTGCACGCTCCCCTCCTCACCGGGGCCATCGGCACCGTAGCGAGTGATGCTGACGACCTCGGCGTCGTCGAACAGCGAGGTGTAGAAGGCCATCGCGTCCTCGGCGTTGCCCTCGAACATCAGGAACGTGGTGATCTTCTGTGACGTCGCGATCTTCATCGTGCATGCTCCTCGGATGCTGTCAGATGCTGTCAGGCGCTGTAGGGGGCCAGGGTGCGGAGCCCAGCCCCGCTCTCCACAATGGACTCAAGCGCATCGAACGAACCGATCGACACTGCCGTCTCACTGAACGCACGCACCGGTCGGTGCAGTGAGGAGTGAGTATGCGCTGCTCTCGCATCACCACCGCAGTCCTCGTCGGCGCCGGTCTCGTGGCCCTTGCCGGGACCGCCGCCGCCTCACCGGTGGGCACCGTCAGTCCCGCGAAGGTGAAGCCCGGTCAGACCGTATCCCTCACGCTCGCGGGATGCAGTGATCCCAGCCAGGGCGGCCGCGCCGAAGGAGAACAGGTCGGCGCGCACACCTCGGAACGCACCCCGATCCGGACCGTCGAACTCAGGCCGACGGAGAAGGGCGTGCTGGTCGGGATCGCCGGGATCGAGCGGAACACCCAGCCGGGCGTGGCGCACATCTACCTGGCCTGTGCCTCCGATCCCGACGCCGTGGTCACGGTGGACGTCACCATCATCCACTGACCCCCGCCGATCGAGCGGTCTTCGCGGTATGCACCGGATCGGCGGTCGCGGGTGTGCCGCCGCGACCGACATGATCATGTGTTTATGCGACTGTGCACACCGCTGTCCCTGTCCCACTGCCTCGCCGCAGCCGCCGCGTCCGCCTCCGCCTGTGTGGCCGTCCCCGCCACGCCCGCCGCCGCCCTCGCCGACCCGCCCCCGGCCTGCGTCGGCGGCAACCCGCGCGCCTTCCCGCTGGCCGCCCGGATCCGCGGCGGCCCGGCCTCCTACGAGGCGGGTGGCGGATACGGCACCTGGTACCTCGACCTCACCAACACCACCCGCCGGCCCTGCACCGGCATCCACCCGGTGATCGTCCTCGTCGACGACAGGCGCACGCTGCAGCCCGACCAGCCCAAGCTGGAGTTCTACGACGGCCCGACGGCCCGGCCGGTGACCTTCGAGAGCACCGACGAGCAGGAGCTGGTCGGCGTGCTCGACGGCGCCGGGTTCGACGGGTTCGCCGTACCGGCCGGCAGGACCGTCAGCGTCAGGATCAGGCTCGTGTTCCCCTCCGACACCCCTTCCGACCAGGTCACGGCCAACGCCGCCGTCGTACAGCGCCGGGGCGGCGACGGGGACTGGGTCGGGGAGTCCAATGCCTACCGGTTCGGGATCGGGGGGTATGCGTCGCCGTCGCCGGCTCCGGACACCACGCGGGGCGGCGGCGTGGCACCGAGCGCCCCCAGCGTGTCCGGCAGCCCGCAGGCCACACCCGGCACCGGTACCGCCACCCCCGCCGCGAAAGGGGACGCGGAGGAGGCCGGTGAGCTGGCGCGTACCGGCGCCGCCCTCGCCCGCGGGCTGCTCGCGGCCACAGTGGCGGGCCTCGTGGCCGGCGGCGGCGCGTTGCTGCTGACCCGCAGACGCCGCTGAGCGGCCGTACCCCGGATCCATACGACCGGCTCGTACGACGCGGGGTCAGTACGGCGGGCACCCCTGCCGTCTGCGACGATCCCTGCGTGGACTACCCGAACGACCAGGCCCCCGGCGCCCCCGTCCGCTCCGGCATCCCCGAGCACGGGCGCATCCCCAAGTACTACGCGGTGAAGGCACGCATCGCCGCGCTGCTGGAGGAGCTGGGGGAGGGCAGCGTCATCCCCACCGAGCGCGATCTCGCCGAGCGGTACGACGTGGCCCGGGAGACCGTACGGCAGGCCGTACGGGAGCTGGTGCTGGAAGGGCGGCTGCGGCGCAAGGGGCGGGGAACCGTCGTCGCCGGGCCCAAGCTCGCCCAGCCGCTGTCCCTCGCGAGCTACACCGAGGGCGTGCGCCGGCAGGGCCGTACGCCGGGTCGTACGCTCGTCACCCTCGACCGGTTCCCCTGCCCGGACGCGCTCGCCGCCGAGACCGGACTCACCCGGGGCGAAGCCGTGTGGCACCTGGAGCGCGTGCTGCTCGCCGACGAGGAGCGGGTGGGCCTGGAGAGCACGTACGTAGCCGTCGAGCGGGTGCCCCGGCTGGACGCCGACTTCGACCCCGACTCCTCCTTCTACGGCTATCTCGCCGGCCAGGGCATCTCCTTCGGCGATGCCGACGAGCGCATCGAGACCGTGCTGGCCACCCCCCGCGAAGCCCTGCTCATCGGCACCCCGCCCGCCCTGCCGATGCTGCTGATCCACCGCGTCTCCCGGGACACGGAGGGCCGGCCGCTGGAGCGCGTGCGCTCGCTGTACCGGGGAGACCGCTTCTCCTTCACCACCCACCTCAGGGGCTGAAAAACGCCGGGTAAGGGGTAAAAAGCGCCGGTTCCAGACCACCCTGGAGTGTCACGGAAAGATAACGGGTCTAGCCCAAACGTGATGGGTCGTTCACGCTCTCGTTGTCAGCCGGATGTCTCCGGTTCCCCGATCGCGAGGAGCGTTGCCGCCGTGAAAGTGACAGTCGTCGGAGCAGGCGTGGTGGGCACCATGCACGCCTGGCAGGCCGTGCGGCGCGGCCACCAGGTCGTCCAGATCGAGCGCGAGGCCGAGGCGCGCGGCGCCTCGCTGCGCAACTTCGGGCAGATCTGGGTCAGTGGCCGCGCCGGTGGAGAAGAGCTTCGGACCGCGCTGCGGGCGCGGGAGCTGTGGGAGGGGATCGGCGCCCGGGTGCCGGCGCTGGGCTTCCGGGCGAACGGGTCCCTGACCCCCGTCCGCGGCCCCCTGGAGCTCGCCGTCGCCGAGGCCGCCGTGGCCCGCGCGGACGCCGCGGCCCGCGGCTACAAGCTGCTCATCCCGAGCGAGGCCCGTGCCCTCAACCCGGCCCTGCGAGGCGAGTTCACCGCCGCCCTGTACTGCGAGCGGGACGCGGCCGTCGAGCCGCGCACCGCCCAACTCGCCCTCCGCGCCGAGCTGTTGAAGTCACCCCACTACACCTTCCTGCCGGGCCGGGAAGTGCGCGAGGTCGTCGGTGCCGGCACCGTCCGGGACGACCACGGGGACGTGCACCGCGCCGACGCGGTCGTCCTGTGCACCGGCGCCTGGCTCGGTGGCCTGGTCCGCGAGCTCGTGGGGCCGGAGCTTCCGGTGCGCCGGGTGCGCCTGCAGATGATGCAGACCGACCCGCTGGGCGAGCCGCTGCCGACCTCCGTCGCCGACGCCGACAGCTTCCGCTACTACCCGGCGTACGCCTCCCCGGCGCTGGAGGAGCTGCGCGCCCGGCAGCCGCAGCCGGAGACCGCCGCCACGCACCGGATGCAACTGCTGATGGTCCAGCGCGCCGACGGCGGACTGACCATCGGCGACACCCACGAGTACGAGCACCCCTTCGCCTTCGACACCGTCGAGGAGCCGTACGAGCACCTCACCGGCGTCGTCGAGTCCCTCCTCGGCCGGCCGCTGCCGCGCATCCGCCGCCGCTGGGCGGGCGTGTACGCGCAGTGCACCGAACCCGGCCGGGTGGTGCACCGGCAGCAGGTGCGCGAAGGGGTGTGGCTGGTCACCGGGCCCGGCGGGCGCGGCATGACCTGCGCCCCCGCGATAGCCGAGACCACCGCGAACGAACTGGGCTGGTGAGAACCCCGATGAACACCCCGGATACCTCGGACACCCCGGACGTCCGTCTCGTCGTCCTCGACATGGCCGGTACGACCGTCGCCGACGGCGGACTGGTCGAGCGGGCCTTCGAGGCGGCGGCCGTCGAGCTGGGCGTCGCACCCGGCTCGGCCGAGCACGCCGAGCACCTCGCGTACGTCCGCGCCACCATGGGCGAGTCCAAGATCTCCGTCTTCCGGCACCTGTTCGGCACCGAGGACCGCGCCCGGCGCGCCAACACCGCGTTCGAGAAGGCGTACGGCGACCTGGTCGACGCCGGTCTGATCGCCCCGGTGCCGGGCGCCCGCGAGGCCGTCGAGGCGCTGGCCGGCAGCGGCCGTACCGTCGTCCTGACCACCGGTTTCGCCCGGGTCACCCAGGACGCGATCCTCGACGCCCTCGGCTGGCGGGACCTCGTCCCGCTCACCCTGTGCCCGGCCGACGCGGGCGGGCGCGGGCGGCCGTACCCGGACATGGTCCTGGAGGCCTTCGTCCGCACCAAGGCCGCCGAGGACGTGCGCCAGGTCGCCGTCGTCGGGGACACCTCGTACGACGTGCTCAGCGGGGTGCGGGCCGGGGCGGGGGTCGTCGCCGGAGTGCTGACCGGGGCCCACGGGGACGCCGAGTTCCGCGCGGCCGGCGCCACGCACGTCCTCGACTCCGTCGCCGGCCTGCCCCCGCTGCTGCTGGGAGACCGCTGAGATGGGCATCCGCTTCGACTCCGTCACCGTCGCCTACGGCGGCAACGTCGTTCTCGACGCGCTCGATCTGACCGTCGAGCCCGGCGAGGTCATGGCGCTGCTCGGGCCGTCCGGCTCCGGCAAGACCACCGCACTGCGGGCGGTCGCCGGGTTCGTACGGCCCGTGTCCGGGCGGGTGCTCCTGGGCGGCAGGGACGTGACGGACCTGCCGCCGTACCGGCGGGGCATCGGGATGGTCGTCCAGAGTTACGCGCTGTTCCCGCACATGCGGGTGGACGAGAACGTGGCGTTCGGGCTCAGGGCACGCCGGACGGCCAAGAGCGAGATACGGCAACGGGTCGCCGAGGCGCTGGAGATGACCGGCATGGCCGCGTACGCCCGCCGGCATCCGCGTGAGCTGTCCGGCGGGCAGCAGCAGCGGGTCGCCATCGCCCGCGCGCTGGCCGTCCGGCCGGACGTGCTGCTCCTGGACGAGCCGCTGTCCGCGCTGGACGCCCGGCTGCGCTCCGGGATGCTGGCCGAACTCGCCCGGCTGCACCGGGAGTTGCCGGACGTGTCGATGCTCTACGTCACCCACGACCAGGTCGAGGCGCTGACGCTGGCCGACCGGATCGCGGTGATGGACGCGGCGCGGCTTCAGCAGTGCGGGACCCCTCGCGAGCTGTACCGGGCACCGCGGAGCGCGTTCACGGCCTCCTTCGTGGGCGGTGCCAACCTGTTGCCGGTGACGGTCGGTGCCGGGGGCGTCGACTTCGCGGGGACCGGGCTGAAGGTCGACACGGGGGAAGCGGCCGCGGGGGCGCGGGCCACGCTGTGCGTACGGCCGCATCTGATCGGGCTGGGGGAGGGGCCGAACCGGCTCACCGGCACGGTCAGCGAGATCCAGTGGCGGGGTGCCACGCACCGGCTGTACGTCGAGGTCGACGGGCACGCGGTGACGGCGGACGTACGGGAGCTGAAGGACCCGCCCCGGCGCGGGGACCGTGTGAGCCTGCACTTCGCCGCCGAGGACGCGGTGCTGCTGCCCGCGGGGGTGGGTTCATGAGCAGGCGGCTGCTGTGGGCCTTTCCGCCCGTGGCTCTCCTGGCCCTCTTCTTCCTCTACCCCCTCGCCCTCGTCGTCCAGCAGTCCTTCCGGCCCGACAGCGGAGGCATCTCCCTGCAGCCGTACGCGGACGTCTTCGCCTCCGAAGGCTTCCGGAACGCGCTGTGGACCACGGTCTGGCTGGCGCTGTCCGCCACCGCCGGATGCCTGGTCCTGGGATTCCTGCTGGCGCTGGTCATCGCGTTCGTACCGTTCCCCGGGGCGAGGGCGGTGGCGCGGTTCATCGACGTGTACCTGTCCTTCCCGTCCTTCCTCATCACGCTGGCACTGCTGTTCCTCTACGGCAGCACCGGCATCATCGGTTCCTTCCAGTTCCTCACCACCCCCTGGGGTGTGCTGCTGGCGGAGGTCACCTACTTCACGCCGTTCGTGATGCGGCCGCTGCTCGCCGCGTTCTCGCAGCTGGACACCGCACAGCTGGAGGCGGCGAGTTCACTGGGTGCGCGGGCACCCCGCATCGTCCGGCGGATCATCCTGCCGGAGGCGCTGCCGGCGCTCGCGGCGGGCGGGAGCCTCGTCCTGGTGCTGTGTCTCAACGAGTTCGGGATCGTGCTGTTCACCGGCGCGAAGGGGGTCACCACCCTGCCGATGCTCGTCTACGGCAAGGCGATCCTGGAGTCCGACTACCCGGGCGCGTGTGTGGTCGCCGTCGTCAACGTCCTGATCTCCGTGGGTCTTTACGGCCTCTACCGGGTGGTGAGCCGTCGTGCTGGTGCATAGCCGTGGGGCCAGGCGGGCCGTGTGGGCGGTGTTCCTCGTCCTGTTCGTGCCGGTGTTCGCCCTGCCCCTGCTCGTCGTGCTCGGCGCCTCCTTCGCCACCCACTGGTCCGGCGTCCTGCCCTCGGGGATGACCGCCGCCAACTACCATGCGGCGACCCGGGGCGAGGCCCTGCAGGCCCTCGCCACCAGCCTGCTCACCGCCACCGCGGCCAGTCTGTTCGCGCTGACCGCCGGGACCTGGGCCGCGCTGGCCGCCGCCGCCCTGAAGAGGCGGCACCGGCGGCTCATGGACGCCCTGTTCGTGCTGCCGGTCGCCGTGCCGTCGGTCGTGGTCGGCCTGTCCGTCCTGGTCGCCTTCTCCAGGCCGCCACTGCTGCTCAACGGCACCCGGTGGATCGTGATCCTCGCCCACACCGTGCTGGTCACCGCCTTCGCCCACCAGTCCGTGTCGGCGGCGATCACCCGCCTCGACCCGGCCTACGAACAGGCCGCCGCTTCCCTCGGCGCCCGGCCGTCGTACGTGCTGTGGCGGGTTCGGCTGCCGTTGCTGCTGCCCTCCCTCACCGCCGCCGCCGGCCTCTGCTTCGCCCTGTCCATGGGCGAGCTGAGCGCCACGATGATGCTCTACCCGCCGGACTGGACCCCGCTGCCCGTGCTGGTCTACGCGGCCACCGACCGCGGCGCCCTGTTCACCGGCTCCGCCGTCGCCGTGGTGCTGATGGCCGCGACCCTGCTCGTCCTGTTCGCCGTCTCCCGGGTCCGCACCCGGGCGTCGTACCGCTGACCCCCACCTCCCTCAATCCCCCGACACCGCCAGGAGTTCGCCTCGCCATGCCCGGAAACCGCCTCCCGCTCGCCGTAGCCCTCGCCCTGCTCGCCACCCCCGTGCTGTCCGCCTGCGGCGGCTCCTCCGCCGCCTCCGATGCCAAGTCCGTCACCGTCTACAGCGCCGACGGCCTCAAGGGCGAGAACGGCGACGGCTGGTACGACAAGGTCTTCGCCGACTTCACCAGGCAGACCGGCATCAAGGTCAAGTACGTCGAGGGCGGCTCCGGCGAGATGGTGCAGCGCGCCGTCCGCGAGAAGAGCAACCCGCAGGCCGACGTGCTGGTCACCCTGCCGCCGTTCATCCAGCAGGCCGACAGCAAGGGCCTGCTGCAGAAGTACGAGCCGAAGGACGCGGGCCGGGTCGGCGGCGCCGACAAGGCCGCCGACGGCACCTGGACCTCCGTCGTCAACAACTACTTCGGGTTCGTCTACAACACGAAGGATCTGAAGCGGGCCCCGAAGACCTGGGACGAACTGCTCGACGGCAGGTACCGGAACAAGCTCCAGTACTCCACCCCGGGCGTCGCCGGTGACGGCACCGCCGTCCTCATCAAGGCCGTCCACGACTTCGGCGGCAAGGAGCAGGCCCTCGCCTACCTGAAGAAGCTCCAGGCCAACAACGTCGGCCCCTCCGCCTCCACCGGCAAGCTCGCACCCAAGGTGGAC
The DNA here is from genome assembly GCF_042891825.1 of Streptomyces sp. NPDC001852. Classification (NCBI taxonomy): domain Bacteria; kingdom Bacillati; phylum Actinomycetota; class Actinomycetes; order Kitasatosporales; family Streptomycetaceae; genus Streptomyces; species Streptomyces sp. NPDC001852. The sequence goes on from NZ_JBIATN010000008.1 coordinate 189,139, forward strand.
AAGGGCGAACTGCTCGTCGCCAACGGCGATGTGCAGATGAACTACGCCCAGTCCAAGACCATGCCCCACCTCGGCATCTGGTTCCCGGCCGGGAAGGACGGCAGGCCCACCACCTTCGCCCTGCCGTACGCGGCCGGCCTGGTCACCAAGGCCCCGCACGGCGAGAACGGCAGGAAGCTGCTCGACTTCATGCTGGCGCAGAAGCAGCAGCAGGAGGTCAGCGGGATCGGCGGCGGTTTCGCCGCCCGCCGGGACGTCAAGGCCACCGACACCAACGCCGTCGCCCTCGCCCGGCTGATGGACGGCGTGGAGGTGTTCGAACCGGACTGGAACGACATCGACAAGAACCTCACGTCGTACGTCGAGGACTGGAAGTCGGCGACCGGAAGCTGATCCCTGCGGGGCTTCAGCCGTTGACAGGGGGGCCGCTCCGCCGTGTGTACGCGCCTCCGCCGTCGCGGCTGGTCGCGCAGTTCCCCGCGCCCCTGGGGAGTTGCCCGACCGCCGGCCACCAAGCACCGCATCCCACCCGCACCGCCCCTGGTCCCGCCGGGGGCGGTGTCACAGGTACCGGGCGATCGACGGGGTACGGATCACGCAGGTCTGACTAGGCTGAGGGGCGTCGGTACGCCGTGGTTCCGGCGCCCCCGCTTTCCCGCCCCGCTTTCTTGACCGTACGCACGCCAGGAGACGCACAGCATGGCAGACCGCAAGCCGATCGAGTCGTGGCTCACCGACATGGACGGTGTCCTGATCCACGAGGGCGTTCCGATCCCCGGCGCCGATGCCTTCCTGAAGAAGCTGCGGGAGTCCGGGCGACCCTTCCTGGTGCTGACCAACAACTCCATCTACACCGCCCGCGACCTGCACGCCCGGCTGCGGCGGATGGGCCTGGACGTGCCCGAGAAGAATATCTGGACCTCTGCGCTGGCCACGGCCCAGTTCCTCGACGACCAGCGGCCCGGCGGCAGCGCCTACGTCATCGGCGAGGCCGGTCTGACCACGGCGCTGCACGACATCGGCTACATCCTCACCGACCACGACCCCGACTTCGTGATCCTCGGCGAGACCCGCACCTACTCCTTCGAGGCGCTGACCAAGGCCGTACGGCTGATCAACGACGGAGCCCGGTTCATCGCCACCAACCCGGACAACGTCGGCCCGTCCACCGAGGGCGACCTGCCCGCCACCGGCTCGGTCGCCGCCCTGATCACCGCCGCGACCGGCAAGAAGCCGTACTTCGTGGGCAAGCCCAACCCGCTGATGATGCGTGCCGGGCTCAACGCCATCGGGGCCCACTCCGAGACCTCCGCGATGATCGGCGACCGCATGGACACCGACGTCCTCGCGGGTCTGGAGGCCGGAATGCGCACCTTCCTGGTGCTGTCCGGCGTCACCCAGCCCGACGACGTCGACCGTTACCCCTTCCGCCCCTCGCAGGTCGCCGACTCCATCGCGGACCTGGTAGACCTGGTCTGACCCGGATCTGACCAGGGCCTGGCCAGGATGTGACCTGAATCGACCAACCCCCGATCGGTTCTGACCTGGTTCTTTCAAACCTCCTTCCACCCGTTCGGAGCAATCGGGTGCCTTCCGAGGATGCGGAGGCGCCCGGCGCGGGGGAGCCTCCTGGTAACTGGAGGTTCACGATGGGCTCACTACGCCTCACTCTCTGTACCGGAATCCTGGCCGCCGCCGCGTTCGCCCCCGCCGCCCACGCGGCCGACTCGGGCTCGGTCTCCGTGACCCCCGCCGCCCCCGCGCCCGGCACCGACGTGTCCCTGCGGGTCCACGGCTGCTCCGGGCCGCAGGGCACCGCCGTCTCGGCCGCGTTCGTCACCGACGCCCGGCTGACCGGCGCACAGGGCACTCTGGCCGGCGAGACCCGCGTCCGCTCCTCCCTCAAACCGGGCGCCTACGACATCAGGATCACCTGCGCCGACTACGTGATCACCGGGAAGATCACGGTGGTCGGCAGGGGGACGGCGCCCGACCGGGGAACCGCGCAGTACGCCGATCCCGGCCGCCCGCCCGCCGGGGCCGCCTCGCCCGTCGCCCCCGTCCCCGCGGGCGGCGGCGGCACCGCCCACTTCGCCACCGTGGCCACCACCGAGTCCGGCCCCGACACCGCCCAGACGGTGACCGGCCTGGTCCTCGCCGGGATCGCGGCGGTCGCCGTCGGGCTCCGCGCCCGCCGGGGCCGCGGCACCCGCTGAGCCCGGCCCATGTCCGAGGACCAGGCGCGCACCACCGGCACCGAGCGCGCCGTCACCTGCCTGACCTGGGCGGTGCTGCTGCTCGGGCTGTGGCTGTGGGGGCGCGGCCTGACCGGCGTACCGCACACCCCGGACGGCCCCGCCACGGGGAACCTGTTCGCACCCGCCGAGACCGCCCGGCTGCCCAGCCCGGCCAAGCCGCTCGGCAGCGCCGTGCCCCAGCGCGTCGACATCCCCCAGCTGGGCGTTACGGCACCGGTGGTGAGCCGGGGCCTGGACGCCCAGGGCGCCGTCGACCCGCCCCCGTTCGACCAGCCGGGCGTGGTCGGCTGGTACGGCGCCGGCACCGCACCCGGCGCCAGGGGCACGGCACTCCTGGTCGGGCACGTCGACACCACGACCCGGCCCGCGGTCTTCTACAAGCTCAGCACCCTCAAGCCCGGCGAGACGGTCCGGGTGGTCCGCTCCGACGGCCAGGTGGCCCGGTTCACCATCGACGACGTCCGCGTCCTGCCCCGCGCCGGCTTCGACGCCCACCAGGCCTACGGCCCCCACCGGCCGGGCCGCGCCGAGCTCCGCCTGATCACCTGCGGCGGCTCCTTCGACCGCACCACCCACAGCTATATGGCCAACGTCGTGGTCTCCGCATACCTCACGGGAACCACCCGCTGACCCCCGTACAACTCCACCCCGTACGCCCCGCCGCGCGACCTCGCGACCTCGTGACGGAGCGGGTGGATATGCCAGGATTGGCACCCGGACCGGTGCGCCCAGGGGGGACCAGGGGGGATTCGCATGTACGACAGCAGGGGGGCCCGTGCTGCCGCGCGGGCGTCGGCGGCCGGGGTGCTGGGGGCGGCACTGCTGCTCACCGGATGCTCCTCCGGCGGCGGGGACGACAGCGGCGACCCGGGGGCCCGGATCACCCAACAGCCCAAGGCCGCCGACCCGTTCTGGGTCAACCCGGACGGCACCGCGGCCCGCTGGCTCGCCGCCTACGAGAAGTCCGGCAGGAAGACGGAGGCCGCGCAGATCCGCAAGATCGCCGAGCAACCGGTCGGGGAGTGGATCGGCCCGGAGAACCCGGAGAAGGAGGCGCGCGGCTTCACCGAGGCCGCCCAGCAGTCCGACCGCACGGCCCTGCTCGTCCTCTACGACATCCCGCACCGCGACTGCGGTCAGTACTCCGAAGGCGGAGCCGCCGACGGCAACGCCTACCGCGCCTGGATCGACGGTGTGGCCCGGGGCATCGAGGACCGCCCCGCCATCGTGATCCTGGAACCGGACGCCGTACTCCACCTCGTCGACGGCTGCACCCCGGACCGGTTCCACGAGGAGCGCTACGACCTCCTCAAGGGCGCGGTCGCGCGGCTCAAGTCCCTGAAGAACACCAAGGTCTACCTGGACGCGGGCAACGCCGGCTGGGGCCACCCCGACCAGATCTACCGGCCCCTGGAGCAGGCCGGCATCGACCAGGCCGACGGCTTCTCCGTCAACGTCTCCAACTTCTACTCCACCCAGGACTCCATCGCCTACGGCAAGCAGCTCTCGGCGAAGGTGGGCAACAAGCACTTCGTCATCGACACCAGCCGCAACGGCAACGGCCCCTACACCCAGGGCGACCCGGCCCAGCGCTGGTGCAACCCGCCGGGCCGGGCCCTGGGGGAAACCCCGACGACGAAGACGGCCGACCCCCTGGTGGACGCCTACCTGTGGGTCAAGCGCCCGGGGGAGTCGGACGGCACGTGCAAGGGGGGCCCGAAGGCGGGGGACTGGTGGGCGAGTTATGCGCTCGCCCTCGCCGAGAACAGCAAGTGACCCGGCCCTAGGGAACCCTCACCCACTGCGCCTTGCTCGGCGTCCCCTGGTCGTCGTCCACGAACAGCATGTACCACCCGGAGGTCACCAGGTTCCGGTTCTTCGGCACCGTCACCGTGATCTTGTTCCCGGAGGTCCTGAAGTCCAGGGCGATCGACCGCTGGTCGACGTCCGTCACGTGCGTCGACGCGCTCGGCCGGATCAACCGCACCTTCTTGATGCTCGACGCGTGATCCGAGGTGAACGTCCCCGACGCACCCCGCGCGACGGTCTGGGGGCCACCGCTCAGCGTCGGCCGCGCATCCCGGTACAGATACGGCGGCGTGTAGATCTCGATCCGCTGCTCGAACCTGCCCGGCTTGGTGTTCGCCCTGTCGCCGTACAGCGAGTCGGAACCGAAGAACATCACCCGTCCGTCCGGCAACAGGATCGACCCGGAGTGGTAGTTCCGGCCCACCAGCGGATCGGCGACCTCGGTGAAGCTGTTGCTGTCGGGGTGGTACAGCCGCGCCTGGAGGATGTTGGAGTCGCCGCGCCCCCGGTAGTCCTCCGAACCGCCGGAGACCAGCACGGTGTCGTCGGGCAGGATCGAGGTCTGCGGATACCGCGTGCCCTTCTCCAGCTCCGGCCCGTCCACGAAGTGCGGGTTCTTCGCCTGCAGGTCGATCAGCCGGGTCTTCTTGCTGGACAGCTTCGACTCACCGACGCCACCGCCCCCGATCACCATGAACTTCTCGTTCTGCGCCGGAGGCAGCAGCACCGTCCCGGACGTCTCCATCACGTTCGGGTCGCTCAGCCCGGGCAGCTTGGTGAACGTGTTGGTGTCGACGTCCCAGATGCCCGGCTCACGGCCCACGTTGTCCGGTCCGTACCCCGCGTTCGAACCCGAGTAGAAGATCTTCCCGTTCTGCATCAGGAACAGCGCCGGATACGTGGGGAACTGCCGGACCGTCCTCGTGTACGTCCACTTCTTCGTCCTCGGGTCGAAGACCTCGTTCTTGCCCGGCACCAGCTGACCGATGTCGTCCAGGCCGGAGACGCTGAGGATCCTGCCGTCCGACAGCGTGGTGAGCGTCGGGTACCAGCGGGCCTCGTTCATCGGGTCGACCTTGATGTACCGCTCGGCGACCGGATCGAACTCGTAGGCGTCCTTGATGCCCTCGAAGTCCTTCTTGTCGAGGGCGAGCTTCTGCGCGATGCCGTAGGTGTTGCGCGCGTCGGCGCCGGTCAGGCCCTGGATCCGGTAGTTGTCCTGGGTGCCGGTCTCGTACTGGGTGCCCTCGCGCGGGGCCTCGACGTAGACCCGGCCGTAACCGGGGTTGTTCCGCAGCCACTTGCCGCTCCTGTCGAAGACCTTCGTGGCGCGCGGGACCAGGACCGGGTCCTGGGAGACGAACGTCCTGCCGTTCTGCCTGCCGGTGAACCTGCTGCCCGCCGGCAGCGTGATCGGTTTGTCCGGGTTCTCGTTGTAGAGGATCATGACGCCGCCGGCCTTCTTGACGTCGCCCTTGAGCTTCTCGTACCGCTTGGTGCCGCCCGCGATCAGCAGATTGCCGTTGGCCAGTTGGGTGTGGCCGGTGCAGAACAGGTCGTTGGGCGTGGGGATCTTCTTGATCGTGCCCTTGACCGGGTCCCAGATCCGGGTGTCGAACTTCTTCTGATTGAAGTTGTCCTGGTTGTTGCCCGAGCCGGCGACCAGCAGCACCTTGCCGGTGTGCAGGAGCGCGGCGTGGATGGTGTCCTGGCGGTACTCCGGCGGGAACTCGATGATGTCCCAGTGGCCGTTCTCGGCCTTGTACTCGGGTCTGTTGATCTTGTACTGGTGGTACTGCGCGGTCGCGAAGCGATAGACCCACGGCCCGTTCATCCCGGCCAGCGCGAGTACCACCGCCGCACCGATCGCGAGCCTGCGAGCGCGACGGCGGCCGGCCTGGTCCTTCATTCCTTAGGTCCCCCCAGTCCGCCCAGGGCGATCTGCATGGTCTGTTCGTCCTGCCCGCCGCGGCCCCCGTCCGCCCAGGTGGGCCGCTTGGGCGGCAGGTGGGCCGCGTACGGTGCGGGCACCGCGTCCTGCGGTTCGGCGACCGCGGGGGCCGGCGCCGCCGGCTTCGGCCGCTTCTTCTCCTGCCGCAGCGTGTACCGCCAGGCGAGGATCGGCGAGGCCGTGATCAGCAGGGCGAAGCACGCCCAGGTGATCATCGCGGGGTGGGAGTGCCCGAACGCGAAGCCGGCGGCGAGCGAGCCGGCGAAGACCAGGATGAAGAACCAGTGGACCCGGAACGTCCCGAACAGCGTGTCGGGGCTTGCCGACTCGCCCTTGGGCGTCACCACGAATTTGCTCTTGCGGCGCAGTACGGCGTCCATCAGGGAGCGTGCGTAGATCGGCGCGGACAGGGCGGACATCACCATGCCCGCGACACCGCCGGAGCCCTCCGGCTCGTGCGGGGAGACGTTGTGCCGCCGGTTCCAGATGTAGAGGCCGATCTGCAGCGCGGAGGCGTTGCCGTACAGCATCAGCCACACGGTCGGGTCGATGTTCACCCCCGAGGCGCCCAGGCCCAGGAAGAGCGCGCAGCTCAGGGCGGCCAGGATCCAGTTGAGGGCGGACATCGGGTAGAAGATGATCATCATCGTGTAGTTGAAGAGCTTGCCCGGCCCCAGCGTGAACAGGCCCTTCCAGTACTGCTTGAGGATCGTCTCGTACGTGCCCCGGGACCAGCGCAGCTGCTGGGTGAAGAAGTCCGTCCAGGCGTTCGGGCCCTCGCCGACCGCGAGCACGTCCGGGGTGTAGACCGACTTCCACTTCCGGCCCGTCGCGGGGTTCTTGGCGCGGTGCATCTCGAAGCCCGTCGCCATGTCCTCGGTGATGGAGTCGTACAGGCCGCCGATCTGCTTGATGGCGCTGATGCGCACGGCGTTGGAGGTGCCGACGAACATCGGGGCGCCGTAGCGGTTGCCGGCGCGCTGGATCAGGGCGTGGAAGAGGAACTGCTGGGACTCGGCGGCCTTGGTGACGAACGTGTCGTAGTTGCCGTACACCTGCGGGCCGATGACGAAGCCGACGTCCGGGTCGCGGAAGTAACCGAGCATCCGCTCCAGGTAGTTGGGCAGCGGCACGTGGTCGGTGTCGACCGAGGCGAAGAAGTCGTAGTCGTCGCCGTGCGCCTCCAGCCAGGCGTTGTAGTTGCCGTGCTTGGTCTTCGCGCGGTGCGGCCCCTTGGGCCGGTTCCACCTCTCCACTCCCTTGCGGGTGAAGTGGTGCACGCCGAGCCGGGCGCAGACCTCCTTGACGGCCGGGTCGTCGCCCTCGTCCAGCAACCACACGTGCAGCAGCCCCCGGTGACGCAGCCTGACCGCGGCCTCCAGGGTCTTCGTCACCATCTCCAGCGGCTCCTTGCCGGGCACGAAGGTGGTGATGAAGGCGACTCTGGTACCGGTCTCGGGGACCACCGGGACCGGGTCGCGGGCGACGAGGGTGGCGTGCGCGTTGGACAGTACGTTCATGCAGCGGAAGAACTCGATCAGGCCGATCGAGACGAGCATGACGACGTCGAGCGCCGGCAGGAAGTCGTGGGCGGGATAGTCGCGTTCGGTCCAGTGCTCGGGCTGCAGCAGCCAGAACAGCAGGACCAGGGAGAGGATCGGGGCCGCGCCCAGCATGAGCGCGGCACGGAGGCGGTGCGGCTCCTGCGAGAGCAGCGACCGGTACCGCACCCGGTACGGCGTGCTCGGGTCGGGCTGGGTGAGGGGGCCCGCGAGCCGGCTGTAGTGCTCGTAGTCGTATCTCGGCAGGCTCTTCCTGATCCGGTGTAACTGGCCCGTCCGGTGGCCGATCACCCTGAGCTGTGTGGTCTGTGACGGGTCGTCGTGAACGTGGCTCTGTCCGGCGCCCGTCGGCGTCGACGTCATGGGTCATTCCCCCCACACGCAGGTCACCGCGTGTTCTGTCGCTGTGGTGGCTCGCCGTCCCCACGCCTTCCCCACCTCATGGACAGGGAACGGCGACCTTTCGGTCGCATCGATGCCCCCCTCGGCATCGGTTCATGAGCGGGGCCCCCTCCCCGCCGTCCGGCAACCGTTTGCATCCCCCCAACTCCCGCCAAACAGCGGCAGCTTGGACACCCAAGGGTTCTACGGCGCTCCGCATGATCGCAAGACGCGAAACACCGTGTTTACCGGTCAAACCCGTTCATTGTGGCGCGCGTGGGGCTCGGGAGACGGGGACGCGCCGGTGGTCCCGGACGGCCGGGGTGTGCCGGTGGCGGAGAGGCGGACGCGGATGTTGCCGAAGTGATCCCTTATGGCCTCCTCCGCGCGCAGCGCGTCGCCGGACCGGACCGCGTCCAGGATCTCCCGGTGCTGGCGGCAGGTGACCCTGGGGTCCTGCGGCACGTCCACCAGATCCCGCTGCACCCGGTGGAAGGCGTCCCAGAACGCCTCCAGCACCTCGCTCAGCAACACGTTGTCCAGCCCCCGGTAGAGGGTGGCGTGAAAGGCCCGGTCGGTCTCGGCGAGTCCGGCTCCTTCCGCGGCCTGCTGTTCCATGCGTCGGACGAGGGCGTCCAGTTCGACGAGGTCCGCCTCGGGCAGCCGCCCGGCCAGCCGCGAGACCAGCCCGGTCTCCACGGCCTCGCGCAGCTCCAGCAGCTGCAGCAGGGAGTCCTCGCCCCGGTAGTGCCCGGCGACGGTGCGGAAGGCCAGCCCCTCGATCATGGGCGCGAACGACATCGAACCGACGTACGTCCCGAACCCGTGCCGGATCTCCACGATCCCCATCGCCTGCAGCGCCTTCAGCGCCTCGCGCACGGAGTTCCGGCTCGCGCCGAGGTACTCCATCAGCTCGGGCTCGGTCGGCAGCGGGGCGCCCGAGGGCAGCCGCCGGTCGACGATCAGCTTCTTGATCCGCTCCTGGAGGTCCCGGGCTGCCATGGCGAGAGGGTATCCGGCCAGTCGGGGGGAGGGCCCTGTTCCGGCCGCACGGTGCCGGCCACTGCAGTAGGGGGTGTGGGTGGCGAAGCCCCCACTTCGCGCGGCGCAGCCGCGCAAAAACAGAGATGGCGAGCCAGGTCCGCGCTTTTTGCGGACGTGGCTCGCCATCGTCATCGTGCGCCGCCAGGGACTCGAACCCCGGACCCGCTGATTAAGAGTCAGCTGCTCTAACCAACTGAGCTAGCGGCGCCTGCTGACGGAGACAACTCTACCTGACGTCTGCGGGTGCCTGTGACCACCCCGGATGGCCGACCGGTGGCCCGGAGATGTGTGTACATCATTCGGACCGTCAAAGTGGCGGAGCCATGGGCCATTGGGAAACTGATCTTCGTGGACACTCACGGACAAATCCCCCATGAATGTGAGGTAGATCGCATGACGGCTCCGGTGTTCGAAGAGATCGACCCCGCCGCCGACTGCGACTGCCCCGGCTGCGTCGAAGGGCGCCTGACCCGCCGCGGCCCGTCGTCCGGCCGTACCGGCGCCCGCTCGGTGGCCTGTGCGATCGTGGCCGTCGCCGCCGCGTCCGCCGTGCTCGGCGCGACCGCCCCGGCCGCCGCCCTCGCCCCTGGCCACCCCGCCGCGGGGCGCGCCCACGCTCCCGGCGACGGCGACGGCGACGACGGCGGGACCGACACCCCCCAGGGCGGCCGGGCCCGGCTGCACGGCGAGGCGGGCAAGCCGGCCGATCCCGGCGCGGTCCCCATCCCCGCCACCACCCGGGCCCAGATCATCGACCGGGCCAAGGTCTGGGTGGCGGCAAAGGTGCCGTACAGCATGGAGAAGTACTGGTCCGACGGTTACCGGCAGGACTGCTCCGGCTATGTCTCCATGGCCTGGAACCTGGGGACCAACGAATGGACGGGCAGCCTCGACCAGTTCGGCACGAAGATCACCAAGGATGAGCTCGAACCCGGCGACATCCTGCTGTACCACAACCCCGACAACCCCGAGCAGGGCTCTCACGTGGTGATCTTCGGTGGCTGGACGGATGACAAGCACACCACCTACACGGTCTACGAGCAGACACCCCCGCACACCCGGAGCCAGGCCACCCCGTATCCCTACTGGAGCAACACCGACAAGTACGTCCCCTACCGCTACAAGGGTGTGACCGTCGGCAAGGAGGGCCCGCAGTCGGCATCGCAGGGGTCGCTCGAGCCGCAGGATGCGCCCGACGTGCAGGGAGCGCTCGCCCCGCGGGGGGTGCCTGCCTCGCGGGTGGTGCCCGCCTCGCACGGGGTGTCCGGCTATCCCGGCCGGGGCTACTTCCGTCCGGGCCAGGAGAACGCGTACATCACGCAACTGGGCCGCCGACTGATGGAGAAAGGTTTCGACACGTTCTATGCCGCCACCGGTCCCGGCCCGCGCTGGGGCGAAGGGCACCGCCGCGCGGTGGAGGCCTTCCAGCGCGCCCAGGGCTGGCGCGGCGGCGCGGCGGACGGCCACCCGGGCCCGGAGACCTGGCGCCGCCTGTTCGCCGACGCGAACCTTGACGACGTGACGAGCGCCTGAGGTACGCATGGGTACGACCACGTCGCACACACCGCCCGAATCCGAGGGGCAACCGGAGGACGCCCTGGAGTCGGTCGGGCGTCCGGCCCGGCTGCTCCCGGGAGGGTCGACCACCGAGATCCCCGTCCATCTGCTCTTCCGCGACGACCCCGACCCGCTGAACCCGGTGAAGGTGCCGCTCAAGCCCGCCGTGGTGGCCCGTCGGCGGGCCACCGGTGAACAGCCGTGCCCCAAACACACCAAGCACACCAAGCACAGCAAAAGCTCCGAACACCCCGAGCCGGTGTGCCGCCGGTCGCTGCCCGAGGTGGACCCGGAACTGGTGGAGCGCCCGGCACGGGTGCTGCCGGGGGCGGCCGGCGTGCTGGCCGGGGCGTCCGGGATCACCGGCTGTCTGGTGACCTCCTGGTGGGCGGGGCTGCTGCCGCCGGCCGTGGTGGAGGCGTTGCGGCTGCCCGCATCCCTGGGTGCGGGGCTCGGCCCGGCGCAGTGGGCGGCGTACGCGGGGGCGGGGGCGCTGGGGATGCTCGGCTTCGGCGGGCTGGCCAGGGGGCGGACCGGGCGGGCCTGGGTGCTCGGCCTGTGCGGCGGCTACCGCGGGACGGTACGGCGCACCGGGCTGCTCTGGGTGAACCCCCTGTTGTGGCGGCGCCGGGTCGATGTGCGGCTGCGGCACTGGCGCAGCGAGGCTATCCCGGCGGCGGATCCCGACGGGATGGCGCTCGGAGTGGTGGTGCAGGTGGTGTGGCGGATGCGGGACACCGCGCGGGCGGTGCTCGGCGTCGAGGACCACGAGGCGTATCTGCGGGAGTGCGTGGAGGCGGCGCTGGCGCGGGTGCCGGTGGAGCCGGTGGCCGCGACGCAGGGTGGGCTGACGGCGGCCGGGGACGCGCTGACCCGGCTGGTGGCGGAGGAGACCGCGCCGGTCGGCATGGAGGTGCTCTCGGTGCGGCCGCTCCGGGCGGAGTACGCCCCCGAGGTCGCGGCCGCGATGCACCGGCGCCGGATCGCCCGGCTGGACGCCCAACAGCGGGCCGACACGCTCAGTGCGGTGGTGGACTCGGTGGAGGACATGGTGACCCGGCTGACCGCGCGCGGTCTGGTCGCACTCGACGACTACGAGCGGAAGGCGCTGGTGCGGGACCTGACGGTCGCCTTCTGCTCGGGGCGCGGGGAGGCGTTGTAGCGAGGGGCGGAGTTGGTATGGACATGTTCAACTAACGGCAATAATCTGGGACTTGGTCTAGACCTACCTGCACAGCTCACCGAACTCCCCACGTTCTCCAGGAGCGGCAGTATGCACACCAGGACCAAGTTGTCCGCGGTCGTGCTGGGCGTGATGACCGCCGGAGCGTTCGCGCTCTCCACCGGCGGCGCCAGCGGGCACGGCTACACCGACCTCCCCATCAGCAGGCAGAAGCTCTGCGCCAACGGCACGGTGACGGGCTGCGGCGACATCCAGTACGAGCCGCAGAGCGTCGAGGGCCCCAAGGGATTCCCGGCCGCGGGGCCCGCCGACGGCCAGATCTGCAACGGCGGCCTGAGCCGGTTCGCCCAGCTCAGCTCGCCGACCACACCGTCCGGCGCGGCCTGGCCCACGACCAGGGTGACGGGCGGCCAGACGTACACCTTCCGCTGGCAGTTCACCGCCCAGCACGCCACGACGGACTTCAAGTACTTCGTCACCAAGCAGGGCTGGAACCAGAGCCACGCCCTGTCCCGCTCGGATCTCGACCTCACCCCGTTCCTGACCGTCCCGTACAACGGCCAGCGACCGCCGGCCACCCTCAGCCACACCGGCACCCTGCCGACCGGGCTGAGCGGGCACCACGTCATCCTCGCGGTGTGGACGATCGCCGACACGGGCAACGCGTTCTACGCCTGCTCGGACGTCACCTTCTGAGGCCCGTTCCGCCACGGCACGGAAACTGAGGTTCCCTTGAGGCCGGGCGCCCCTACCGCCGGGTACGTTCCTCGCACGCCGACCGAGGGGGACGGCGTACCGGACCTCGGGGGAACCGCATGTTCGAGCTCTTCTTCTACGCCCTGCCCACCGTCATGATCGTCGGCCTCGGGCACGCCGCCTTCCTGATGCTGCGCCGCGCCCGGCGGATCGGCAGGACCTGGGCGCACGGTCTGACCGCCGAGGCCCGCTGCCTGCGGATGTACACGACGACCAGCGGGGGCGGCGGGGACACGTCCGTGCGGACGACCCTGCACCACGTCTACGAGTTCACCACTTGCGAAGGCCACGCGGTCCGCTTCGAGGAGGAGGGCGGCCCGGCGACCGTCATGGAAGGCGACTTCGTCACCGTGCGGTATCTGCCGGAGCAGCCCCAGCGGGCCACCGCGCGCCCGCCGGCGCCCGCCAGGCTGGCCGCCGGCACCGGCTTCGGGGTGGCCTTCCTCGGGGCGGCCATCGCCTTCTGCGTCTTCTTCCTCGCCACCGCCCACACGATGTTCTCGGACTCCGGCGTCCCGACGCCGTGACCCTCCCCATCTGACACAGCGTCAGCTACCGTGCGCTGTCATGGAGTCCACGGCACGCACGGTCGCGGAGCTGGTCGCGGCGCGGTGGGGGGATCACCGCCCGGGACTCAAGAGCGACGAACGAGCGCTGACGCAGCACCAGTTCGCGGCGGGCGCCGCCGCGCGGGCCGCCCTGCTGGCCGACCTGCTGCCACCGGGTGCCGTACCGCATGTCGGCGTGCTCCTGGACAACACCGAGGAGTTCCCGCTCTGGCTCGGCGCCGCCGCCCTGGCCGGCGCGGCCGTCGCCGGGATCAACCCCACCCGCCGCGGATCCGAACTGGCCCGGGACATCCTGCACACCGAGTGCCCGCTCCTGGTCACCGAGCGGGCCCACCTGCCCCTGCTCGCCGATCTCGAGCTGCCGGGGGTGCGGGTCCTCGTGACGGACGGCGAGGAGTACGGCACCCTCCTCGCCCCCTACGCCGGTGCCGTACCCGATCCGTCGCGCGCCGCGCCCGCCGACCGGCTGCTGCTGTACTTCACCTCCGGGTCGACCGGCGCCCCCAAGGCCGCCCTGTGCTCCCAGGGCCGGCTGGCGGCGGCCGGACAGGCGCTGGTGCGGCAGTTCGGGGTGGGCGCGGACGACGTGCACTACGTCTGCATGCCGATGTTCCACGGCAACGCCGTGATCGCCGACTGGGCGCCCGCGCTGGCCGCCGGCGCGGGGGTCGCGCTGCGGCGGCGGTTCTCGGCGTCCGGGTTCCTGTCCGATGTGCGCCGGTACGGGGCGACGTACTTCACGTATGTCGGGCGGGCCATCCAGTACGTCCTCGCCACCGAGGAGCGGGCCGACGACCGCGACAACCCCCTGCGGCTCGGCTTCGGCACGGAGGCCGGCGCGGTGGACGCGGCGGCCTTCGAGCGGCGGTTCGGGGTCCGGCTGGTCGAGGGCTACGGCTCCTCCGAGGGCGGCGCGGCGATCCAGTGGGCGCGGGGGACCCCGGCGGGTGCGGTGGGACCGGCGAAGCCCGGACTCGTGGTCCTCGACCCGGCCACCGGGCGCGAGTGCCCGCCGGCCGTGTTCGACTCCGCCGGTCGCCTGCTCAACGGGGAGCGGGCGATAGGCGAGCTGGTGAACCGGGGCCCGAACCCCTTCGAGGGGTACTGGCGGAACCCGGCCGCCGAGGCCGAGCGGCGCAGGGGTGGCGCGTACTGGACCGGTGATCTGTTCTACCGGGACGCCGACGGCTATCTGTACTTCGCGGGCCGTACGGATGACAGGATCCGTGTCGACGGGGAGAACCTGGCCGCCGCGATGATCGAGAACATCGTCGCCCGGTACGAGGGCGCGGTGGCCGTCGCCGTCTACGGGGTGCCGGACCCGGTGACCGGGGACCAGGTGATGGCGACCATCGCCGGGAGCTTCGATCCGGCGGGCTTCGCGGAGTTCCTGGCGGCCCAGCCCGATCTGGGGACGAAGATGGCGCCCCGGTTCGTGCGGGTGGTGGAGCGGATGCCGGTGACGGCCACGAACAAGATCCACCGGGCACTGCTCAGGAGGGAGGGGTACGCGTGCGCCGATCCGGTGTGGTGGCGGCCGGCGGGGGAGGGCGGGTACCGGCTTCTCGCCGCTGAGGATGCGGAAGGGGGTGTGGGTGGCGAAGCCCCCACTTCGCGCGGCGAAGCCGCGCAATAACAGAGATGGCGAGCCAGGTCCGCGCTTTTTGCGGACGTGGCTCGCCATCGTCATCGTGCGCCGCCAGGGACTCGAACCCCGGACCCGCTGATTAAGAGTCAGCTGCTCTAACCAACTGAGCTAGCGGCGCATGACTCCCGCCGACCTCGGATTTTGTCTTCCTCGGCTGGCGACGAAGAAAATACTACCTGGTCCGGAGGGGTGCTTGTGACCACCCCGTGGGAACTAGATCGTGAGCGAGAGGAGGACCGGCGCGGCGTTGCGGTTCAGGGTCTCCGCCGCCTGCTTCAGCCGGTGCGCGTGCTCCACGGGAAGCGACAGTGCCAGGCAGCCCACCGACGAGCCCGCCGTGATCGGGACCGCCGCGCAGACCGTGCCGATCGCGTACTCCTGGAGGTCCAGGACCGGCACCGTCGGCGGCTGGGACTCCAGACGGGAGAGCAGGAGCTTGTCGCTGGTGATGGTGCGCGAGGTGAGGCGGGCCATCTTGTGCCGGGAGAGATGGTCGCGGCGGCCGTTGTGGTCGAGCTGGGTGAGCAGGCTCTTGCCGACCGCCGTGGCGTGGGCGGAGTAGCGGAAGTCGACCCACTCGTTGACCGCCGGGGTGGTGGGCCCGGCGGCGTACTGGGTGACCCTGACCTCGCCGTCGACGTAGCGGCTCATGTAGACCGCCGCGCCGACCGAGTCGCGCAGCCGGTCCAGGGTGTGCTGGAGCTTCTCGCGCACGGCCCGCTCCCGGTCGTGCGCGGAGGTGAGGCGGCGCAGGGTGTCGCCGGTGACGTACGCCCCGTCGGTGATCTGCTCGACATAGCCCTCCCGGCGCAGCATGCGCAGCAGGGCGGTGAGCCGCTCGGGGCCGAGGCCGGTGTGGCGGGCCAGTTCGGTGTCGGTGATGCCGGCGGAGTGGCGGGCGACGGTCTCCAGCACGCGCAGGGCGTCCTGGGCCGAGTGGTACGGGGCGGTCGGCTCGTTCATCAGCGCCACGGTGGTCCCCCTGCGCTCGCCTTTTTGGGCCGCGAGATCCGGTCGGCGGATCGCTACCACGATAACGGGCAAACCCGGTGCAGGGAGAGGGGGTTGGCGAGATTCTTCGCCCGCCTGACCCCTCCCAACTGCGGCGCAGACCCTCTGGCATATGCCAAAGTCATGACCCAGCGGCTGGACCTCGGGATCTGCCGGATTCACGCCCCGTGGTCACAGGACCGCGCTGAGGAATTCCCGGGTGCGGTCCTGCTCGGGCTCGGTGAAGATCTTGTCCGGGGAACCCGATTCGATCACCCGGCCGCCGTCGAACATCAGCACCTGGTCGGAGATGTCCCGGGCGAAACCCATCTCGTGGGTCACACAGAGCATGGTGATGTCGGTGCTGCGGGCGATGTCCCTGAGCAGGTCGAGCACGCCCGCGACCAGCTCCGGGTCGAGCGCGGAGGTCACCTCGTCCAGCAGCAGCACCCGTGGCCGCATCGCCAGCGCACGGGCGATCGCGACCCGCTGCTGCTGTCCGCCGGAGAGGCGGGTGGGCTTCGCGTCGCACTTGTCGGCCAGCCCGACCAGCTCCAGCAGCTCCCGGGCCCGCTCCTCGGCCTCGTCCTTGGACATGCCGAGGACCTGCACCGGCGCTTCGGTGATGTTCCGCAGCACGCTCATGTTCGGGAACAGGTTGAACTGCTGGAACACCATCCCGATCTTCTTGCGGACCTCCCGGACCTGTTTCTCCGGCGCCGGGAACAGCTGCTCCCCGTCGACGGTGATGGTGCCCTCGTCCGGCTTGGTGAGGGTCATCAGCAGTCTGAGGATCGTGGTCTTGCCGGAGCCGGAGGGCCCGATCAGGGTCACGTGCCGGCCGGCGTCGACGGAGAAGTCCAGCCGGTCGAGCACGGTGTTGGCGCCGAACCGCTTGGTGACGTTCTCCAGGCGGATCAGCTCGGTCGGCTGGGAGTCGGTGAGGGAGGGCTGCGGACGGGTCTCAACGGACAAGGCGTCGCTCCAGGGCTCGCATCAGAAGGGAGGCCAGGTAGGAGATGAGGATGAAGGCCACCCCGATCACGGTCAGGGGCTCGGTGAACTGGAAGTGCTGCTGGGAGAAGAGCCGGGCGCGCCCGAGCATGTCCAGCACGGTGATCGTCATCAGCATCGGGGTGTCCTTGAGCATGGCGATCACGTAGTTGCCGAGCGCGGGGACCACCCGGCGGATCGCCTGCGGCAGGATCACCACGGTCCAGGTCCGCCGCCGTGGCAGGTTCAGCGCGGTCGCCGCCTCCCACTGGCCGGCCGGCACCGCCTCGATGCCGGCCCGGTAGACCTGCATCGTGTACGTCGAGTAGTGCAGGCCGATCGCGAAGACGCCGGTGGTCAGCGCCGAGAAGGTCACGCCCCACTCGGGCAGCACATAGAACAGGAAGAACAGCTGCACCAGCAGCGGGGTGTTGCGCACGAACTCCGTGACCACACCCACCGGCCAGCGCACCCACCGGCTCGGCGTCCGCATCAGCAGCGTCCACACCAGACCGAGGGTGAAGGAGAGCAGCGAGCCCAGGGCCACGGCCTCCAGGGTGACCAGCAACCCCTGCCAGAAGTCCGGCATGAAGTCGCTCACGGCGTTCCAGTCCCACTTCATGCGACCCGACCCCCCACTCCGGTCGTCTGCGCGCGCTTGAGCTCACGCGCCGCCGAGAACGTTCCGGCGTCCTTGCCGATCCCGGCCTTCAGCCGCTTCTCCAGCGAGCGCATCAGCCGCGTCAGGACGAAGGCGATCGCGAAGTAGATCAGCAGCACGTACGTGTAGATCTCCGCGCTCTGCTGCAACGCCAGCCGCACGAGGTTCGCGCTGAACGTCAGATCGCCCATGCCCATGAGCGAGACCAGCGCGGTGCCCTTGAGCAGCTCGATCAGCAGGTTGCAGAAGGACGGGATCATCTCCGGCACCGCCTGCGGCAGCACGATCAGCCGCAGCCGCTGCCAGGGCGTGAAGCCGAGCGCGATGCCGCCCTCCTTCTGCGCCGGGTCCACCGCGTTCAGCGCGCCGCGCACGATCTCCGAGCCGTACGCGCCGTACGTCATCCCGAGCGCCAGCGTGCCGGCCCACATCGGCACCAGCTGCCAGCCGAAGGCGACCGGCAGCACGAAGAACACCCAGAAGATCATCACCAGCGCCGAGGTGCCGCGGAACACCTCGGTGTAGAGGCCGGCGAGGAAGCGCACGATCCACAGGCGGTGCGTGCGCGCGATACCGACGACGAAGGACACGGCGGCGGCCAGCAGGGCGCCGAACACCAGCAGCTGGACGGTCGTCCAGACGCCCTTCAGTACGAGTTCCCACAGTCCCGAGGTCATCCGCCGCACAGCTCCTTCGCGGTGAGGTCGGTCATCTCGGCCTTGGTGAACCCGAAGGGCCGAAGTATCCGGAACAGCTCGCCGCTCTTCTTCAGCTTGCGCAGCTCCACGTTGAAGGCGTCCCGCAGCTTGGTCTCGGTCGGCCGGAACGCGAACGCGCCGCCGTCGACGTGCGGTTTGCCCTTGACCAGCGGCGCGAAGGGCGCGGTGGCCTCCGTCCTGGCCGACTTCTTCACCACTTCCCGGGTGGTGAGCGCCGTACCGGCGAAGACGTCGACGCGCCCCGCCTCGACGGCGTTCAGCCCGGCGACCTGGTCCGGGACGATCAGGATGTCGCCCTGCTTGTACCCGGCCTCGACCGCGTACTGGATCTCCGCGTATCCGGTGCCGGTGGCGAACTTCGCCTTCTTCGCGACGACGTCCTTGTAGGAGTGCAACCCCAGCGGGTTGCCCTTGCGGACGATGAACGAGTCCAGCATCTGGTAGTCCGGATCGGCGAAGATCACCTGCTGGCAGCGCTCCGGATTGACGTACATCCCGGCCGCCACGACGTCGAACTGCTGCGAGTTGAGTCCCGGGATCAGCGAGCCGAACTCGGTCGGCACCGGCTGCACCCTGCCGACGCCGAGCCGCTTGAAGATCACCTTGGCGAGCTCGGGTGCCTCACCGGTGAGATGGCCGTCCTTGTCGATGTACCCGAAGGGGATCTCACCGGCGATCCCGAGCCGTACGACGCCCTGGGCGCGGAGGCGTTCGAGCAGGTCGCCGCCCTCCTTGCCGGACACCTCGGCCACCCGGGAGCAGCCCGCCGCGCCCAGCACGCCGAGGGCGGCGAGGCCGCCGAGCACCGAGCGCCGGGTGTGCCCGCTGTGTCTGAGTCCCGACCGGAATGTGTGTGCGTCGTTCCCAAGTGGTGGAGCCATGGCGGCGCGGCTACCCAAGCGGATCCGGGCTATGCACCCTGGTTTCCATGGCCGATCGATTCGTCACCGTCTCGCTCGAGAAGCGGGACGTGCACTGCACGGCACGACTGCTGACCGACCGTGCGCCCCTGACCTGCGAGGCGGTATGGCAGGCGCTCCCCCTCGCGGGCGACGTCTACCACGCCAAATACGCCCGCAACGAGATCTACGCCCTCTTCCCTCCGTTCGCCTCCACGGAACCCCCACTGGAGAACCCCACGGTCACCCCGATCCCCGGCGACCTCTGTTACTTCTCCTTCGCCGGCACCGAGCTGGGCACCAGGGCCTACGGCTACGACCGCGAGGTCCGCCCCGGCACCACCGTGGTCGACCTGGCCCTGTTCTACGAACGCAACAACCTTCTCCTCAACGGAGACGTGGGCTGGGTGCCGGGGATCGTGTGGGGCCAGGTGGTGGAGGGCCTGGAGACGATGGCCGAGGCCTGCAACGACCTGTGGCGCGGCGGGGCGGCGGGGGAGACGCTCAGTTTCCGGCGGACATGATGCCGGAGAGCGGAAGGCCGGCTTCGTACAGCGCGTGCGCCGCCCGCAGGACCAGGTCGTCCCGGTGCCGGGCGGCGACGAGTTGGAGACCCACCGGCAGGCCCTGGTCGTCTTTCCCGACCGGGACCGTGGCAGCCGGCTGCTGGGTGAGGTTGAACGGGTAGGTGAAGGGTGTCCAGCCCGTCCAGCGGTGGTGGGTCGAGCCCCTCGGCGCCTCCACGCCCGCCTCGAAGGCCGTCAGCGGCAGGGTCGGGGTGACCAGAAGGTCGTAGCGCTCGTGGAAGCGGCCCATGCGCCGGCCGAGGTCCATGCGGACGTCGACGGCGGCCAGGTAGTCCAGGGCGCTGTAGCGGGCGCCCCGCACGCAGATCTCCCGCAGGCCGGGGTCCAGCAGCTGCCGTTTGCGCGGGGAGAACCGCTCGGTGACCCGGGCCGCGCCGCTGAACCACAGGGTGTGGAAGGCGTCCACCGGCTCGCTGAAGTCCGGGTCGGTCTCCTCGACGTACGCGCCGAGGTCGGCCAGGCGGGCCACCGTACGCCGTACCGCCGCCGCGACCGCCGGCTGGACCGCGACCTGGCCGCCCAGGGACGGGGAGTACGCCACCCGCAGGCCGTGCACGCCGCCCCTCAGCGCCTCCGTGAAGGAGCCCGGCGCGGGCGGCAGGCCCGACCAGTCGCGTGCGTCCGGGGCGCCGATGACGTCCAGCAGCAGGGCCGCGTCGGCCGCGTCCCGGGTCATCGGGCCCGCGTGGGAGAGCGTGCCGAAGGCACTGGCCGGGTACAGGGGCACCCGGCCGTACGTCGGCTTCAGCCCGAAGATGCCGCAGAACGCGGCCGGGATACGGATGCTGCCCCCGCCGTCCGTGCCCAGCGACAGCGGGCCCGCGCCGAGCGCCACGGCCGCAGCGCTGCCCCCGCTGGAGCCGCCGGCGGTGCGGGAGTGGTCGTGCGGGTTGCGGGTGATCCCGGTCAGCGGGGAGTCCGTCACGCCCTTCCACCCGAACTCGGGGGTCGTCGTCTTGCCCAGGAACACCGCTCCGTGCTCGCGCAGCCGGGCCACCGAGGGGGCGTCCTCCTCCCACTCGCCCTGCTCGGAGATCGTCCTGGAGCCCCGCAGGGTCGGGTGGCCGCGCAGCAGGAGGATGTCCTTCACCGTCACCGGGACGCCGTCCAGCAGCCCGGCCGGTTCGCCGCGCCGCCAGCGCTCCTCCGACGCGCGCGCCCGGGCCAGCGCGTCCTCCTCGGTGAGCCGCACGAACGCGTTCACCTCCGGCTGGATCCGCCGGGCCCGCTCCAGGGCCTGCCCGGTCGCCTCCACGGGACTGAACTCGCCCTTGCGGTAACCGTCGAGGAGCGCTACGGCGGTCAGGTCGGTGAGCTGCATGCACCCTCCAAGAGGCCAAGGGGTCCCAGCGGACCGGGAGGTCCACGCGGTCAGTGACCGGGGACGTAACCCCGTTTCTTGTCGACCACGTTCACCAGAGATCTGCCCGTCGCCCACCGCTCGTACAACTCCACGAACTGAGCACCCAGTTCGTCCCGCCAGCCGGCCGTGTCCCCGCTCATGTGCGGGGAGACGATCAGCCCCGGCAGCCCCCACAACGGACTGTCCGCAGGGAGGGGTTCGGCGGTGAAGACGTCCAGGGCCGCGCCCGCGATCCAGCGCCGGGTCAGGGCGTGGGCGAGGGCCTCCTCGTCGACGAGCCCGCCCCGGCCGACGTTGACGAAGAAGGCGGAAGGCTGCATGACGCCGAAACGGTGGCTGTCGAACATGCGGTACGTCGCCTCGGTGAGCGGCGCCGCCGCGATCACCCAGTCCGCGCGGGAGATCAGCCGGTCCAGGTCGGCCGGCCCGTGGATGCCGGTCCGTGGGACCCGCCCGACCAGCGCCGTCGTCACGCCGAGGGCCTTCAGGGTGCGGACGATCGCCCGGCCGATCGGGCCCGAGCCGACCACGCACGCGCGCGTCCCCGCCACCCGCCGGCCCTCCCGGTGCCGCCAGGTCCGCTCCCGCTGGTACTCCAGCGTGCGGGGCAGGTCCTTGGCGACCGCCAGCACCAGGGCCGCCACGTACTCGGCGATCGGCTGGTCGAAGATCCCGCGCGCGTTCGTGACCACCGTGTCGGACGCGGCCAGCTCCGGGCCCAGCAGATGGTCCACGCCCGCGCTGGCCGTGTGCACCCAGCGCGGCCGGTGCCCCTCCCCGGGCCAGGCCTCGCGCACCGCGTGCGAGGTGAAGTCCCAGACCAGCAGGACGTCCGCCTGCGGCAGCCGCTCGGCAAGACGGGCGGCATCCGTGTGCACGATCCGGGCGCGGCCGGTCAGCCGGCCGAGGCGGGGCGGCGGGTCGGCGTTCAGGACGAGGAGGGTGGGCAGGGTCGTCATACGGGGCGGCTCCGAGCGTCCGACGTGCGCGGATCAGGCAGTCCGGCATGCGCGGACCAAGCGTCTGACATGCGCGGTTTATCCGCGGATTGACCACGCTCGCACCCGAACCTACCTTCGTCAACACGGGCGTACTCGCGATCCGTTGCCCGCTCGTCTCCCAGCGTGAGGCCGGTGCCAGCCATGGACGTCTCCTTTCTCGGCGGCCCCCGCCCCCAGCGCGGTGTGGGAGTCGTCGCCCCCTTCGACTTCGCCCTGGACCGCGAGCTGTGGCGCTGGGTGCCCGACGAGGTGTCGCTGCATCTGACCCGGACCCCCTTCGTGCCGGTCGAGGTGAGCCTGGACCTGGCCCGCCTGGTGAGCGAGCACGAGACCCTCGGCGACGCCGTCCGCGCGCTGACCGCCGTCGCGCCCGAGGTCGTCGCCTACGCCTGCACCTCCGGCAGCTTCGTCGGCGGGATCGCCGGGGAACGGGCGATGTGCGCGGCGATGAGCCTCGCGGGCGCGCCGCCCTCGGTGACCACCTCCGGAGCGCTGCTCCAGGCCGTGGCCGAGCTGCGGGTACGACGCCTCGCGCTGGTCACGCCGTACACCGTGTCCGTGACCCGGGCGCTGGAGGACTTCGTGGCCGAGGCCGGCGTCGAGGTCACCGGGTGCGCCTTCATGGGCCTGACCCGGCAGATCTGGCAGGTGCCGTACCGGGACGTCGTCGCCATGGCCCGGCAGGCGGTCCGTCCCGGCACCGCCGACGCCCTCTTCATCTCCTGCACCAACCTGCCGACGTACGACGTGATCCCCCAGCTGGAGGCCGAGCTGCGCATCCCCGTGCTCTCCGCCAACCAGGTCACGATGTGGGCTGCGCTGCGCCGGCTGGGTACCCGAGCCGTGGGGCCGTACCAGGCGCTGCTGGACGAGTCGGCGCGCGCCTGGCCCTCCGCACTGCCGGAAGCGACGCCGGAAGAGACGCAGGAAGGCTGGACATGACCGCACTCGGATTCCTCTACCCGGGCCACTCCGCCGAGGACGACTATCCACGCATCGAGCAGCTCCTGGGCAGCGACATCCGGGTGGACCTGGTCCACACCGACATCGGCGAGGACGCGCACCGGGTGGCGGCGCTGCGCGAGATGGGTTCCGCCGAGCGGCTCGCGGCGGGCATGGAGACCCTGCGGCTGACCGGGGCCGAGACGGTGGTGTGGGCGTGCACCAGCGGTGGCTTCGTGCACGGCTGGGAGGGTGCCCAGGAGCAGGTGCGCACGCTCGCCCGGCTGGCCGGGATGCCCGCCTCCTCGACGTCGTTCGCCTTCGTGCACGCGGCCCGGGAGATCGGGGTGCGGCGGGTCGCGGTCGGCGCGACCTATCCGGACGACATCGCCGCCCTGTTCGCGGACTTCCTGCGGGCCGGCGGGCTCGAGGTGACCGGGATGCGGTCCTCGGGGATCGTCACGGCGGCGGAGGTCGGCACGTGGGGCGAGGAGGACGTGCTGACGCTGGCCCGGGCGGCGGACGTCCCCGACGCGGAGGCGGTGCTGCTGCCGGACACCGCGTTGCACACGGCGGCGCATCTGTCGCTGCTGGAGAAGGCGCTGTCCAAGCCCGTGCTCACGGCGAACCAGGTGACGGTGTGGGAGGGGCTGAGGCTCGCCGACCGGCGGGTCAACGCGCCGACGCTGGGGACGCTGTTCACCCGGGAGCCCCTGGTCCAGGTACGGGAATAACCGGAGACTGCCTCCTGTTAGTGGCCCAAGGACAGCCCACGCCACACACAGGAGGCCCACACCGTGTCCGCAGACGAGGCAGACGAGGCAGACGAGATCCGGGGCACGGCGTACGGGACCGCCCCCGTCCCCCTCTCCGTACTGGACCTGGTAACCGTCGGCGCGGGCAGCACCGCCACCGACGCGCTGCGCACCGGTGTGGCGCTGGCCCGGTTCGCCGAGGCCCGCGGCTTCCACCGGTACTGGGTCGCCGAGCACCACTCCATGCCCGGCGTCGCCTCCTCCTCGCCCGCGGTGATCCTCGCCCACCTCGCCGCCCACACCGAGCGCATCCGGCTCGGCTCGGGCGGCGTCATGCTGCCCAACCACGCCCCGCTGGTGATCGCCGAGCAGTTCGGCACGCTGGAGGCGATGGCGCCCGGCCGCATCGACCTCGGTCTGGGCCGCGCCCCCGGCACGGACGGCGCCACGGCCGCGGCCCTGCGCCGTACCGACACCCTGAACGAGGGCGCCGACGACTTCCCGGAGCAGCTCGCCGAGCTCATCCGCTTCCTGGACGACGACTTCCCCGACGGGCACCCCTACCGCAGGATCCACGCGATTCCCGGCCCCGTGCAGGCCACCACCCCCGGCGGCGTCCAGTCCCCGCACCGCCCGCCCGTCTGGCTGCTGGGCTCCTCCGGCTTCAGCGCCCGCCTCGCCGGAATGCTGGGCCTGCCGTTCGCCTTCGCGCACCACTTCTCCGCGCAGAACACCATCCCGGCCCTCGACCTGTACCGGCAGACCTTCCGGCCCTCGGCGGTCCTCGCCGAGCCGTACGCCCTGATCGGCGTCTCCACCCTCGCCACCGACGACGCGCGCGAGGCCCGCCGCCAGACCCGGGCGATGGCCCTGAACATGCTCCGGTTGCGCACCGGCCGGCCCGGCCTCTTCCCCGACCCGGACGAGGCCGAGAAGCACGAGTTCAGCCCCATGGAGGAGGAGTTCATCGCCTCCTGGACGGCCAACATCGTGCACGGCACCGCCGACGAGGTCCGCACCGGCCTGGACGACCTCCACAAACGCACCGGCGCCGACGAGCTGATGCTGGTCTCCCACGCCCACCGAGGCGAACTCCGCCTGCGCTCCTACGAGTTGATCGCGGACGCCTACGGCTTGCCGACCGCGTAGGTCTGCTCGCCGAGCAACTCGGAGATACGATCCGGCGGCACCGGCCGGGAGTACAGCCAGCCCTGACCGGTGTCGCAGCCGATCCGGCGCAGCCGGGTGGCCTGCGCCGAGGTCTCCACGCACTCGGCGGTGACGGTCAGGCCGAGCCGGTGGGCCAGCTGGATCATCGCCTCCACGATGACCTCGTCGGCGGGGTTGGGCGGAACGCCCTTGGGCGCCTCCTCGTACTGGAAGCCGCGCACGAAGGAGCCGTCCAGCTTCAGGACCTTCACCGGCAGCCTGCTCAGGTACGCCAGGTTCGAGTAGCCGGTGCCGAAGTCGTCGATGGCGATGCGCACGCCCATGTCGCTGAGTGCCTGCAGGGCCTGGAGCGGGCGGCCGGCCGAACCCATCACCGCCGACTCGGTCAGCTCCAGCTGGAGCAGGTGCGGGGCGAGGCCCGTCTCGGCCAGGACCTCCGCCACGTCGGCCACCAGGTCGGAGTCCCACACCTGCCGTACGGCCACGTTGACGCTGACGAAGATGGGCGGCTCCGTGGGGTGGTCCAGCTGCCAGCGGCGGGCCTGGCGGCAGGCGGTGACGAGCGCCCAGCGGCCGAGCTGCACGATCGAGCCGTCCTCCTCGGCCAGTCCGATGAACCGATTCGGCGTCAGTGTGCCGAACTGAGGATGATTCCAGCGGATCAACGCCTCGACCCCGGAGAGGCGTCCGTCCTCCATGCCGACCAACGGCTGGTATTCGAGCGCGAATTCGCCTCGGTCGATGGCGGGGCGCAAAGTGGACGACAGGGCCTGACGGGTCATCCGGTGCGCGTTGCGCTCGGGGTCGAACAGGGTCCAGCGCCCCTTGCCGTCGGCCTTCGCCCAGTACAGGGTCGTGTCGGCCGCCTGCATCAGGCCCGTGGCCGTCGTACCCGCCGCGTGCCGCTCGACGACCCCGATGGACGCGGTCAACGACAGCCGCTGCCCGGCCAGATCGAAGGGCTCCTCCAGGGCCTTGAGCACCGACTCGGCGAGATCGGCGAGCTGTTCGGTGCCGGTGGAGTCCTCCACGAGCAGCGCGAACTCGTCGCCGCCCAGCCGGGCCACCAGCGGGGTCACCGCGCGGGCGTAGCCGGCCTCGTCGGCCACCCGGGTCAGCCGCTCGGCAACGGCCGCGAGCAGCCGGTCGCCGACGCGGTGGCCGAGGGTGTCGTTGACCGCCTTGAAGCCGTCGAGGTCCAGGTAGCACAGGCCGATCCGGCCGGTGCCGCTCTGCTCGTACGACTCCGCCTCCAGCGCCACCGTCAGCCGCTCGAAGAACAGCGTGCGGTTGGGCAGCCGGGTCACCGGGTCGTGCATCTGCAAGTGCCGCAGCCGCGCCTGGAGTTCGCGGCGGGCGCTGATGTCCGCGACGGACAGCAGCACCCCGGGCTCCCCGCCGAGCGGGGACACGGTCACCTGCACCCACACCGAGTGCCCCTCGGGGTGCTTCAGCCGGCGGGTGCAGCGCAGCTTCGCCTGCCGGCCGCGCAGGACCTCGCGGTAGGCGTGCCAGCTGCGCGCGTCCGAGGCCAGGTCGACCAGGTCGGCGGCGACCCGCCCGGTCAGGGTGTCCGGGTCGGCGCCGAGCAGCTCGCCGAAGGCCGCGTTGGCGCCGGTCACGAGCCCGGCGCGGTCCACGACGGCCATGGCGATCGGGGCGGCCCCGAAGACACGGTGGTAGGTGGTGTGGTCACTGTCTGTGACGGCTGACCGGTCGAGGTCTGCCGCGGGCGTCGGCCCTTCGGACGTTCCGCTCACCGCTCGCTCCCGCAGTGCACTCGATCTGTGTCCGTGCCTGTCCGTGCCGGAAAGTGTGCCGATCATAGAGGCTGGCCCCGGGCCCTTCCAGCCACTGTCCAGTGTCCCGGACGGAGCACAGTTTCTGACAGATCGTTTCTGCCCGCACGTGGACGGGTTCTTCAGGCCCCCGACCAGTTGTGACGTTGCGTGAGTGTTTCGGGGTGTCGAGCGCCGGAGCGCGTCGGAGCATCCAGAGGGCGCACTCACCCTTGTGGTGCAGGCGAACAGGGCATAATGCGACAAACGCCAGCAATCTGGAGGCGGGTCCCGCGAACCGCGTCCGGAGGTCATGGCCGTGCCCAAGCTGCGCAGCACCGCCGCCGTGTGCACCACGCTGTCGGCGCTCGCCGCGACCTCGATCCTCGGCGGCCCGTCGGCCGCCGAGCCCTTCTCCACGGCCCCCTGCGCCCTGCACCGGACCGACGCCCACCACTCCGAGGGCGCGGACACCTGGAACGCCGACTACACCCGCCCGACCGGCACGCTCGACGCCGTGCTGGTCTTCCTCTCCTTCCCGGACGCCACCCCGCGCACCACCCCCGCCGAGCTGACCGCCGACCACTTCCCGGCCACCAGCAGCTTCTACGAGCAGGCCTCCTACGGCAGGTTCACCCTCCGCCCGCACCCGCTGCAGCACTGGCTGCGCATGCCCCGGCCGTCCACGGCGTACGCCATAAAGCGGGACTGGGACGTGGAGGACCGGGCCGCCTATCTGCGGGACGCGTTCGCGGTGGCCGACAAGGAGGTCGACTTCTCCCGCTACCGGGTCGTGTACTTCGTCGCCGACCCGGACGCGCCCGGCGTCGACTCGGACGCCACGAAGGTCGTCAACCTCGACACGCCCGCCCACGTGGACGGCACCGACGTCCGCCGGGTCGTCACGGTCTTCGAGAAGCACCCGCCGGACCGCCTGGTCCTCGCCCACGAGACCGGTCACGTGTTCGACCTGCCCGACCTCTACCACCGGCCGGTCGACGGCAAGGGCGACTGGGACACCTACGTCGGCGACTGGGACCTGATGGGCAGCCAGTTCGGGC
Source organism: Streptomyces sp. NPDC001852 (assembly GCF_042891825.1). Classification (NCBI taxonomy): domain Bacteria; kingdom Bacillati; phylum Actinomycetota; class Actinomycetes; order Kitasatosporales; family Streptomycetaceae; genus Streptomyces; species Streptomyces sp. NPDC001852. The sequence goes on from NZ_JBIATN010000008.1 coordinate 216,776, forward strand.
TCGCACCGGACATGTTCGCCTGGCACAAGTGGAAGCTGGGCTGGCTGGATCCCCGCCAGGTGGTGTGCGTGCGCGGCGCGCGGCCGACCCGGCTGACCCTGGAGCCCCTGGAGGCCGGACCCGGCATCCCGATGCAGGGCACGGCGGGCGCGCCGGCCTTCGGCCTGGGGCACGGGGTGAAGCTGGCGATCGTGCGCACCGGGCCCGACAGCGCGCTGGGCTTCGAGGCGCGCGGTCCGGCCGGCAACGACCGGGCCGCCTGCCGTGAGGGCGTCCTGGTGTACCGGATCAGAAGCGGAGCGGAGTCCGGCGGCGGCCCCGTCGAGGTCGTCGACGCCCACCCGCACACCGAGGCCTGCTGGGAGACCTCGGTCTACCCACCCCTCGCCGACGCCCCGGTCGCCCTCGGCGAAAGCTTCACCGTGCCCGGGGAGGGTGTACGGGTGGAGGTGGAGGGGAGGACGGCCTCGGGGGCGTGGACGGTCAAGATCACGCCGGGGGTGGGTGGTGACTGAGTGCCTGGTGTGCATACGAAAACGGCGGGCCTGATTCTTTCGAACCAAGCCCGCCGTTTCCTTCGCGTGCGCCGCCAGGGACTCGAACCCCGGACCCGCTGATTAAGAGTCAGCTGCTCTAACCAACTGAGCTAGCGGCGCCTGCTGACGTCGTAGACCTTAGCATCCTGGTCGGCGGGAGGAAAAATCGATATGCGCACCGCCGCGCGGGCGGCTCGCACGGCCGCCCAGAGCACGACCTCGGGCCCCGGCAGCCAGGGGTGACGGGTGTCCGGGGCGACCAGCCAGCGCGAGTCGCCGGGAGTGTCACAGCCGGCCGGCGCCGGGACGGTCACCGCGTCACCCATGCCGTGACACAGCAGCGGCGGCACCGCCTCCGTACGGTTCGAGCCCCACTCCTCCCAGGCCAGCAGCGAGGGCAGCCGATGGGCCGTGCCGGGCGCGGTGAACAGCAGCACGCGGCCCCGGAACACCGCGACCGGGCCCGAGCCCGGCCCGTCGTCCCACAGCCGGTCCAGCATCCGGCGGCCGAAGATCGCCGGGGCGCTCACCACGTCGAAGACGGTGCCGCAGGGCAGGACGACCGGGGCGTCCGGGCGCTCCTCCCACAGGGCCAGGGTGCTCCGCGGATACGCGCCCGCCGAGGCGAGCCAGTCGACGCCGTCGGAGGTGATGCGGGTGACGTTCGGTGCGCTGCTCATGCCACCCAGATGTACCGGGCGTGAGGGGGCGGTTCTTCTGAGTTGCCGAAAACCGGGACAGAGGCGGTGGGGGAGGAGTATCTTGCCCGCCTGGCATATGCCAGGCGGGTTACTCAAGGGATGGGCGTTGACGACCGGGCTTGACGTGGCCGGGGGTCACACGGGATCGGGGTACGTCCGCCCCTCGGCGTTGCCCCGCATCAGGTCCCGCCCGAACTCGACCATCTTCTTCGCGTAGTCCTCGGTCCACTCCGCCCGCTCGGCGATGTCCCCCGGGGTCAGCCGGTCGAACCGGCGCGGGTCGGCGAGCTGGGCCGCCGCGATGGCCTGGAACTCCACGGCCCGGTCGGCGGCCGCACGGAACGCCTGCGTCAGCTCCGTGGCTCTGGCCAGCAGCGCCCGCGGATCCTCGATCGACTCCAGGTCGAAGAAGTGCTCGGGATCGCCGGCCGCCTCCGCGGGCTCGAAGATCAGAGGCGCGGGGCGTAGCCGCGGTTCGTTACGACGCGGCGTGGGCTCCGCCATGTCCTGTCTCCTCCTCGTACGGTTCGCTCGGCACCGCCTTCAGGTGGTCCACCGTCCATTGTCCCGCGCCCATGCAAGGGGCCCTCATGGACGAAGGCTCACCCGGTGTTCCGCCAGATGTGCCAGCACCGCGTGGTTCGCCTCCCAGCCGTCCGGGCTGTTTTCGTCGGCCGCCTCCGGCGGCGTGCCGGACTCCGTCCGGCGAGGTGGCGGTGATGGGCTGGGCGCGCGTCAGGGGTGCCAGCTCACCCGGTGTTCCGCCAGATGTGCCAGCACCGCGTGGTTCGCCTCCCAGCCGTCCGGGAACTTCACCAGGGTGCCCAGCTGGACCGGTTCCGTGGACGGGTAGGCGTCCAGCAGGTCGCCGACGCCCGCGCGGCAGACCACGATGCAGGCGTGGCGGTGCCGGGAGGCAAGGACGCACAGGCGGCCGGTCTCCAGGTGGAACGCGGTGGCGTCGGGGCGGCCGGAGAGTGGGTGCAGGACGACCGTGACGTCGTACTCCCGGCCCTGGAGGCGGTTCGCGGTGTCCACCGTGACGTCCGCCACGCCCAGCTCGGCGAGCGCCGCGCGCACCGCCGCCGCCTGGTCGCGGTGGGCCGTGCCGACGGCGATGCGGTCGGCGGTGAGGGGGGCGGGCCCGTCCGAGCGCTCGGAGAGCGCCGCGCCGCCCCTGTCCAGCATGCGGCGGACGACCGTCGCCACCGCCCGCACCGCCTCCGGATCCGTGCGCGGGGTGTGCCGGGCGGGCAGTTCCAGCAGGCCCCAGCCGGATTCGGCCGCCTCGTCGATCACCCGGTCCGGGCCGGAGCCGTCCGAGGGCACCGCGAAGGCCAGCCTGCGGTCGCCGTGGCCGGTCCCGCTGCGGAACGGGGTGTACGGGTAGAACGCGTCCGAGACCAGCGGCGCCGCCGAGGCGGGCAGACGCCAGGAGACCGGCAGGCGGTGCTGGGGCAGGCCGGGGTTGTGGGCCAGCAGGGTGGTCACGGCGGAGGCCGAGGGGTCGTACGACAGCCCCGCCCACTGCTCGCTGCCGACGATCGCGAACGGGTCCAGCTGCCCGGGGTCGCCGACGAACAGCGCCCGCTCGAACAGGCCCGCCACGGCCAGCAGGGAGTCGGAGCGCATCTGGTACGCCTCGTCCACGATCGCGTGCCGCCAGGGCTCGTCCACCGTGACGTGCGCCCACTTCGCGGCCGTGGAGAGGACCACCGGCAGGGCGTTCAGCTCGGCCGCCTTCGCCGACGTGCGGACCTGCGGCAGGTCGTCCAGCGCCTTGTCGTAGGGGTCGGTGTCGCTGCTGTGCAGGCGGCCGACCGGCAGCTCCGGGTTCTTCTCGGCGAGCCGCAGGACGAGGTCGTCCACCTGGGCGTTGGTCTGTGCCACCACCATCAACGGGCGCCCGGCGTCGGCCAGTTCGAGGGCCGCGCGGACCACGAGGGTCGACTTGCCGGCACCCGGCGGGGAGTCCACGACCACACCGCGCTCGCTGCCGTGCAGGGTGTCGTGGAGGATCGCGTCGGTGGCGCGGGCGGCAGCCGCCCCGGGGTCGAAGCCGACCGTCGTCACAGCACATCCTCCTCGGTCACCGTGTCGGGGGCCTCCGGTACGGCCTCGCCCGGCGGGCCGCCGTGCGTCCACGGGGTCTCCTCCGGGTCGGGCAGCTTCGCGCCGCCGCGCTGCTCGTGCTCGAAGAGGGTGAAACAGAGCCGGTCGCCCTTCTCCGGCACCGAACCGGGCTCCGGCTCCTTGCCGCGGCCCATCTTGTCCAGAATGCGCAGCACCAGCACACCCCCGTCCGAGGAGCCCTCGTACCCGACGAACTCCGCCGACTGCGGCTTGCCGCCCAGCGAGCGGTACGCCTTCGCACGCTCGGCGAGATGCGGCCGGTCGTCCGTGCGGACCGTCACCAGCGGGCGCGGGCTCGGCCGCTTGCCCTCGCTGTACGCCATGACGACATCGGTCACCTCGCCCGCGAACGCCTCCCCGGCCAGCCGCCGTCCCGCCATCACCAGCGGGTCGTCCAGCGCCTCCTGCGCATCGAGGCGGGCCTGCTCCCGCTCGTGCGTGGCCAGCTTGTTCGCCGCCGTCACCGCGTCGTCCCGGCGCGGCTGCGGGGGCTCGCCCGCCAGCACCCGGTCGCGGTGGCCGGTGAACGACCAGCGGTCCCGGGTCCAGCGCTCTTCCACGCGCGCGCCCTCCGGCAGCGCCCGCAGCAGGTCCAGGCCCCGCCAGACCGCGTCCCAGGTGGGCCGGGTGCGGCTTTCCACCAGGTCGCGGATCTCCCGCTCGGCCGCCGTGAGCGCGGCCAGCCGGTCTTCGGCGGCCAGGGCGTCCTCGGCGGCGGCGAGGGCGGTGCGTGCCCGGTCGTAGCGCTCGATCGCGGGGGCCAGCAGTCTGTTGTCGAACGCCGGGTCGGTGGCGGGCCCGGCCGGCGGGCACAGCAACTGGCCGGCGGGATCCCGCGCCAGCTCGGCCCGCCGCGCGGCCTCGGCGCCGTTCGCTCCCTCCGGAGGGTCGATCCAGGCGAGCAGCGCGCCCAGGTGCTGGTCCTCCAGGCTGGACTGGCCGGTCGCCCAGTGCCGGGACAGCACGTCGGTCAGGGCGAGCAGGAGGGAGGAGCCGGGGACGCGGGACCGCTCGCCGTAGTGGGTCAGCCAGCGGCCGAGCAGCGGCACCCGGGGCGGCGCCGGATAGGGGGCCTCCGGTTCCTGCTCGGCGGTCCGGCGGAAACGCATCGAGCGGCCGAGGAGCCGTACGAAGTCCAGGCCGGCCCGGCTCGGCACGATCAGCTGGGGAGCGTCCGCGCACAGCTCCACCTCGACCTTGACCCGCTTGCCGGTCTCCGGGTCCGTCTCGGTGCGCTCGGCCGCCTCCACGGACCCGGCGTAGGAGTCGAGGTACGGCAGGACGACGTCGGCCAGGTCGGCGAGGAAGGAGAAGCGCAGGTCGCGGTCGCGGGGCTGGGGTACGACCAGCAGGCGCGGCGCGTCCCGGTCGGTGCCGACCAGCGCGCCGAGCGGGGCGCCCGCCTCACCGGCGGTGGTGAGCGGCACGAACACCAGCGGGCGGGCCGAGAGATGCCGGTGCCGGACGGTCGCGACGGGCTGGGCGCGGCCGCTGCTGACGGCCTCGAGGCGGGCGAGGGTGGCGATCAGGGACACGGGGCGGCCTCCCGGGCGGACTCCAGGGCCTCCGCGCGCAGGGCCGCCGCCCGGCGCAGGGCCGCGACCGCCGGGTCCTCCGGGTCGCCGCGCTCACCGCGGGCCGCCGCGAGGACGTCCTCGACCGTGGTCAGACCGCCCAGTTCCGCCCGCACCGGCCGGCCCAGGCGGGTGACGGCACCCTCCTCGCGGGAGCGTTCCCGGCAGTGGAAGGCCAGTTCGCACGCGGACAGGCACTCGGGCGCGTACGCCGCCGGTACCGCCTCGACGGCCGCCGTCAGCTCATCGGCGCTCCGGTCGGGCGCGAAGCACGTGCCCTCGGGCAGGGTCCGGGCGATCTCCTCGATCCGGGTGAGCCGGGCCAGCTGGCGGGCGGTGACCGCGCGCTGCTTGCGGATGTCGACGGCGGAGGCCGCGGGCAGGTTGGAGAAGTCCTTCGGGCACACCAGCAGCACCCGGTGGTGCACGCGCGGGGGAGGATCCAGCCGCGCGGCGACCTCCTCCAGGGCCAGTACGTACACCGCGGCCTGCCGGGCGGCCGCGCCGACCTTCGCCGGGTCCGCCGAGCCGTCCAGCATCGGGAAGGACTTGATCTCCACCACCGACCAGCTGCCGTCCGGGTGCACGACCACCGCGTCCGGCTCCAGGAAGGCGAGCGAGCCGGCCACGTCCAGGGCGAGCATCGGGTGGTCCAGCAGGGTCCAGCCGCCCGCCTGCGTGGCCTCGCGCAGCGCCAGCGCCGTACGGGCCGTACGCCCCTCGGGGCCGTGCGCGGTCAGGTCGGGTACGGCGGCCCCGGCCGGCGGTTCGGCGCCCGGGTCCAGCCGGGTGTGCGCCAGCCGCAGCAGCTCCGCGCCGCCGTCGGCCTTCACCTTCGCCTCGAACGCGTTCCCGCGCGTCAGCGCGAACTGCGACTGACCGAACCCGGACGGGGCGCCCAGCGCGCTCGCCAGCCGTGCCTTGTCCACGCCGGCGCCGTCCAGGATCGCCCGCCGCGCGCACCCGGGGTTCGCGGCGAGCGCCGCGAGGGCGCGCGCGTCCAGGGCCTTGGCCGGTACATCGGGACCGCGCAGCTCAGCGAGCCGGTGCCGCAGCCCCTTCTCCCGCGTCGCTGGGGGAGGCGTCGGGTTCGGCCCCGGCGTCGAGTTGCGACTCGCGCTGCCGTGGAATTCGCTCACCCGCGGAAGTCTGGCATCCGGCACTGACAATCGGGGAACCCGTGCCCTCCGTGACCGGTGTGCGGCGCGGGAACAGGCGGTCCCGGACGAGGTCCAGGACCCGCATGACGTACGGCGCGAGCAGGGCGCCGACGCCCATCACGGCGATGCCCGCGACCGCGTCGAGCAGGTAGTGGTTGGCGGTGCCCATGACCACGAGGGCGGTGCCCAGCGGATAGAGGACACCGAGGATCTTCGCCACGCGCGTGCCGCCGTGCCGCCACAGCATCAGCCCGCACCACAGCGCCCAGCCGACGTGCAGGCTCGGCATGGCCGCGTACTGGTTGGTCATGCCGCCCATGCCGCGCGGCGCGCTCGCCTCGCCGCCCCACCAGCCGTAGGAGCTGTAGTGCGCCATGGTGTCCACGAAGCCGTTCCCGGCGGACAGCAGCCGGGGCGGGCAGGTCGGCAGCAGCGTGAAGCCGATCAGGCCGATGAACGTGGACGTCATCAGCCAGGTGCGGGCCCGCCGGTAGTGCTCGGCGTGGGCCCGGAACAGCCACACCAGGATGACGGGCGTGACCAGGTAGTGCAGCGAGGCGTACCAGAAGTCGGCCGGCACCCCGAGCCAGGGCTCGCGCGTGAAGAGCCGGTTGAGCGGGTGCTCGGCGTTGAGGCTCAGGGCCTTCTCGATGCGCAGGATCGCCAGGCCGTGGTCGACGGCGGAGGAGACGTCACCGCGGGCGAGGAGGCGGCCGGCCGAGTAGCAGCCGTAGACCAGGAGTATCAGGGGCAGCTCGGTCCACCAGCGCAGCCGGGTACGCGGGACCACCTCGGTGCCCGGTGTCTCGGTCTGCGGCATCCGATCGCCCTCCCCCTTCTCGCTGTACGGCGCGCCCCGGAGGGCGACCGTGACACTTTACGGTGTCCGTATCCCCGCCCATGAGGGCGCTCCGGCCCACAAAGACGCCGAGATCGCCCGCCGGGTTGCCCCGGAACCGGTTGAGCGATGATGGGACGGTCCCCTTCGCTTCCGGAAAGGTCTCTCATGGCACCGCGCATCCTGCTGGCCCGGCACGGACAGACGGAATGGTCACTGTCCGGAAGGCACACCGGCAGGACCGACGTGCCGCTGCTGGAAGAGGGCCGGCGGGGAGCCAAGCTGCTCGGCGAACGACTGCACCGGGCCCCGCTGGACGGGCTGCCCGGGGCGGAGGTGCGCACCAGTCCGCTGGTACGCGCGCGTGAAACCTGCGAACTGGCCGGCTTCGGCGACCGGGCCACCGTCTGGGACACCCTTATGGAGTGGGACTACGGCGCCTACGAGGGCATGACCCCGGCCGAGATCCAGGCCGTGCGGCCGGGGTGGCTGATCTGGCGGGACGGGGTGCCGCAGGGGGAGAGCCTCGCCGACGTGACCGCACGCGCGGACGAGGTGGTCTCCTGGGCCCGCTCGGCCGACCGCGACGTCCTGGTCTTCGCCCACGGCCACATCCTGCGCTCCATAGGCGCGCGGTGGCTGGGCCTGCCGCTGGACTTCGCGGCCCGGATCCGCCTCAACCCGACCTCACTGTCCGTACTGGGCTGGGCGTACGGCGAACCGGCGATCGAGAGCTGGAACGACCTGGGGCACTTGGCGCCCTGAAGCGGTGACCACGGTCAGGCCCTCCCCGTCCTCGGCATGGAGGCATGCCGGTCCAGGAAGTCGGACACCCCCGACGCCCGCCGGTGAGGCAACAGCACCCGCGCCGTCCCCGCCAGCATGCTCTGGATACGCGAGGACTGGACCTGGTCCAGCAGGGAGAGCACGCGCATGCCGGCGGCCGCCGCCTCGTCCGGCCGCCCCTCACGGGCGAGATCATCGGCCAGCTCGGCGGTGTACAGCGCGATGTTCCGGGTGAAGTGAGGATCCTGCAGCTCGGCCGCGCGATGCGCGTGCCGTGACGCCCGCCGCCAGTCGCCCAGCATGGACCAGCACTGCGCCTCCAGCCCCTCCAGCTCGGCCTCGCCGTAGAAACTCATCCACTCGGGGTCGGCCTCCGAGCGGCCCCGGACGAAGAGCGTCTGGGCCCGCACGAGGGCCTGTTCACACCCCGTGCGGTCGGCGAGCCCCGCCCAGCCGCCGGCTTCGCGCAGCGCGAGCAGGGACATCAGGCGCGCCGAACCCAGCGGAGCGGCCGCGCGCTGGGCGGCCTGCGCGGCGCGGACCGCCTCGCGGGGGCGGCCGGCGTCCCGCGCCAGGAACGCGGTGTTGCAGAAGGCGTGCGCCTCCAGCGCCGCGTCCCCGGTCATCCGGGCCGTGGCCAGCGCCTCCGCGTAGTGCGAGCGGGCGTCGTCGAAGCGGCCGGAGTCGTGCGCCAGCCAACCCACGGAGATGGCCAGTTCACCGGCGCCCGAGTGCAGCCGTTCGGCGGTGGTCTGCCGGGTCGCGCCGGCGTCCAGCAGTGCGTAGGCCGCGCGCAACGGAGCCGCCGCGCGCCGGTAGAGGCCGTCCGCGCCGTGCCGGTCGTCGAGCAGCCGGATCCGGCGGACGGCCTCCTCCAGGGCGAGCGCCTCCGGGGTTCCGGGCCGGCGAGCGGTCCGGACCGCGGCCGCGGCGTCCGTGGTGAGCCCCAGTGGGCTCAGCGTGGCGGCGGCCACCGTGGCGCCTCCGCCGGTCATGAATGCGCGACGCAGCACGTCGCTCTCCTCGTGGTTCAGATGGTCTTTCGCGTACGGTTCTGGCGCGCCGCACGGGTCCTGCGTGTCATACGGTTCGAAGGCCCCCCGTGACTCACCGGGCGGCTGTGCGGCGACGGGTTCCCCGGGCACCGCCGCCGCCGTACGCGCCGTGCGGCCGCGGACGGCCGAGCGGGGCGCGAAGCCGAGGTCGGTGAGCGTGCGGCCGGGGAACATGTGCAGGAACACCCGTTCGTACGCGTAGTTCGGGCAACGGATCTCGCCCGCCTCGACCCTGCCGACGTACCGCGCGTCACAGCTCACCCGCTCACCGATCTCGCGCGCGGCGCGCCGTACGAGCGCCGCGAACTCGGCCGGTGAGCGCGTGCCGCGCAGTCGCCGGAAGGCGAGGTTCGGCCGGGGTGGCCGTTCGGGCTGTGACGCGGTCTCGGTTGACGACGCCATGGCCGGGTCCTCTCGTGCGAACCGTCGAACCATGCCGGGCCCGGGGCGATCCGTGACGAGTTGTCCGAGTGGCGCCCTGGGTCCGGCGGGCATGAACGTACCTGCTGTGAAGGACCCGCCACGCTGTGTTTGGCTACAAATCGGATATCTCATCCATGATCTGCCATGAAGTGCCATCCTTTGCGGCGCACTTGTGCCGTAGCCGTTGACGCGCCCGGGCGTTGGATTCCATGGACCGCAACAGGCTGTGTGGTGGAGGCCGGCATGGAGACCAGGGAGTCCAGCCAGAGCAACGAACCTTGTGGGTCGCCCTCGTCGGCCGGCGGAGACGACGTGGACGCGGCGTCCTGCGACCTCGTGACGGTACCGGCCCGGCAGGGCCTCGAGGCGGTCGACATCCTGCGGCGCGGCGTCGGCGAGGCGATGGGCCCCGTGCTGCACGACGGCAGTTGCGCCACCCTGGGCTTCCTCGTTCCGGCGGGTACGGCGGCCGGCTGGGACGTGCCGGGCAGCACCTGCACAGAGACCGACGGGCGCGGACTCAGGCTGAACCCCGAGCCCCCGGTGGAGGGCTCCGACTGGCTGCTGCCGCCCGGCGAGGCCGATCTCGCCACCGACCCGGTGGTGCTGCGCCGGGCCCTCGGGGAGGCGGCCCGGATGATCGAGGCGGCCGACGGCTGCCAGTGAGGCGGTCGCCCACGGCACCTGCGAAAATGGACCGGTGGGCAGGTCCAGGAACACACGGCGCAGATCGGCGGCGGCCGAGGCCGTGGTGGAGGCGGTCGACGGCGGGCTCGCACAGCTCGTACCCGACCCCGACCGGGGCCGCGCCTGGACGCTGCTGATCGACGGCGCCCCCCAGTCGCACGTCGACCTGGACGACCCCGCGTACCTCTCCTTCGAGTACCAGCGCCGGCTCGGCCATGTCATCGACCTCGTCGCACCGCCCGGCAGGCCCGTGCACGTCGTGCACCTCGGCGGCGGCGCGTTCACCCTCGCCCGGTACGCCGCCGCCACCCGGCCCCGCTCCACCCAGCAGGTCGTCGAGCGGGACGCAAGCCTGGTCCAACTGGTCCGCCGGGAGCTTCCGTTGGACCCGAACGCCCGGATCCGGGTCAGGTCGGCGGACGCCCGCGCGGGCCTCGCCAAGGTGCCGGACGGCTGGGCGGACCTGGTCATCGCGGACGTCTTCAGCGGCGCCCGCACCCCGGCCCATCTCACCTCCACCGAGTTCCTGGACGAGGTCCGCCGGGCCCTGAGGCCGTCCGGGGTCTACGCCGCCAACCTCGCCGACGGCCCGCCGCTCGCCCATCTGCGCGGCCAGATCGCCACCGCGGCCGCCCGGTTCGCCGAACTCGCGCTGATCGCCGACCCGGCCGTGCTGCGCGGCAAGCGCTTCGGCAACGCCGTCCTGGTCGCCTCCGACGCCCCGCTCCCGGTCGCCGAACTCACCCGCCGTGCCGCCTCCGACCCGCACCCCGGCCGCGTCGAACACGGCAGGCCGCTCACGGACTTCACGGGCGGCGCGGCCGCCGTCACCGACGCGGCGGCGGTGGCTTCGCCGGCCCCGCCGCCGTCGGTGTTCCGCTGACCCGGCTCCACCCGGGCGCCGGGCTCAGTAGTTCCCGATGTCCACGTGCGGCGGCCCGTCGTGCCAGGTGCACATCACCGACACCCGGTCGGTGCCGCTGCTGAACTCCACCCGGATCCAGGTCGCGGTCTTCCACACCTGCATCGACCAGCCGGTCCCCGGGGTCGCCGAGACCAGCGTGGCACTGGACGGGCCCAGGTCGAACACGGCCCGGCCGCCGTCGGTGTCGTACGACTTCACCTGGCCGGACGCGGACGAGGGCGGGGAGGCGGTGGTGGAGGCGCTCGGGGACCGCGTGGGTGTCGGGGCCGGTGCCGTCGGGCTGGTCGACGGCCGCTTCGACGGGGACGGGCGATCCGTCGGCGAGGACAGGGCCTTCGAGCCCTGGGCCGTCGCGTCGGCGGCCGTGACCGGCAGGGCGCGCGGCGGGTCGTACGCCGTCCCGGCCATGACCGTGTGCACGCCCCACCACGACAGCGTGACCGCCGCTCCCGTGGCCAGCAGCCATGCCAGTACGTGTACGAGTCCTCTGCGCATCGCGGGCCATACTGCCCCAGGGGAACCGCCCTGTGCACATAACCCGAGTTATCCACAGGCCCGGACCACCGTCGCCCCCATGGCGTACGGTGCGGCGCATGGCAAGTGTGCTCGTGGTCGAGGACGACCAGTTCGTACGCTCGGCGCTCATCCGGCATCTGACCGACGCCGCACACACCGTGCGCAGCGTCGGTACGGCACTGGAGGCGCTGCGCGAGGTCGCCCATTTCCGCTTCGACGTGGTCATCCTGGACCTCGGGCTGCCGGACCTGGACGGCTCCGAGGCGCTGAAGATGCTGCGCGGCATCACCGACGTCCCCGTGATCATCGCCACCGCCCGGGACGACGAGACGGAGATCGTCCGGCTGCTCAACGCCGGCGCGGACGACTACCTGACCAAGCCCTTCTCCGTCGAGCACCTCTCCGCGCGGATGGCGGCGGTGCTGCGCCGGGCCCGCTCCGGCGGCACGGAGGCCGCACCCTCCTCCGTGCTGCGCGTCGGCGGGCTGACCGTCGACCCGCTGCGCCGCCAGGCCGAGCTGGACGGGGTCCGCCTCGACCTCACCCGCCGCGAGTTCGACCTGCTCGCCTTCCTCGCCGGCCGCCCCGGGGTGGTCGTCCCGCGCAGGGAACTCCTCGCCGAGGTCTGGCAGCAGTCCTACGGCGACGACCAGACCATCGACGTCCATCTGTCCTGGTTGCGCCGGAAACTGGGGGAGACGGCCGCCCGGCCCCGCTATCTGCACACGCTCCGGGGCGTCGGTGTGAAGCTCGAACCCCCCACGGAACCCGCCGCGGACGGGGGGCCGGTGCGATGAGATGGGCCCTGGTCAAGGTCTGCCTGGCGGTCACCACGATGGTCGTGGTCGCCTTCGCGGTCCCGCTCGGACTGGTCGTCGAGGAGATGGCCCGCGACCGGGCGTTCTCGAACGCCGAGCGGGAGGCCGCCGCGGTCGCGCCCGCGCTGTCCATCACCACCGACCGGGACAAACTGGAGCGCGTGGTGGCCTCGGCGGGCGCCGACTCCGGGATGGCCGTGCATCTGCCCGCCGAGGGCGGCAGGCCCGCGCTGGACCTCGGCCCGCGCCGCGCCGCCGCCCGCGACATCCAGGCGGTACGGAAACTGGGCCGGGCCTCCACGACCTCGGTGGCCGGCGGCTCCACACTGCTCCAGCCGGTCGCGCTCGGCTCCGGAGACATCGCGGTCGTCGAGGTGTACGTCCCCGAGTCAGAGGTGACCAACGGCGTCGGCACGGCCTGGGCGGTGCTCGCGGCCGTCGGCCTCGCGCTGATCGTCGGATCGGTCGCGGTCGCCGACCGGCTCGGGGTGCGCATGGTGCGGCCCGCCCAGCGGCTGGTCGAGGGGGCGCACGATCTGGGCGAGGGCAAGCTGGGGGCGAGAGTGCCGGAGGACGGGCCCACCGAACTGCGGCTCGCGGCCGTGGCGTTCAACTCCATGGCCGACCAGGTCGTCCAGCTCCTCGCCAACGAGAGAGAGCTGGCGGCGGACCTCTCGCACCGCCTGCGCACGCCGCTGACCGTGCTGCGGCTCAACGCCGCCTCCCTGGGCGGCGGACCGGCCGCCGAGCAGACCCGGGCCGCGGTCGCCCAGTTGGAGCGCGAGGTCGACACCATCATCCGTACGGCCCGGGAGGCCAAGCCGCAGACGGCGGCCCTCGGCCCGGGCGCCGGGTGCGACGCGGCCGAAGTGGTGTGCGAGCGCATGGAGTTCTGGTCCGCGCTCGCCGAGGACGAGGGCCGCAAGTGGCGGGTGGCCGGCGTCGAGCGGCCGGTGCGCATACCCGTGGCCCGCGCCGATCTGGCTGCCGCGCTCGACGCCCTGCTCGGCAATGTCTTCCGGCACACCGCCGAGGGCACCGCCTTCGCGGTCGACGTGCACAACGGCGAGGACGCGGTGATCGTGCTGGTCTCCGATGCGGGCCCCGGCATAGCCGACCCCGAGGCGGCGATGGCCCGTGGGCGTGGCTCCGGGAACGCCGGCTCGACCGGGCTCGGGCTCGACATCGTGCGCCGGCTCGCCGAGGCCACCGGCGGGGACGTCCGGATCGGCTCCTCGGTGCTGGGCGGCACGGAAGTGCGGATCTGGTTCCAGCTGGACGGGCGGCGGCCGGTGCGGGGGCGGGTACGCAGGCGGCGCCGATCGGGCAAACCGGTCCTCACTGGTCTCGACCATTAACCACCCCCGATCCCTTCCTTAAGCGAACCCTAAGGTCTGCAACGGCCGCCCCGATCAGGCTATTTGTCCGATTCCGGATCGCTAGCGTCTGCCGCACCTCACCCCCCGTGAACAGCGAAGGCAGGCACGCGCATGACCACGCACCGGCGCAGGATCAGTGGCAGGAACAAGGCGATAGGCGGTCTCGTGGCCGCGGCCGTGGTCGGCGGCGGCGCGGTCCTGCTCACCGGCACCGCCAACGCGGCCGGTGTGAACGCCGCGTACACCAGGACCAGCGACTGGTCGACCGGCTACACCGCGCAGTACGTCGTCACCAACAACAGCGGCCAGGCCGAGAAGACCTGGACCCTTCAGTTCGACCTCCCGGCGGGCGCCAGGCTCGGCTCCCTGTGGAACGGCGAGTCGAGCGTCAGCGGTTCGCACGTCACCGTGAAGCCCGCGAAGTGGGACACCGAGGGCCTCGCCCCCGGCAAGTCGGTGACCGTCGGCTTCGTGGTCGACGGCAAGGGCGATCCGACCGGCTGTCGCATCGACAACGCCCAGTGTTCCGCCGACGACGGCGCCACGCCCGAGCCGAGCGGCCGGCCCACCCAGTCCCCCACCCAGTCCCCGTCGCCGACCTTCACACCCACCCCGACCAAGAGCGCCACCCCCACCCCGACCCCCTCCCGGACGACCGGCACCGGCAGCGGCACCACCGCCTCCGGCGGCTTCGCCCCGTACGTCGACACCTCCCTCTACCCGGCCTTCGACCTGGTCGGCGCGGCCGACGCGACCGGCGTGAAGAACTACAACCTCGCGTTCGTCACCGACGGCGGTGGCTGCACCCCCAAGTGGGGCGGTGTGACCGATCTGACCAGCGACGCCGTCGCCGCCCAGATCGGCTCCCTGCGCGCCAAGGGCGGTGACGTCCGGGTCTCCTTCGGCGGCGCCTCCGGCTCCGAACTGGCCACCACCTGCTCCTCGGCGGACGCGCTGGCGGCCGCGTACGGCAAGGCGGTCGACGCGTTCAAGCTGACCAAGGTCGACTTCGACGTCGAGGGCGGCGCGCTGCCGAACACGGCGGCGAACACCCTCCGGGCGAAGGCGATAGCGAAGCTTCAGGCGCTCCACCCGGACCTGGACGTCTCCTTCACCCTCCCGGTGATGCCCGAGGGCCTCACCCAGGACGGCGTGAACCTCCTGTCCGACGCCAAGTCCAACGGCGTGAAGATCTCCACCGTCAACATCATGGCGATGGACTACGGCCCGTCGTACAACGGCGACATGGGCGACTACGCGCAGCAGGCCGCGACGGCCACCCAGGCCCAGGTCAAGAGCGTCCTCGCCCTCTCCGACTCAGCCGCCTGGAAGGCGGTCGCCGTCACCCCCATGATCGGCGTCAACGACGTCTCCTCCGAGATCTTCAAGGTGGACGACGCCACCCAGCTGGTGAACTTCGCCCAGTCCAAGGGCCTCGGCGGCCTGTCGATGTGGTCCGCGGCCCGTGACAAGCAGTGCGCAGGCGGCGCGAAGAACTCCGCCGACCCCACGTGCAGCTCCATCGTCCAGGACACGTTCGCCTTCTCGAAGGCGTTCGGGGCCTTCAACTGAACCGACTCGTGCGTGAGCAGCCGTGGGCCTTTTCCTACTTCTTTGATAATCTCAGTCGCATGAGTGAGACGTCGTACGGAGTCGGAGAAGGGCCCGCGACGCGCGTCAGCCTTTCCCTGCCCGAGGGCACGGCGGAGGCCATCCGCCGACGGGTCGGCAAGCGTGAGTTCTCGGCCTTCATCACCGAGGCGGTCGAGCGCGAACTGCGTGGTCAGATTCTGGACGAATACCTGGCCGACTACGAGCGCCGCGAAGGGCCGGTCTCCGAGCAGTCCAGGGAGCGGGCCCGGCAGGTCTTCGACGAGGTGTTCGCCGAGGAGGGCCAGTGGCCCGCCGCAAGCTGAGCCACGAGGGCACCCTCGTCCTCGACTGCGAAGGCCTGTCCAAGTTCGTGGCTGACCATGAGCCCGTCGTCGCCCTCGTCGCCGAGGCGCGGAGGCGGGGCATGGAAGTGGTCGTCAGCGCCCTCACCCTCATCGAGTCCGCGCACAGTCGCGTGAACAAGGCGCGGCTCGCCTGGGCGCTGTCCGGTATGCGGATCGTGCCGGTCGGCGACGAGGAGGCGAAGGCGGCCTCGGCCCTGCTGATCGGCGCCGGTCTGCACGGCCACAAGTACGCCATCGATGCCGTCGTCGCCGAGATGGCGCTGCGGCAACGCCGACCAGCGGTGATGCTCACCTCGGACGTGGACGACATGACCAAGCTGTGCGGCGGCAGGGTACGGCTGGTCGCTGTGTAGCCGGGCTTGTGCCGACTGCTGGGCACCGGGTGACCGGTAGCGTCTGAGCATCCGTGCACAAGGGAGGCGCAGTGATCGAACTGTCTGACATGCTCCGTGAGTTGAGGAGGCAGCTCACGTCGGCCGTGGCGGACGGGGACGGGCAGCTGGTGCGGTTCGAGCTGGGGCCCGTGGAGGTCGAGGCGACGGTCGCGGTCACGCGTGAGGCAGGCGCGGACGCCAAGGTGAAGCTGTGGGTCGTCGACGTGGGCGCGAACGGCAAGTACGCACAGGCGCAGACACAGCGGATCAAGGTCACTCTGACTCCGAAGGCCTTCCCGGCGGACGGCGGCCCGGTTCGGCCTGTACTGATCGCAGGCGGCGAGGTTGAGGGCGAGCGCTGACCAGGGCCTTCGGCCGGAGCTTGTCGCTGAGATCATCGTCAGTCTGCCGGATGGCGGGGGCCGGCGGGGGACCGGGTATCTCGTCTCACCGGACCTGATCCTGACCGCCGCGCACGTGGTCGACGGCGGCGTGGAGATCCGGGCACGGTTCCAGGCCGACCGTCCCGAGGAGTGGAGCGCCGAGGCGGCGGTGACCTGGCGGCATCAGGGCATCGACATCGCGATTCTCGCCGTAGAAGCCGTAGAAGCCGTAGAAGCCGTAGAAGCCGTAGAAGCCGTAGAAGCCGTTGCCCCCGGCGTAGGCGTCCCGCCGGTCTCCTTCGGCCGGATCGGTGAGCTGGACGCGGTGCTGACGTGTACCACCCTCGGCTTTCCCCGCTTCAACCCACCGTGCGCGGCGCTGCGCCCACCACGCGGCCGGGGTGACGGGCGTGTCGGACCGCTCGCTGGCGGGCGTCGACATATCGACGGCGATCATTCAGGCACTGGCGTGGTCGGGAGCAACGGAGCCTGCCGTTGCGGCGATCGAAGAACTCTCCGGGAAGCTGGCGGACTTCCCCCTGGGGACGCGCTTCCTCAGCCGTGCCTCCGCGGTGGCCGCCGAGGGACTGTGGGCCCACGACCCGGAGGCGGCGGAGCGGCTCGTCGACCGGTTCCTCGCCGGCACGCCTCGTCCTTCCGTGCCGAGAGCAGCGCACTCCATCGACCCCGACGCGGTCTTCCGCGTACGGGACGTGGTATTCGCCCACATGGGGCTCAGCGAGTGAACAGACGGCACGGGGTGCGGCCCGCCCCCACGGCGGGTCGCACCCCCCGTCTTCAGGCGGCGGAGTCCACCGCCGGCAACACCCCCGTCCGCGCCACCTCCCCGTACCACCGCGCGCTCGACTTCGGCGTCCGTTCCAGCGTCGTGTAGTCCACGTACACGGCGCCGAACCGCTTCCCGTAGCCGTACGACCACTCGAAGTTGTCCATCAGGGACCACAGGTAGTAGCCGCGCACGTCGGCGCCCTCGGCGATGGCCCGGCGGACCGCCGCGAGGTGGCCGTGCAGGTAGGCGATGCGCTCGGGGTCGTGGACGCGGCCGTCGGGGTCGGGCTTGTCGTCGTAGGCGGCGCCGTTCTCCGTCACGTACAGCGGCAGACCCGGCGCCTCGCGCGTGTAGCGGACGAGCAGGTCGTACAGGCCGGTCGGATCGATCGTCCAGCCCATCTCCGTGCGCTCGCCCGGCGTCTGGTGGAAGAGCACGTCGTCGGCGCCCGGCCAGGGGGAGTGCTCACTGGCGCCGTGGCCGTCCGCCCGGGGGCCCTTGACCTCGCCGGACGCGGCCGAGACCAGGGCCGGGGTGTAGTAGTTCAGGCCCAGCGCGTCCAGCGGGGCGTTGATCGCGCGGGTGTCGCCGTCCAGGACGTACGACCAGTCGGTGATCGAGGCCGTGGCCTGGAGCAACGACGCGGGGTACGCGCCGTGCAGCATCGGGCCGTGGAAGATCCCGTTGGCCAGGTCGTCGATCCGGCGGGCCGCGGCCAGGTCGTCCGGGTCCTGCGAAAACGGCCGTACCACCGAGGAGTTGAGGCTGACCGCCACCTCGTTGCGGGCCGGCATCACCGAGCGCAGGGCCGAGGCCGCCAGGCCGTGCGCCAGGTTCAGGTGGTGGGCGGCGCGCAGGGCGGCCGCCGGGTCGGTACGGCCCGGGGCGTGCACGCCCGACCCGTAGCCCAGGAAGGCGCTGCACCAGGGCTCGTTGAGAGTGATCCACTGCTCCACCCGGTCGCCCAGCGCCTCGCCGACCAGCCGCGCGTACTCGGCGAACCGGAGCGCGGTGTCCCGCTGCGGCCAGCCGCCCGCGTCCTCCAGCTCCTGCGGCAGGTCCCAGTGGTAGAGGGTGAGCGCCGGCCTGATGCCGTGGGCGAGGAGCTCGTCCACCAGCCGGCGGTAGAAGTCCAGACCGCGCTGGACCGCGGGGCCCCGGCCGGTGGGCTGCACCCGCGACCAGGAGACCGAGAAGCGGTACGCGGTCAGACCCAGCTCCGCCATCAGCGCCACGTCCTCGCGGAACCGGTGGTAGTGGTCGACGGCGACGTCCCCGGTCTCGCCGCCGGCCGTCCTGCCCGGCGTATGGCTGAAGGTGTCCCAGATCGAGGGGGTGCGGCCGTCCTCCCGCACCGCCCCCTCGATCTGGTACGCCGAGGTCGCGGCGCCCCAGAGGAAGGCGGGAGGAAAGGTCACGGACGTAACGGGTTCAGGCATGGAAGCGCTCCCATTGGGGTCGGAGGGGACCTGGCGCAGTAGCTGGGGGCCAGGGGAAGAGGAGGGGCAGGGGCCGGAGCGGCGGTGGCCCGGCCCCTGTGCGCAGGGGTTCAGCCCTTGATCGCGCCCTGCATGATCCCGCCCACGATCTGCTTGCCGAACAGGACGAACGCGATCAGCAGCGGCAGCGTGCCGAGCAGCGCGCCCGCCATGATCACCGCCTGGTCCGGGACATAGCCGGTGCCGAGCGAGTTCAGGGCCACCTGCACGGTCGGGTTCTGCTGGTTCAGCGCGATGATCGGCCACAGGAAGTCGTTCCAGGCGAACACGAACGTCAGCAGGCCGAGTACGGCCATGGCCGGACGCGCCGCCGGGAAGACCACGTGCCAGACGATCCGGATGCTGCTCGCCCCGTCCACCCGGGCCGCCTCGATCAGCTCGGTCGGCAGCGCCTGCACCAGGTACTGCCGCATGAAGAACGTACCGAAGGCGGTGACGAGACTCGGCAGGATCACCGTCTGCAGCTGGTTGGACCAGCCGAGGTCCGACATCCACAGGTACAGCGGTACGACGGCCAGCTGCGGCGGGATCATCATCGTGCCGACGGTCAGCAGCAACAGCAGGCTGGAGAACCGGAACCGAAGCTTGGCGAAGGCGAAGCCGGCCAGGGTCGAGAACAGCACCGTGCTCACCGTGATCGTGCCCGCCACGATCACCGAGTTGAACATCGCGGTGCCGAGCCCCGCCTGGTCCCAGGCCGTCTGCAGGTTCCTGAACAGGTTGCCGCCGAACCACAGCGGCGGCGGGGTCTCGGCCAGCCGCCGGTCGGTGCGGGAGGCGGCGATCGCCGTCCACACCAGCGGGGCGAGGGAGACCAGCGCGAAGACGGTCAGCACGACGTACGTCACCGGGCCCGCGTGCAACTGCTTGCCGGCCCCCATCCGGCCGCGGCGCCGGACGGCCTTGCGGGGAAGTGTGAGTTCACCGGTCGTCATTGGGACTTCCTCAGCCGTCGGGTGAGCAGCAGATTGACCGCGGCGACGACCAGCAGGACCAGGAACATCGACCAGGCGATCGCGGACGCCTTGCCGAGGTTGCCGATGATCCAGCCCTGGTCGTACATGTACAGACCGAGCGTCTGGTACTGGTGCTCGGAGCCGCCCTTGGAGCCGCTGACCCCGCCGAACAGCAGCGGCTCGCCGAAGAGCTGGGTCGCGCCGATGGTCGAGACGACCACCGTGAAGAGGATCGTCGGCCGCAGCTGCGGGATGGTGACATGCCGGAACTGCTGCCAGCGGTTCGCGCCGTCGATCGCCGCCGACTCGTAGAGGTCGGCTGGGATCGCCTGCATGGCGGCGAGGTAGATCAGCGCGTTGTAGCCGGTCCACCGCCAGATCACGATCGACGACACCGCGAACTGCGAACCCCAGTCGGACTCACGCCAGTTGACCGGGTTCACCCCGAAGAAGTGCAGGATCCAGTTGACCATGCCGCCGTCCCACGAGTACAGCAGCGTGAACACCAGGGTCGCCGCGGCCACCGAGGTGGCGTACGGGGTCAGCATCACCACGCGCCAGACGGTCGAGCCCCGCAGCCGGTAGTTCAGCAGGTGCGCGAGCCCGATCGCGGCCAGCAGCTGCGGCACGGTCGAGATGACACCGATGGTCAGGGTGTTCTTCAGCGCGTTCCAGAAGAAATCCGAGGACCAGAGGTTCTTGTAGTTGTCCAGGCCCGCCCAGCTCTGGTGGCCCAGGGAGGACAGCTGCACATCGTGCAGCGAGTACCAGGCCGTGTAGAGCAGCGGGACCAGCGTGAACGCCCCGAACAGGACGAAGAAGGGGGACACGAACGCGTACGGCGACGCCTTCATGTCCCAGCGGTACAGCCGGCTGCGCCAGGAGTCGGCGCCCGCCGGCGCACCGCTACCGTGAGCGCCCCGCGCCGCGCCCGGCGGGGTGCCGGGCGCGGCGTCGGCGCTCGACGCGGGATGCGCGAGAGCCTGCTTGGAGCTGGTCACTGGCCGAGCACGTCCTTGATCTCCTTGGACGCCGCGTCCCAGCCCTGGGACGGCGACTTGCCCTTCTGCTCGACCTGGAGGATGCCGACGTCGGTGATCGCGGAGTTGATCGGCTGGTCCTTGATGCCGAAGTACTGCGTCGGGATCGTCTTCGCCGAGTCGGAGAAGATCTGGGTGAGCGGCGCGTTGGAGAAGTACGCCGTGGTGTCCGCGGCCGGCTTCAGGCTCGCGTACGCCGACGGGGTCGACGGGAAGCTGGCCTGCTTGGCGAAGACCTTGGCCTGCTGCTCGGGCGCGGTCAGCCACTTGGCCAGCGCGATGGCCTCCTTCTGGTGCTTGCCCGCCGTCGGCACGCCGAGGAAGGAGCCGCCCCAGTTGGCCGCGGTGGGCGCGGCCGCCACGTCCCACTTGCCCTTGCCGGAGTCGCCGGACTTCTGCTCGATGTAGCCGAGCATCCAGGCCGGGCAGGCGACGCTGGCGAAGGTGCCGTTGGCGTAGCCCTGGTCCCAGGTCGGGTCGAACTGCTTCAGCTTCGCCGACATGTCGCTGGTGGCGACGTCCATGGCGACGTTCCAGGCCTTCTTCACACCGTCGGACTTGTCCCAGACGACGTTGCCGGTCGCCTTGTCGTAGTACCGCTCGTCACCGCCGCCGAGGGCCGCGTTGTAGACGGAGGACGCGGAGTCCACGAACTTGGTGCCCTTGGGCGCCTTCTTCATGTACTGCTTGCCGACGTCGACGTACTTGGCCCAGTCGCCCTTCCACATGTCGGCGAGCTTGGTCCGGTCGGTCGGCAGCCCCGCCTTCTGGAACAGGTCCTTGCGGTAGCAGATGGCCATCGGCCCGATGTCGGTCCCGAGCCCGATGAGCTTGCCGTCCTTGGTGGTGGCCTGGGCGTTCTTCCAGTCCAGCCACTGGGACTTGTCGACCTCCTTGCCGAGGTCGACGAACTTGTCCGCCTGTGTCTGCACGGCCTCGGTGATGTTGCCGATCTCGATGGCCTGGACGTCGTCGGTGCCGGAGCCGGCCTGGAGGCGGGTGAGCACCTTCGGCCAGTACACGTCGGTGCGGGTGGTCACGTTCTCCTTGATGTTGATGTCGGGATGCAGCTTCATGTACTCGTCGTAGAGGCCGGCCTGCTTGTAGCCGAAGACGCCGAAGGTGCCGATGGTCAGCGTGATCCTGCCTTTGCCACTGCCGTTTCCGCCGCCGTCCGAGTTGTCCGACGAGCTGTTGTCGTCCTTGGCGCAGCCGGCCAGCAGCCCCGTGGTCAACGCGGCAACGGCCGCGAGGGCCATCAGCCGCTGGGACCGGCGGATGCTCGTGCGCATTGCGTCCTCCTGTTGCCTGACGTGCCGACCCCCCGGCCAACTGCATGAATCGGGCCCGTTCGTACGCGCTGCGGCTCGGGCGGGGAACGTGCGGGATGTGTAGGTGCCAGGTACTGTGGGAGCGCTCCCACGAGTGATGTGTTGAAGAGTCGCCGGTCGGGGGCGGGGTGTCAAGGGAGCGGACGACGGGAACCGCGTTCGGTTATCTGAGTGTTAACTGGCCAGTGCCGGGGTGTAGAACTCGGCCTGTCCGGCGTTTGAGGGCGGGGCCGAAGGCCGATGAGCCCGGGGCCCGGGGGGCGGCAGCCCCTGGGACGGCAGCTGCAGGGAACGGGGCTGTTAGATTCCAGGCCAGCACAGGAGTCGGTCGAGAGAGGCGGAGCCCATGGCAAGCCACGGAGCGCGGGGCCGCAGCGGGGGTCGGCCCACGCTCGAGGAGGTCGCCGCCCGGGCCGGGGTCGGCCGGGGCACGGTCTCGCGGGTGATCAACGGCTCGCCCCGGGTCAGCGACGCCACCCGCGCCGCGGTCGAGGCGGCGGTCGCCGAGCTCGGCTACGTCCCCAACACCGCCGCCCGCGCCCTCGCCGCCAACCGCACCGACGCCATCGCGCTGGTGGTCCCCGAGCCGGAGACCCGCTTCTTCGCGGAGCCCTACTTCTCGGACATGCTGCGCGGAGTCGGCTCCGAACTGTCCGACACCGAGATGCAGTTGCTGCTGATCTTCGCGGGCAGCGACCGCGAGCGCCGGCGCCTCGCGCAGTACCTGGCGGCGCACCGGGTGGACGGCGTCCTGCTGGTCTCGGTCCACGCCGACGACCCCCTGCCCGACCTGCTGTCCCAGCTGGAGATCCCGGCCGTGATCAGCGGCCCCCGCTCGGCCGGCGAGACGCTCACCTCGGTGGACTCGGACAACTACGGCGGCGCCCGCTCGGCCGTGGAGCACCTGCTCTCCCGCGGCCGCACCCGCATCGCCCACATCACCGGCCGCCTCGACGTCTACGGCGCCCAGCGCCGCGTCGACGGCTACCGCGACGCCCTGCGCGACGCGGGCCGGGAGGTGGACGAACTCCTTGTCGAGCCGGGGGACTTCACGGAAGAGGGCGGTCGCCGGGCGATGTCCGTGCTCCTCGGCCGCCGCCCCGACCTGGACGCGGTCTTCGCCGGTTCGGACGTGATGGGGGCCGGCGCCCGGCAGGTGCTGCGCGAGGCGGGCCGCCGTATCCCGGACGACGTGGCCCTCGTGGGCTACGACGACTCGGCCATCGCCCGCCACATGGAACCGCCGCTGACCAGCGTCCGCCAGCCCATCGAGGAGATGGGCCGCGCCATGATCGACCTGCTCCTCACGGAGATCGCCGACCGCCGCCCACCCGCGTCCCGGGGGCTGGAGCGCCGGCACGCGGTGCTGCCGACGGAACTGGTGGCGCGGGCGTCGTCGTGACGACGGTGGGGTGCGATGCGGACGGGACCGCGGTGTCGTACCTCTCGGATACCCTGCTGGACGTCGTGGCGATCTTCGGAGGGGGGACTCCGTGGTGGGATCAGTCAGGGAGACGGACGCGGACGGATACCGGTCGCTGCTGTTCTCCATCGCCTACGGGATGACCGGATCCGTGGGCGACGCCGAGGACATCGTGCAGGACGCCTTCCTCGGCCTGACCCGGGCACGCCAGGCCGGGACCACGGTCGAGAACCTGAAGGCGTACCTGACCACTTCGGTGACGCGGCTGGGCATCAACTACCTGAGCTCGGCGCGCGTACGGCGGGAGACCTATGTGGGCGACTGGCTGCCCGAGCCGGTCGTCATATCCGCCGACCGGCCCGGACCGGCCGAACACGCCGAGCTCTCCGACTCCCTGTCGATGGCGTTCCTCGTCCTGTTGGAGGCCCTCTCCCCGGTGGAGCGGGCGGTGTTCGTGCTGCGCGAGGTCTTCGGGTACGGCTACCCGGAGGTGGCGCGGCTCACCGGCAGGTCCGAGCCGAACTGCCGGCAGATCTTCGCCCGCGCCAGAAAGCGCATCGCCCCCGCCGGGCAGGTGGCCGACATCGCGGCGCCCCCGGCGCGGCGGGCGGAGAGCGAGGAGCTCGCCCGTAAGTTCTTCGCGGCCGCCGAGGGCGGCGACATGGACGCGCTGCTCGACATGCTCGCCCCCGACGTGGTCTTCCAGGGCGACGGCGGCGGCAAGGCGCGGGCGCTCGCGAAGTCGATCACCGAGGCGCGCCCCATCGCGCAGCTGCTGGTCGGCGGCCTGCGCCGGGTCGGGAAGCTCGGTGCCTTCCTCAAGGCGGCCCGGGTCAACGGCCGCCCGGGTGGCGTGATCCACGACGCCGACGGCCGCGTGGCCAGCGTCATCGAGCTCGACATCGCCGACGGCAGGATCCGGGCGATCCGCGCCGTCTCCAACCCCGACAAGCTCGATCATCTGGGACCGGTGTCGGACATCGGGCGGCTGCGGGAGAGGTGACGGTCCGCACACGAAACAGCCGGTGACTCCGACGGAGTCACCGGCTGATCGGTGAGGGTGAGTGACGGGACTCGAACCCGCGACATCCTGGACCACAACCAGGTGCTCTACCAGCTGAGCTACACCCACCACGACCGGCGGTGGAACTTGTCGTTTCCCCGACCGGCCGAGAAGAAGTCTACAGGGTCCGAAGGGGTGCTCGCGCACAGGTTTTCGCGCAGGTCCCCGAGCGGACCCCGAAAGGGCGCGGAGGAGTCGTTACTGCGCGGGCAGCACGTGCTTGGCGGCGATCGCCTTCGCGGTGTCGGAGTCCGGGCCGGGCTGCGGGACGAAGACGGCCTCGCGGTAGTAGCGCAGTTCGGCGATCGACTCGCGGATGTCGGCGAGGGCCCGGTGGTTGCCGTTCTTCTCCGGGCTGTTGAAGTACGCCCTCGGATACCAGCGGCGGGCCAGCTCCTTGATCGACGAGACATCGACGATGCGGTAGTGGAGGTAGTCCTCCAGGGTCGGCATGTCCCGCAGCAGGAAGCCGCGGTCGGTGCCGACGGAGTTGCCGCACAGCGGGGCCTTGCCGGGCTCCTTCACGTACTCCCTCACATAGGCGAGGACCCGCTCCTCGGCGTCCTGGAGTGTCGTGCCGTTCGGGAGCTCGGCGAGCAGCCCGGACGCGGTGTGCATCTGACGCACCACCTCCGGCATCGTCTCCAGCGCCTGGTCCGGCGGGCGGATGACGATGTCCACCCCCTCGCCGAGTACGTTCAGCTCGGAGTCGGTGACGAGGGCGGCCACCTCGATGAGCGCGTCGTCGGACAGCGAGAGGCCGGTCATCTCGCAGTCGATCCACACCATGCGATCGTTCATGCGACCACCCTAAGGCGGACCTGAACATTTGTGGCGCCCTGTGCCGGTGCCGAGCTCGCCGAAGAAGGGGGCGAGCTGTGCTCGCCCCCTCCCGCTCAGCGACCGGATCCCGCTCAGCTACCGGGCCGCGGTCCCGGCAGCAGTCCCACCGCGCCCGCCGCCGTGCGGCGGCTCTGTATCGGTACCCCGCTGTCCCGGTCCGGGTGCAGCACGGGTGCGTGGCCCACCGGTCCGGGGCCCGCGAGGCCCGTGGGCGGGCCCGGCTGGCCGGAGGGCGACAGCGCCGGCTCCGCGTCGGCCGGCTTCTCGCCCTGCGGCCTGCGGGCCCGGTAGGCGGCCCGGTAGGCGGCGGGGGACGAGCCGAGCTGGCGGCGGAAGTGCCCGCGCAGGGCCACCGGTGAGCGGAAGCCGCAGCGGCCCGCGACCTCGTCCACCGAGTAGTCCGACGTCTCCAGCAGCCGCTGTGCCTGCAGCACCCGCTGGGTGATCAGCCACTGCAGCGGCGCGCTGCCGGTCAGCGAGCGGAACCGGCGGTCGAACGTGCGGCGGCTCATGTAGGCGCGTGCCGCCAGGGTCTCCACGTCGAACTGCTCGTGGAGGTGTTCCAGCGCCCAGGCGACGACCTCGGCGAGCGGGTCGGCGCCGATCTCCTCCGGTAAAGACCGGTCGAGATAGCGCTCCTGGCCGCCCGACCGGCGCGGTGGGACCACCAGGCGGCGGGCCAGCGCGCCGGCCGCCTCGTTGCCGTGGTCCGTCCGCACGATGTGGAGACAGAGATCGATTCCGGCCGCCGTACCCGCCGACGTCAGGACGTCACCGTCGTCCACGAACAGCTCGCGCGGATCGACGTGCACCGACGGATAGCGCTTGGCCAGCGTCGGCGCGTACATCCAGTGGGTCGTCGCCGGGCGGCCGTCCAGCAGGCCCGCCGCCGCGAGGACGAAGGCGCCGGTGCACAGCCCGACGATGCGGGCACCCTCCTCGTGCGCCCGGCGCAGCGCGTCGAGCGCCTCCTCCGGTGGTGGCGCGGTGATCGACCGCCAGGCCGGTACGACGACCGTCCCGGCGCGTGAGATCGCCTCCAGTCCATGCGGCGCGGTGAGTTCCAGGCCCCCGGTGGTCCGCAGCGGACCCTCCTCGCCGGCGCACACCAGCAGCCGGTAGCGCGGCACGCCGGCGTCCTGGCGGTCTATCCCGAACACCGACAGCGGGATGGAACTCTCGAAGATGGGGCCGCCGCTGAACAGCAGCACCGCGACGATCTCCTTGCGGCGTCGCCCGGAGAGTTTCCGGGCCGCGGCTTCCGGCGCGGCAGTGGAGTCGTGGCTCATACTGCTAAGCCCCCCTCGGTGGTCGCGGCTCCTCGGTTGTGTCGCTCCTGCACGTTTCCCCTCGGTCCTGCACGAGTCCCCCGCCGTAAAGACAGTCAAGATCGAATCTACTGGTTCCCGCGGTCTGACGGTGACCAGTTCCACACGCCCGAGATTGTCGACATGACAACTTGGCGTGAAGCATTCGATCACGAAGCGTTGCACTCGCGGAGCGCGCAGGGAAGTGCGCCTTGTCGCAGTGGCCAAACCGCGTAGGGTGCGCAGCCGCCCGTGGACCCTTTCCGTGCAGGTCGAACGGGGGTTGGGGGGTGGTCGGGGCCCCTCTTGGTCGACATTCAGAAGTTGGCTGAAAAGAAGCGTTCGAGGGTACGGAAACAGGTCAGTCGACCGGTGTCCGCCGACGGGTGTGACGTCCGCCTCTTTGCACGCCGCAACGCGCTGCACACCGCTCCGACCGGCGCAGCAGGAAGCGGCACGCGGCCGTGACGGCGGCCAGGCCGAGGGCGGCGCCCGTCGCGCCGGCCAGCGAGGTGCCGTACCAGACCAGGACCACGGGGACGAGCACGCAGCTGAAGACGGCCCAGCGGATCACGTCGCTCACGGTGTCCGGCGCGGACGGCGGCGCGGAGGTGGATCGATGACCGGGCATGACGCGTACTCCCTGGGTGGTGGCTCAGCCGGTTCAACGCCCGTTCGACCGGTCGGTCACCGGCCGTACTTCTGTGAATCCCGTGCAAACCGCCTGTACGGGGCAGCAACCATTGCGTTACGGGCGCCGCTCGTGCATGCTCCGGTGAACCCCTACAGACATCGGGGGACCGCTTACGGAGCGTGCGCGGGATCTGGGCTCGGGAGGCGTGCCGCCGTACCCTTGGGGGTATGGGGTTGGGAAGATGTTTCCCGGACACAGCTCCGTGACACAGTTCCGCACACACTGTCGTCCCCCACCCATAAAGGATCACAACGCCGAGACAGCCATGGCCGGTCACGAATTCTTCGAACCCGCGGACCGCAAGCGGCCGGTCGCCGACCCCACGGCGGCCGATCCCCTGGCGGCGGAAGAGCCACGCCCCTCATGCGACCCAGCCTTCCGGCACGGAGTCGTCGTCGGCTTCGACGGCTCCACCTCCAGTGAGCGCGCCCTCGCCTACGCCATCGGCATGGCCCACCGCTCGCACTCGGGCCTGATCATCGTCCATGTCGCCAACCGGCTGCCCACCACCGTGTGGGCCGGCTGTGAGCCGCCCGTCTTCGTGGACGTGCCGGACCACCGCACCGAGGTCCTCGGCCTCGAGCTGGCGTGCGCCGACTATCTGGCCGAGGTGCCGTGGATCCTGGTCGAGCGGGGCGGTGACATCTGCCACGAACTCGAAGAGGTGGGACGGGAGTACGAGGCGGACGCGATCGTCGTCGGCTCCACGCACGGCATCGTCGGCCGCATCTTCGGCTCCGTCGCGGGGCGGCTCGCCAAGCGGGCGCAGCGGCCCGTGATCGTCATCCCCTGAACATCCCAGGCCCCGTCAACTCCCTTTGTGCAGCGCGAAACTACTCGCGCGTAGAGGTGGTTTGTGCCCTTGTGAAGGGCATATATCGGTCACCCGCGCAACAGCACAGCATGAAGGGAGCCCGCCGTGGACAACGGAAGTACTACGGTGGTTGGCCGACTCGCCCTGGGAATCACCCTGTTGGCGTTCGGTCTCGGTACGACAGGCGTGATCCACGGTGTGGCCGCGTCCGATGCCGTGTCAGTGGCCCACTACGTGGGCGGAGTTGCTCTGTTCCTGGTCGGCCTGCTGGCCTTCCGTGGTGGCGACGGCGTTTCCGGCACGGGCTTCGCGGCCCTCGGCGCGCTGTGGTTCACCTGGGCGGTCGGCGGTCATTCCTCCGCCAACGCGGCCGGGCTCTTCCTGCTCCTCTTCGCCCTGGTGGCGCTCACCCTGACCCTCGCGGGCGGGGACAGCCTCGGTCAGGTCATGCACGGGCTGCTGTTCCTGGCGATGCTGGTGCTGGCCGTCGCGGCCTTCGCCGACAGCTCGTCTCTGGCCAAGGTGGGTGGCTGGGTCGCCGCGGTGTCCGGTGCCGTGGCCTGGTACGCCGCGACGGCCGCGCTCGCTCACTGGCCGACGGCTCTTCCGGGGCGTGCTGCTGGCCGGGGGGTGACGGCCGCCGGCTGATCCGAGCAGCACGGAACGGACCCCCACGTGGATGGTGGCACACGTGGGGGTCCGTTCTTTGCGCCTGAACCGGCACCGCTCTCGCGGACGTGGTTGCTCGCCGCGGGGGTTGCTCGATTGTCGCTTCGGTCGGCGCGTGGAATTCGCTACTCCACCGTCACCGATTTGGCGAGGTTCCTCGGCTTGTCGATGTCCCGGCCCAGGGCCTTCGCCGTGTGGTAGGCGAGGAGCTGGAGGGGGATGCCCATCAGGATGGGGTCGAGCTCGTCCTCGTTCTTCGGGACGACGATCGTCTGGTCGGCCTTCTCCTGGTGCTGGTGGGCCACCGCGAGGATCTTGCCGCTGCGGGCCTTGATCTCCTCCAGGGCCGCGCGGTTCTTCTCCAGCAGGTCGTCGTCGGGGACGATCGCGACCGTGGGCAGGGCCGGCTCGATCAGGGCCAGCGGGCCGTGCTTCAGCTCGGAGGCGGGGTAGGCCTCGGCGTGGATGTAGGAGACCTCCTTGAGCTTCAGGGAGGCCTCGCGGGCCACCGGGTAGCCCCGCACGCGGCCGATGAAGAGCATCGAGCGGGCGTCGGCGTACAGCTCGGCCAGCTCCTTGATCCGCTCCTCCTGCTTGAGGATCTCGGTGATCTGCTCGGGCAGCTTGCGCAGGCCCTCGATGATCCGCTTGCCGTCGCGGACCGAGAGGTCACGGGTGCGGCCCAGGTGGAGGGCCAGCAGCGCGAAGGCGACCGTCATGTTGGTGAAGCACTTGGTGGAGACCACGCAGACCTCGGGGCCGGCGTGGACATAGATGCCGGCGTCCGCCTCGCGGGCGATCGCCGAGCCGACCACGTTGACGACGCCGAAGACCCGGGCGCCCTTGCGCTTCAGCTCCTGCACGGCGGCGAGGACGTCGTACGTCTCACCGGACTGGGAGACGGCGACGTACAGGGTGTCGGGGTCGACGACCGCGTTGCGGTAGCGGAACTCGGAGGCCGGCTCGGCGTCGGCGGGGATGCGGGCCAGCTCCTCGATCATCTGGGCGCCGATCATGCCCGCGTGGTACGAGGTGCCGCAGCCGAGGATCTTCACGCGGCGGATCTGCCGGGCCTCGCGGGCGTCCAGGTTGAGGCCGCCGAGGTGCACGGTGGAGAAGCGGTCGTCGATGCGGCCGCGCAGCACGCGGTCCACGGCGTCGGCCTGCTCGAAGATCTCCTTGTGCATGTAGGTGTCGTGGCCGCCCATGTCGTACGACTCGGCCTCCCACTCCACCGTGGTGGGCTCGGCGGTGGTGCGCGTGCCCTCGGTGGTGTAGGTGCGGAAGTCGTCGGCCTTGAGGGTGGCCATCTCGCCGTCGTCCAGGGTCACTATCTGGCGGGTGTGCATGACCAGGGCGGCGATGTCGGAGGCGACGAACATCTCCTTCTCGCCGATGCCGAGGACGACCGGGGAGCCGTTGCGGGCCACCACGATCCGGTCGGGGAAGTCGGCGTGCAGCACGGCGATGCCGTACGTGCCCTCGATCACCCGTACCGCCTGGCGGACCTTGTCCTCCAGCTTCTCGGCGGTGGAGCGGGCAATGAGGTGGGTGAGGACCTCGGTGTCGGTCTCGGAGAGGAACTCGACGCCGTCCGCCTCCAGCTTGCGGCGCAGGTCGGCGGCATTGTCGATGATGCCGTTGTGCACGACGGCGACCTTGTTGTCGGCCGACATGTGCGGGTGGGCGTTGACGTCGGAGGGGGCGCCGTGGGTGGCCCAGCGGGTGTGGGCGATGCCGGTGGTGCCCTTGAAGCGCGCCGGGACCTTGGCCTCCAGGTCGCGCACCCGGCCCTTGGCCTTGACCATCTTCAGACCGGGCGTCTTCGGGGAGCTGACGACGATGCCCGCGGAGTCGTAGCCGCGGTACTCCAGCCGCTGCAGGCCCTCCAGGAGGAGAGGGGCGACGTCACGCTTCCCGATGTATCCGACAATTCCGCACATGTATAGGTATTCCTAGCCGTAGACGATGCGGCGCAGCTGCCTGAGGGTCAGCTCGGGCGGTGCCACCGCTCGGTACTTGAGGTCCGCCGCGATCCGTTCGAAGATCTCCGTGTTCACCAGGCCCTGGGCCTGCAGCTCACGGTGGCGGCGACGGACGTAGTCCTCCGTCGACTCGTCGAAGTAGGCGAGCACGTCCTGGATCACCCGCAGCGCCTCGCCCCTGGCGAGGGGCGTGGAGCGCGTCAGATGATCAACGAGTTCGTCGTGCACCCGGTAGATCCTGGGGTACCGGCGCCGGTTTCGCAAGAATCCTGCCCGATTTCGGGTAACCCCGGGTTCGGGGCCCCGTGGATCTTTGTTCGCGCGGCGTCCATCCTGTGGCCTGCGTCTCGTTGAAGATGTGGACCATTTTCAGACGCCATGGACATTCCTCGTATGGGAGTACCCGAGAAGCTGGCCGCGCGCATGAGCATGGCCGAGCAGCACGAGTACCTGCGCGCCAGATTCTCCCGGCGCAACCTGATCAGGGGCGGCGCCGTCACGCTCGGCGCTGTCGCGGGTGGCGCGTTCGTGCCGGGCGCCACCGCCCAGGCGGCCGTGCCGACGCAGGGCTCCGCCCCGGCCACCGAGACGGTCGACGGCGCCCTCGTCGCCCCCTTCGGCCGCCACCTCGCCTACGGCAGTGACCCGCGCACGGAGATGACGGTCTCCTGGCAGGTCCCGGTCGCCGTGAAGAAGCCGTTCATCCGCATCGGCGCGCACCCGTGGGACCTCTCCCGCAGGATCGAGGCCGAGGTCCGCAGCCTCTACACCCCGGCCGGCGTCGGCGCGAGCGGCGACCACACGCAGTACTACCTGCACGCCCAGCTCACCCACCTGCGCCCGGGCAGGACCTACTACTACGGCGTCGGCCACGAGGGCTTCGACCCGGCCGAGCGGCATCTGCTGGGCACCCTGGGCACCTTCACCACCGCCCCCGCCCACAAGGCGCCGTTCACCTTCACCGCCTTCGGCGACCAGGGTGTCAGCTACCACGCCCTCGCCAACGACAGCCTGATCCTCGGCCAGAACCCGGCCTTCCACCTGCACGCCGGCGACATCGCGTACGGCGACCCAGCCGGCCAGGGCAAGGCCACCGACACGGGCTTCGACGCGCGCACCTGGGACCAGTTCCTGTACCAGACCGAGTCGGTCGCCAAGTCCGTGCCGTGGATGGTGTCGTACGGCAACCACGACATGGAGGCCTGGTACTCGCCCAACGGCTACGGCGGCGAGGAGGCCCGCTGGACCCTCCCCGGCAACGGCCCGGACGCGAAGAACCTGCCCGGCGTCTACTCCTTCGTCCACGGCAACACCGCGGTCATCTCGCTGGACCCCAACGACGTCTCCTTCGAGATCCCGGCGAACCTGGGCATATCGGGTGGAACCCAGACCAAGTGGTTCGAGGCCCGGCTGAAGAGCCTGCGGGCCCGGGACGACATCGACTTCATCGTCGTCTTCTTTCACCACTGCGCGTACTGCACCTCCACGGCGCACGCCTCGGAGGGGGGCGTGCGCCAGGAGTGGGTGCCGCTGTTCGAGAAGTACCAGGTCGACCTGGTCATCAACGGCCACAACCACCAGTACGAGCGCACCGACGTGATCAAGGGCGGCCAGGTCACCAAGAAGCTCCCGATCGGCGGGACGGCGTACCCCGAGACCGAGGGTGTGGTCTACGTCACCGCCGGAGCGGCAGGCCGCAGCCTGTACGCGTTCAGCGCCCCCGACTCCTACGAGGGCCACGAGCACGAGGTCGACTCGGTCGCGTCCTTCATCAACACCAAGGACGGCAAGGTCGACGAGACCGTCACCTGGTCCCGGGTGCGCTACCTCAACTATTCCTTCCTGCGCGTGGACGTCACCCCCGCGCCGAAGGGCCGCCAGACCACGCTGAAGGTGTCGGGCATCGCCGAGACCGGCGACCGCATCGACCACTTCACGGTGTCCCGCACGGCCAGGTAACCCCCCGGGCCCCGCCGCGGGCGGTCCTCACCAGCACTCTCGCACGCGCTCTCACAGGCGCTTGAGGACCGCCTGCTTGGCCAGGGCGAACTCCTCGGCGGTCAGCACCCCGTCGCGGTGCAGTTCGCCCAGCTCGCGCAGGCGGCGCAACAGGACGTCGTGGTCGTCCCGAGCGGGCTCCGGCACCCTGGTGAGCCGCGGCCGCTCGTCGTCCCGTACGACCGCCCCCGCCGCCGGATGCGGCAGCCGGGCCTGCACGGCGGCCGCCACCAGCGCCATCAGCGGGTCCTTCTTGAACCCCCACAGCTCGACCGCGTTCGGGTCGTACTTGGGCGGCGCCGTCACCGGGGCGCCGCGCACCAGGAAGCGCAGATGGCCGTTCTCCAGACCCGCCGCGGGCTGCCACTCCACGCCGGTGACGTCAGCGAGGGCGATCGTGCGGGGGCCGCCGGAGGACTTGGCGTCCTCCGTCTTCCAGTTCCACTCCAGCCGCACCCGCTCCCCGTCGAAGCTCGCCGTGCCGTCCCCGGCGGCGGCCGACACCGGCAGCGGCGGCCCCGGCAGCAGGTACTCGGCGACCGGCTCCGGTGAAACCCCGTCCAGCACGAGCGCGTTGCGCACCTCGTCCGCGAAGTACTCGGCGACGCCGTACCGGTCGGACTCCACCGTCAGCTGGTACGGGTCGTTCGGCTCGGCGAGCCGGCCGCCGGTGGCCTGCGTCAGCGGATCGGCGCCGTCGCGCAGCCGCAGCCTCAGCCGCCCCGACCTGCGCCCCTG
This sequence comes from Streptomyces sp. NPDC001852, assembly GCF_042891825.1. NCBI lineage: Bacteria > Bacillati > Actinomycetota > Actinomycetes > Kitasatosporales > Streptomycetaceae > Streptomyces > Streptomyces sp. NPDC001852. The sequence goes on from NZ_JBIATN010000008.1 coordinate 250,172, forward strand.
CTCGAAGGAGACACCGGCCAACGCGCCCAGCGGTACGACGAGTTCTCCCAGGTCCCGGCGGAGCGGGCTCACGCTCTTGTCCCGCCCCGGGGTGAGCCGCAGGGCATCGCCGTCGAAGGCCCAGGTGCCGTCCTTCTGGATGATTTCCGCCATGGAGGGATTGTTTCACCGGATGTGCGGGAGAGTGGTCTCGACCACATCTGAAGGGAGCGCATGTGAGACGGAACCACGGCACGACTCCCAAGACGACCCGAATCCTCGGATCACTGCTGCTTCTGGCCGCGGCCGGGGTCTTCACCCTCGGCGCGGCCCCCGCGGCGCAGGCGGCCGTCCCGACCCCGCTGGACCGGGTGGTCCCCGCGCCCGCCTCGGTCCGGCCCGGCGGGGCCCCGTACCGCATCACCTGGGCGACCGGCGTCCACGTCGACGACTCCGCCGAGGTCCGCCGGATCGGCGCCTACCTCACCGGCATCCTGCGGCCCTCCACCGGCTACCCCCTGCCGATCACCACCGGTCAGGGCGCCGGCGGCACGGGGGGCATCCGACTCCACCTGGCCCAGGGCGACTTCGGCGCCGAGGGCTACCGGCTGCACAGCGACCCGGCCGGTGTCACCATCACCGCGAGCGCGCCCGCCGGCCTCTTCCACGGCGTCCAGACGCTGCGTCAGCTCCTCCCGGCGGCCGTCGAGAAGAACAGCGCCCAGGCCGGACCCTGGCAGATCGCGGGCGGCACCGTCGAGGACCGCCCCCGCTACTCCTACCGGGGCGCCATGCTGGACGTCTCCCGGCACTTCTTCACCGTGGCCCAGGTCAAGCGCTACATCGACCAGCTGGCCCTCTACAAGATCAACGAGCTGCACCTGCACCTCAGTGACGACCAGGGCTGGCGCATCGCGGTCGACTCCTGGCCGCGCCTCGCCACCTACGGCGGCTCCACCGAGGTCGGCGGCGGCGAGGGCGGCTACTACACCAAGGCGGAGTACCGCGAGATCGTCTCCTACGCCGCCTCGCGCTACCTGGAGGTCGTCCCCGAGATCGACATGCCCGGCCACACCAACGCGGCCCTCGCCTCCTACGCCGAGCTTAACTGCAACGGCACGGCACCCCCGCTGTACACCGGCACCCAGGTCGGCTTCAGCTCGCTGTGTGTGCCGAAGGAGGTCACGTACACCTTCGCGGACGACGTGATCAGGGAGCTGGCCGCGCTCACCCCCGGCCGCTACCTCCACATCGGGGGCGACGAGGCCCACTCCACCAGCCACGCCGACTACGTGAAGTTCATGGACCGGGTGCAGCCGATCGTCGCCAAGTACGGCAAGACGGTCATCGGCTGGCACCAGCTCACCGGCGCCCACCCCGCCAAGGGTGCCCTCGCCCAGTACTGGGGCCTGGACAGCACGAGCGCGGCCGAGAAGGCCCAGGTCGTCCAGGCCGCCCAGAACGGCACCGGGCTGATCCTGTCCCCGGCGGACCGGGTCTACCTCGACATGAAGTACACCAGCAGCACCGGCCTGGGCACGAAGTGGGCCGGTTACGTCGAGGTGCAGCGGTCGTACGACTGGAACCCCGGCACCTACCTCCCCGGCGCCCCGGCTTCGGCCATCCAGGGCGTGGAGGCCCCCCTGTGGTCGGAGACCCTCAGGACAACGGCCGACATCGAGTACATGGCGTTCCCCCGCCTCCCGGGCGCGGCCGAACTGGGCTGGTCCCCGGCGGCCACGCACAACTGGAACACCTACAAACTCCGCCTGGCCGCCCAGGCCCCCCGCTGGGACGCCCTGGGCATCACCTACTACCGCTCGCCACAGGTCCCCTGGCCTGAGAACTGACCACACACGGACGGGCACCCCGGGGATCGTACTCCGGGGTGCCCGTCCACTTGTTCTGGTCGGGGGCGTCGGCATTCCGGTGATCAGGTTCTTTGCCGTTGCAATGTGAAGTGTGCGTGGCTGTCGACCCGAATGGCATGTTGGGCCGTTGGGAAATCCGCTGTCAGTAGGCGCTGTTGACGTTGTCGATCGAGCCGTAGCGGTGGTAGGCGTAGTTGCAGGCGGCGGTGATGTTGGCGACCGGGTCGTAGATGTCCGACGAGGTGCCGGGCACGTGGTACGCGTCGAACGTCGGCTGGATCACCTGGAGCAGGCCCTTGGACGGGGTGCCCTTGACGGCGTTGGAGTCCCAGAGGTTGATGGCCTTCGGGTTGCCGGAGGATTCACGCATGACGTTGCGGTAGATGCCGTTGTAGGTCCCCGGAATATTGTTCTTGGCCATGATCGCCAGGGCCTGCTTGATCCAGCCGTCCAGGTTGTTGGTGTAGGTCCCGCTCGTGGGCGACGGCGTGCTGGAGGGTGCCGGCGTGGACGAGGCCGACCCGGCGGGCAGGGTGAGGACCTGCCCCGACCTCACGGTGTAGGGGCTGGTGAGGTGGTTGGCCGACGCGATGGCCTGCCAGCCGCCCGGCACGTGGCGGGACCGGGCGATCGACGCCAGGTGGTCGCCCGCCCGGACGGTGTAGGTGGTCGCGCGGGTGGACGTGGCGGCAGCGGCCTGGGCCGTGCCCGTGGCCGTGCAGACCAGGACGAACGTGCCGACGGTGGCGGCGCCGGCGGCGAGGAACCGGGGGGTCCGGGAGGAGGGCTTACGGGCATGACGGGGCATCGAGCGGTCCTTTTTCGAGAATTGGATCACCCGCAGTTGCCGGTTCCCTTCGGCAAACAGCACTGCATTTCGATTAGCGGTGCGCTGCGGCGGGAACATTGTTAATTCACCGAAAATGAATCGGCAATTGCCCCATGTACTAGCCGGGCTAGTTGTCCTCCCGTTGCCGGGCGGCCCTCAATCCCCTTGGGACTCCGGAAATCAAGTCCTTCAAAGTCCTAAGAAGCCTCGTAAGTGAATTGGGTCACGCGTCCCAGGTGAGATGGCTAAACGGTTTAAATAGTGAAATAGCAAGACTTTGCGCCAAACTGGACCAATTCGGACATCAGGGATTCCTGGGCCGTCAGAAGGCCGCCAAGGGGTTCCTCAGGGTGCCCACCAGCTGGAGCGCGCCCGAGGGATCGGTGAGGTCCACCATCTGGCGGTTGTTGCGGAGTTGGAGGCGGTTCAGGCAGGACAGGGCGAACTCGGGGGCGAACAGGTCGTACTGGCGGAATCTGTCGGCCAGTTCGGGGTTCGACTGCTGGTACTCGCGGGTGATCTCCGCGACCGTGCGCCAGAAGGCGGTCTCCTCCAGGATCCCCTCGGCGGCGAGGTGCGCGGCCAGGAAGCGGAAGAAGCAGTCGAAGACGTCCGTGAAGAGGGACAGGAGTTTCCTGTCGTCCGGGACATCGACGCGGATCCGGCGCACCTCAGGGGGCAGGACCGCGTCCGGGTCCATGACCGCGATCTCCTCGGCGATGTCCTTGTAGACCGCCCGCTGTACCGTCCCGTCCTTCAGGACCAGGATCACGTTCTCGCCGTGGGGCATGAAGACGAGGTCGTAGGCGTAGAAGCTGTGCAGGAGCGGGGTGTAGTAGGCGCGCAGGTAGCGGCGCAGCCACTCCGTCGGCGGCAGGCCCGAGCGGGTGATCAGCGCGCCCGCGAAGGAGGCGCCGGTGTGGTCCACGTGGAGGAGGGAGGCCATGGTGGCGAGGGACTCGCCCTCCCCGAGGGAGGGCACGGGGCTCTCCCGCCACAGCGCGGCCAGCATCTTGCGGTACGGCGAGTAGCGGTCGGCGGCCTGCTCGTACTCCAGGTGGCGGTAACCGACGGCCGCGCGTTCGCGGATGATCGTCAGGCCCGTCGACTTCAGCACGGGGTCGCTCTCGATCAGCTGGGCCAGCCAGTCGTTGATCGCCGGGGTGGCCTCCATGTAGGCGGCCGACAGCCCGCGCATGAAGCCCATGTTGAGGACGGACAGGGCCGTCTTGACGTAGTGCTTGTGGGGGGCGCTCGCGTTGAAGAACGTCCGGATGGATTGCTGGGCCAGGTACTCGTCGTCGCCCTCGCCGAGGCAGACCAGATGCCGGCGGGCCACCTCGGCGGCGAAGGTGACGGAGAGCTTGTTCCACCACTGCCAGGGGTGGACCGGGATGAGGAGGTAGTCGGCGGGGTCCAGGCCCTGGTCGGTGAGGAGCGTACGGAAACGGTCCAGCGCCTCCTCGCCCAGCTCCTCCCGCAGGAAGGACTCGTACTCGATCCCGGTACCCGCCGTGAACGCGGCCCGCGAGCGGTGCGCGGCCAGCCACACCAGCCGGACGGGGCTCGCCGTCTCCGGGGCATACGACAGGTACTCGTGGACGCCGAACCCGAGCCGCCCGTTGTTCGCGACGAAACAGGGGTGGCCCTCGGTCATCCCGGTCTCGATCGCCTGGAAGCCGCTCCCGGCGAGCTCCGCGGAGGTGACGCGGGGCTTGGTCAGCTTGTAGCAGGTGCCGGAGAGGGTGGAGGAGATCTCCTCCAGGTAGACCGGCAGGATCTCCTCGCTCAGGCCCAGGGACTCCCTCAGCTCGATGAAGAACTCCAGGGCGGACAGGGGGAGGTCGGCCCCGTCGCGGTGCCGGGTGACGGAGCCGGCGTCCACCTGCCAGTGGTCCAGGGCGCGGCGGACGGCCGAGAAGCGGTAGGCGGTGAGACCGTCGTCGCTGCAGACGGCGTACCGTCCGTCGCCGAGGGCCTCGGGCGTGATCAGGCGCTCGTGCGCGAACTCCGCGAGCGCCTTGCGTATGAGCAGGCGGTTGGCGGTCGCCCAGCGCTCGGGGGAGAGGTGGGCCACGGCGTCGGCGAGGCTCATACGGCCACCCCCGTCGCCGCGAAAAACTGTTCCCGTGTGCAGAAGCTCAGCAGTGCCTTCTTCTCCGGCTTCTCGATCTCCCGGTCGGGCACGAACCCGACGGCCTCGTTCAGGGCGTGCACGGCCTTGTTGCGCACGTCCGGCTCGACCACGACGCGCTCCACCGACGGGTCCGTGAACAGGTGGGCCATGATCGCGGTGATGACGGACCTGGTGAAGCCGTGGACGGGGGTGTCGGTCGCCGGGGTGAGGAAGTGCATGCCGACGTCACCCGGCAGCGGCTCGTGGAGTCCGACGAGCTCCCGGTGTGCCGGGTCGTACCTCTCTATCAGGAACACCGGTTCCCCGTGGCGCAGTCCGAACAGCGCGTGATGGTGCTCGTCCGCCGCGATCTCCATGTACGCCCGCTCGACGTCCTCCAGCCGGGCGTCCTGCATCATCCAGAAGGCCGCCTTGGGGTGGGTGACCCAGGAGTGCAGCAGCCCGGCGTCCCGCAGCGGATCGACGGCGCGGAAGGTGAAGGTGGGGTTCTGGCTGGTCATACGGCGAACTCCTGGAAGGCGATCGTCTTCTCGACCGGGTAGTACTCGGTGCCGAGCAGCTCGCGGACGATGGACGAGTTGCGGTACGCGCCCATGCCCAGGTCGGGGCTGGTGATGCTGTGGGTGTGGACGCCGGCGTTCTGCAGGAAGACGCCGCGGCCGGTGACGTCGATGGCGTAGTTGCGGGCGACGTCGAAGCGGCCGTGGCCGTCGAAGCGCAGGCGGTCGCGGATCGGGGCGAGGAAGGCCGGGGGCTCGTAGTGGTAGCCGGTGGCCAGCAGCAGGCCCTCGGTGCGGATCTCGAAGTCCTTGTCCTGCTCGTCCTGGTGGAAGCCCAGGGTGTACGCGCCGTCCGAGTGAGCGGCGCTGCGCAGCGTGGAGTTGGTGAGCAGCCGGGTCGGCAGGGGGCCGGTGAGGTTCTTCCGGTAGAGCAGGTCGAAGATCGAGTCGATCAGGTCCGAGTTGATGCCCTTGAACAGGCCCTTCTGCTGCTTCTCCAGCCGGTAGCGGGTCTCCTCGGGCAGCGCCCGGAAGTAGTCGATGTAGTCCGGGGAGGTCATCTCCAGGGTCAGTTTGGTGTATTCGAGGGGGAAGAAACGCGGGGAACGGGTGACCCAGTTGAGCTGGTAGCCGTGGACGTCGATCTCGGCGAGCAGCTCGTGGTAGATCTCGGCCGCGCTCTGGCCGCTGCCGACGATCGTGATGGACTTCTTCGCCTGCAGCTCCGCCTTGCGGTGCATGTACTGGGAGTTGTGCAGCACACCGTCACCGGCCAGCCCCTGACAGGCCTGCGGGACGTAGGGGGTGGTGCCGGTGCCGAGGACCAGGTGCCGGCCGCGGAACGTCTCGCCGTGTTCGGTGCGGACGACGTACAGCTCGTCCTCGTACGTCACCTCGGTGACCGTCGTGCCGAAGCGGACGCTGCCGAGTTTGCCCGCCGCCCAGCGGCAGTAGTCGTCGTACTCGACCCGCAGCGGATAGAAGTTCTCGCGGATGTAGAACGAGTACAGTCTGCCTTTCTCCTTCAGGTAGTTGAGGAAGGAGTACGGCGAGGTCGGGTCGGCGAGGGTGACCAGGTCCGACATGAACGGGGTCTGGAGGTGGGCGCCCTCCAGGAACATCCCGGCGTGCCACTCGAAGTCCGGCTTGGCGTCCAGGAAGACCCCGTCCAGAGCGTCGATGGGCTCGGTGAGGCAGGCGAGGCCGAGGTTGAAGGGGCCGAGCCCGATCCCCACGAAGTCATGAACACGGGTGGCTTCAGGAAGCGCGGTCAAGGGACTCTCCCAGGTACTGCTCGGCGTGGCCGGCGATCAGGTCGAGGACGGCGGCGATGTCGGCCGGCGTGGTCTCGGGGTTGAGCAGGGTGAACTTCAGGTAGTGGCGGCCGCCGACCCTGGTGCCCGCGACCACGGCGTCACCGGAGGCGAACAGGGCCTTGCGGGCGTAGAGGTTGGCGCGGTCGATCTCGGCCGGGTCGGTGACGGCCGCCGGGATGTAGCGGAAGACCAGGGTGGACAGGGCGGGCTCGACGACGACGTCGAAGCGGGGGTCGGCGGCGAGCAGTTCCCAGCCCTCGTGGGCCAGGTCGCAGACCTCGTCGAAGAGCGCGCCGACGCCGTCGGCGCCCATGACCCGCAGCGTCATCCACAGCTTCAGCGCGTCGAAGCGGCGGGTGGTCTGCAGGGACTTGTCGACCTGGTTGGGGATGCGTTCGCTCACCATGCGGCGCGGGTTGAGGTAGTCGGCGTGGTAGGTGGCGTGCCGCAGGGTCGCCGCGTCCCGCACCAGGACCGCGGACGAACTCACCGGCTGGAAGAAGGACTTGTGGTAGTCGACCGTGACGGAGTCCGCGCGCTCGATGCCGGCGAGGCGGTCCCGGTACTTCGGCGAGGCGAGCAGCCCGCAGCCGTAGGCCGCGTCGACGTGCAGCCACACGCCGTACTGGGCGCACAGCCCGGCGATCTCGGGGAGCGGGTCGATCGAGCCGAAGTCGGTGGTGCCGGCGGTGGCGACGACCGCCATCGGGACCAGCCCGTCGCGCCGGCAGCGCTCCAGCTCATGGGCGAGGGCGACGGCCTGCAGCCGCTTGTCGTGGCCGACGGGGACGGGGACGACCGCATCCTGGCCGAGGCCCAAAAGTTTTGCGGACTTCTGCACGCTGAAGTGGCTGGCCTCGGAGGCGAAGATCCGCAGTTTCGCGAGGGGAGCCCCTTCCTCCCACCCTGCCCGCCCTGGCTTCGCCTCCTCCCGGGCCAGCAGCAGCGCCTGGAGGTTGGACTGGGTGCCGCCGGAGGTGAACACGCCGTCGGCGGCGGGTCCGAGACCGATCCGGGCGGCCGTCCAGTCGATGAGCTTGCGCTCGATGAGGGTGCCGCCGGCCGACTGGTCCCAGGTGTCGAGGGAGGAGTTGACGGCCGAGAGCACGGCCTCGCCGAGCACCGCGGGGATGACGACGGGGCAGTTGAGGTGGGCGAGGTAGCGGGGGTGGTGGAAGTAGACCGCGTCGCGGAGGTACACGTCCTCCAGCTCGTCCAGGACGGCGGCGGTGTCGCCGAGCGGGCGGTCCAGGTCGATGGCGTCGATCCGGGGAGAGAGGGCGTCGACGGTGACGCCGGTGAACGGACGGCCGGTGGTGGCGAGTTTGGCCGCCACCCGCTCGACTCCTTCGGTCACGGAGCTGCGGTAGTGCTCCGCGGTGAGGCCATTGAGCAGGTGCGAGCGCATGTGGGGGTCCTCCGAGGGGACGGTCCGTGCGGGGGGTTCGAACGGAAGCCGTTCAACTTAGGTTAGCCTAACCTAAGTTTTCTGGATCAAGGCATGCCTCGACCGTGACAGCAGTCACGCCCAAGGGGCTGCCGGGCCGGGCGAGTTACTCCGCGGCCCGCAGTTGCTCCTCGGTCATCCCCTGCCGCCAGTACCCGACGAAGGTCACCCTCCGCCGGTCCACCCCGCGCTCGCCGACGAAGTGCCGCCGCAACGCCTTGACCTGCCCGGACTCACCCGCGATCCATACGTAGGGCCGCTCGGCCGGTGGCAGTCGGGCGGCTCGTACGGCGTCGACGGCCATGGGGGTCCCGTCGTGCCGTACGAGCCACGTGATCTCCGCGTCCGCCTCCGTGCGCACGTCCTGGATGTCACCGGCGTCCGGCACCTCCAGCCAGGCCCGGACGCGGGTGCCGGCCGGAAGGGACTCCAGGATGGCCGTCGCGGCCGGTACGGCGGTCGCGTCGCCCCACAGGACGACGAGGTCGGTGTCCTCGGGCGGGCGGAAGCGAATGGCACGGTTGTCGGCGACGGCGGGCCCGAGCAGCAGCACCCGGTCGCCCGGGGTGGCGCGGGAGGCCCAGCGGGAGGCGGGGCCGGCCGGGGTGTGCAGGGCGAAGTCGATGTCGATCTCGTCGGGGGAGCGGCGCAGGGAGCGGAGCGTGTACGACCGCATCACGGCCCGTACGTCGTCGGGCAGTTCCCGCCAGGCCTGCCACCATCCGTCCCCCAGATCCAGGGGCACGACGGGCTCGGGCCGGCCCGGGGGCGGCAGGAACAGCGACAGGGACTGGTCGCGCCCGAGGGAGTGGAAGGCGTGCAGATCGGCTCCGCCGAAGGTGACGCGGACGAGCGACGGCCCCAGCCGCCGGGTCCGTACAACGTGCAGGGAGAAGAATCGGAACGGGGCGGCTACGGCCGTCGTCATGGGGGGCTCCTCAGCTAACCTTCTTCGCCTTCTCCAAGGCCTCGGCCAAGTTCGTGAGCAGCGGCACGCACTTGTCGTACGAGAGGATCGGTTCGGGCGACCGGGCGATGACCTGACCCGCCTTCACCGCGGGCAGCTTCTTCCATGTCGGCTTGGTGATGCCGGCCGGCTGGATGGCGGACGAGCGGTCGTCCAGCATGATGATGTCGGCCTGGTACTTGTCGACGTTCTCCCAGCTCAGCGACTCGTACCAGCCACCGCCCTGCTTCTTGGCGCTCTCCGGCGGCTCGACGAAGTTCACGCCGAGGGCCTTGAAGTACTCCAGGTCGACGGAGAGGTTGGTGCCGGAGACGTAGAACAGCTGGTCGCTCGCGCTGCCGGCCATCACCTTGAGGCCGGGCTTGGCCTTGGCCGCGGCCCGCAGCCGGGCGGCCGCGGCCTCGAACCGCTTCTTGGCGTCGGTCACCCTGGCGGCCTTCATGTCCGCGCCGAGCGATTCGGCCAGGTCCCACATGCGCTGCAGCGGCCGGGTGAGCCGGCGGTCGTAGACGGAGATGCCGATGCCGGGCGCCAGCTGGGCGATCTTCTTCTTCGACTCCTCGGGGACGTACCAGAGGGTGCCGGCGCCGTCGAACATCGTCGTGATCAGCACGTCCGGCGCGAGCGAGGCGTACTTCTCGATGTTGAACTGGCCCCAGGCGTTGCCGAGGACCGTCACCTTGCTGACGTCCATGTCGCCGGCCTGTACGTCTGCCGTGCCGTCCTTGGTCGTCGTCGGACCGAAGACGCCCTTGACCTGGATGCCGTAGTCGTGGAGCGCGGCGCCGACGCCGGTGAAGGCGACGATGTGCGCGGGGACCTTGTCGAGCCTCACGGTCGTGCCGCGGTCGTCCTGGAAGGACCAGGGCCCGGACCGGGCGGCCGTCGTGCCCTTGCCGGAGCCACTGTCTTTGGCCTTGCCGTCCCCGCAGGCGGCGAGCGCGGCACCGAGTCCGACGGCGCCGCCGGCGGCGAGGAGGCCGCGGCGGGTGAGGTGGGTGGCAGGGGCAAGGGGCATGGGTATGACTGCTTTCGAACGGGGCGAAGCGCCCGCCGGACAGGTTCGAAGGTAGGTTAGCCTAACCTTTGTTGTTGTCCAGGGAGCGGGGCGGCCGGCGCGGACCGGGTAGGGAAACAAATCCGGTCAAGTTGCGTGGTCCGCCCCTTCAACTCCCCTCGTTTTTCTGGCAGTTCCGATCATGTCCCGCTACGTTCGGTCGTGTGTCGGCTCCTGTGCGGAGCGGTTCGAGACGGCCGGGGGTGGGTGTGACGACGATGTCGGACGTGCAGGTGGAGGCGGTGGTCCGCACGGACGCCGCACTCCTGGAGGCGGACCTGGACCGGTTTCTCGCGAGGCTGGGCCCGGCGCCGTCCGGTGCGGCCGGATCCGTCCACGACGCCGCCCTCGCGCGCGCACTCCACGGGCCGGTCGCCGACGCCGTCGGCTCCAAGGTGGGCCAGGAGGCCCTGCGGCCCGCTCCCGGAGCGCCCGGAGGCCGGCGACCGCTGCGGCCCTCGATGGTCTACTGGGCCTACCGCAACTACCGCGGATTCGGCGGCCCCGCACAGCAGGACGCCGGGGACTACGGGTTCGGCGCGGTCCGCCGGGCCGCCGTCGCCGTCCGCGTGCTGCTGAAGGCCGCCGTCGCGCTCGACGACGTGCAGGACGGCAGCGCCGTCCGCTACGGCGAACCCGCGCTCCACACCACCCACGGTGTGCCGCTCGCCGTCAACACCGGCTCCTGGCTGATCGCGGCCGCGCTGACACACGCGGCCGACCCGGCCGTCGTCGGCAGCCTGCTCGGATCGGTGGCCGACGGCTTCCGGGGACAGGCCGTCGACATCGCCACCCGCTCACCCCGCACCCGGGCCGAGCTGGCCGAGGCGCCGCACGAGCAGCGGGTCGGCTTCTGGGAGTCGATGGCCGCGCTGAAGACGGGCACCCTGTTCCGGATGCCGCTCGACGCGGCGCTGGCGGCCCTGCGCGTCGTCGCGGACGAGCGCGACACCCTGAAGGAGGCCATGCGCCAACTCGGCCTGGCCAGCCAGCTGTTCAACGACGTCACCGACTTCGTGCCGGAGTTCGCCGGCGCCCGCACCCACGAGGACCACGACGGACTGAGCAACCGCGTCTTCCTGGAACTCCTCGGCTCCGCGCCCCCGGCTGGCCGCGCCGGGCTGTCCGGCGAGCGGCTGCGGTCGTACGTCCTCGGCCATCCGGACCTCGACCGGACGCTCCTTGCCCTGTCCGCGGACGCGGTCGCGCGCAAACAGGCCGCCAAGGACGCCGTGCGCCGCGTGTGCCGCTCCCCGCACAGCGCCGCCTACTTCGATCTCACCGTCGAACGCAAGGGCCACCTCATCGACCGCCTCCACGACACCCTCCGGCGCCGGAGCACGGCATGACGGCGACGGCAGCGGCCCGGCTGCGCGCCGCCACCCGGGACCCGCACGACAGCCTGGAGCGCAGCGGCTTCGCCACCGCACTCTTCGCCGGCACCCTGCCGCTCACCCGCTGCACGGCCCGGATCACCGCCGCTCTCTCGGCCGGCCCGACGCAGGCGGAAGCCAGTGCCCCAACAGGCAACGTTCGCCCCGTCGCGACGCCCGGCACGCACTCTCGCCGCACCGGGCACAAGCCCACGTACATCCAGTACGAGGACTTGCACCCGGCACTCCCCCAGCCTTCGGCCGGGGGACCCCCAGAGCACGCACCGGACGCCGCTCCTTGACGGGCAAACGTTGCCTGCCGGGGCACTAGCCCACCAGCCCCAACTCCCGTGCGATGAGCATCCGCTGCACCTCGCTCGTGCCCTCGCCGATCTCCAGGATCTTGGAGTCGCGCCACATGCGCGCCACCGGGTACTCGTTCATGAAGCCGTAGCCGCCGTGGATCTGGGTGGCGTCGCGGGCGTTGTCCACGGCGACGGTGGAGGAGTACAGCTTGGCCAGGGCCGCCTCCTTCTTGAAGGGTTCGCCCGCGACCAGCCGGGAGGCGGCGTCGCGCCAGGCCAGACGGGCCGTGTGGGCCTTCATCTCCATGTCGGCGATCTTGAACTGGATGGCCTGGTTGGCGCCGATGGGCCTGCCGAAGGCGTGGCGCTCCTTGGCGTACTTCACCGACTCGTCCACGCAGCCCTGGGCCAGGCCGGTGGCGAGGGCCGCGATGGCGATCCGGCCCTCGTCCAGGATGCGCAGGAACTGGGCGTAGCCGCGGCCCTCCTCGCCGAGCAGGTTGGCGGCCGGGACGCGCACGTCCTGGAAGGAGAGCTCGCGGGTGTCGGAGGCGTTCCAGCCGACCTTCGAGTAGGGCGCCGCCACCGTGAAGCCCGGGGTGCCGGACGGGACGATGATCGCCGAGATCTGCGGCCTGCCGTCCGGCTTGCGCCCCGTCACCGCCGTGACCGTCACCAACCCCGTGATGTCCGTCCCCGAGTTGGTGATGAAGCACTTCGTACCGTTGATCACCCATTCGTTCGTGTCCGGGTCGAGGCGGGCCGTGGTGCGGGTCGCGCCCGCGTCGCTGCCGCCGTCCGGCTCCGTCAGACCGAAGGCACCGAGCATCTCACCCGCGCACAGGCGGGGCAGCCACGCGCGTTTCTGCTCCTCCGTGCCGAACAGGTGCAGTGGCATCGCGCCCAGCGAGACACCCGCCTCCAGGGTGATCGCCACCGACGAGTCGACCCTGGCCAGTTCCTCCAGGGCGATGCCGAGCGCCAGATAGTCGCCGCCCATGCCGCCGTACTCCTCCGGGAACGGCAGCCCGAACAGGCCCATGCGGCCCATCTCGCGGACGATCTCGTACGGGAACTCGTGCCGCTCGTAGAAGTCGCCGATCTTGGGCGCCACCACGTCGTGCGCGAACTCCTCCACCGTACGGCGGAGTTCCTCCAGCTCGGGGCTGAGACGGTGGTCCATGCTGATCACTGGTCCTTGTGGGAGAGAGCGCGGACGGTACGGGACGGGCTGGGCCGGTCCAGATGGGCGGCCATCCACACGCTGGTGGCGGTCAGACGGCCGAGGTCGACCCCGGTCTCGATGCCGAGGCCCTGCAGCATCCAGACGAGGTCCTCGGTGGCGAGGTTGCCGGTGGCGGACTTCGCGTACGGGCAGCCGCCGAGGCCCCCGGCGGACGCGTCGATGGTCGTCACGCCGTGTTCCAGGGCCGCGTAGGTGTTCGCGAGCGCCTGGCCGTAGGTGTCGTGGAAGTGCACGCCGATCACGTTCGTCGGCACGCCCTTCTCGTTCAGCAGATTGAGCAGTTCGTGCACATGGCCCGGGGTGGCCACGCCGATCGTGTCGCCCAGGCTCAGCTCGTCGCAGCCCATGTCCCTCAGGGCCGTGCAGACGCGGGCCACCTGGTGCAGCGGGACGGCGCCCTCCCAGGGGTCGCCGAAGCACATGGACACATAGCCGCGCACATGCACGCCGCTGTCCTTGGCCTGCCGCACCACCGGCTCGAAGATCGCCAGCGACTCGTCCAGCGTGCGGTTGAGGTTGGCCTTCGCGAAGGACTCGGTGGCGCTGGCGAAGACGGCGACCCGGTCGGCGCCGAGGGACAGCGCCCGCTCCAGGCCGCGCCGGTTCGGAACCAGGACCGGGAGCGCGACCCCTTCCATGTCGCTGACCATCGGGAACAGCTGCTCGGCGTCGGCCAGTTGGGGCACCCACTTGGGGTGCACGAAACTCGTCGCCTCGATCGTGGTCAGACCCGCGTCGGCGAGCCGGCGGATGAACTCCGCCTTGATCTCGGCCGGCACGGTCCGCTTCTCGTTCTGCAGCCCGTCGCGCGCGCCGACCTCGTGGATCCGCACCCGCGCGGGCAGGTCGGAAGCCGGTACGACCATGGGGAGAGAGTTCACGGTCACCGAGCCACCACCCCTTCGTCGTCGTGCGGTGCGATCACGGCGAGCACCTGGTCCATCGCGACCGTCGTGCCCGCAGTCACGTCCAGTTCGGCGACCGTGCCGGCGTGCGGGGCGGAGATGACGTGCTCCATCTTCATCGCCTCCACCACCAGCAGGCTCTGCCCGGCGGCCACCTCGTCGCCGACGGCCACCTTGACCACGGTCACCGTGCCCGGCATCGGCGCGGTGAGGGAGTCGGCGCCGGCGTGCGCGGAGCGGCTGAGGGACGCGGCCACCGGGTCGTGGTCCCGTACCTGCCAGGCGTCGCCGTCGCGGCCGATCCAGTCGCCGGCGCGGTGGAAGGCGTGCCGGACGCCGTCGAGGGTGACGCAGACCGTGGCATCGGTGACGGTCGCCGCGCCGCGCGGGGTGTACGTCACCGGGTCCTGGACCCGGAGGTGGAAGGCTGGCGGTTTCGGGGTGCCGCCCAGCCGCCAGCCGCTCGGCACCGAGAAGGGGTCGACCCAGCCGTCCGTGCGGGGCTCCAACGCCTTCGCGCGTACGGCGGCCGCCGCCTCGTACACCTCCTCCGGCACGTCCGTGGTGACCAGCTCGTCCACCACCCGTTCGACCAGCCCGGTGTCCAGGTCCCCCTGGACGACCGCCGGATGGGCCAGCAGCCGCCGCAGGAAGCCCGCGTTGGTCGGCACGCCCAGCGTGACCGTCTCCCCGAGGGCCGACCGGAGCTTCCTGAGTGCCGTCTCGCGGTCGGGGCCGTATGCGATGACCTTGGACAGCATCGGGTCGTACAGGCTGCCCACCTCGGTGCCCTCGCTGAGCCCGGAGTCGGTGCGGACGCCGTCGCCCTGGGGTTCCCGGAGCCTGAGGACCGTGCCGCCGGAGGGCAGGAAGCCGCGCGCAGGGTCTTCCGCGCAGATGCGGGCCTCGATCGCGTGACCGGTGAGCGTCACATCCTCCTGAGCGAAGCCCAGCTTCTCCCCGGCGGCCACCCTGAGCTGCCACTCCACCAGGTCCAGCCCGGTGATGAGCTCGGTGACCGGGTGTTCCACCTGGAGGCGGGTGTTCATCTCCATGAAGTAGTACTGCGCGGGGTCCCCGCCCGGCACGATGAACTCCACCGTGCCCGCGCCCCGGTACCCGCAACTGCGCGCCGCCTGCACGGCCGCCTCGCCCATCGACGCACGCGTCCGCTCGTCCAGCAGGACCGAGGGCGCCTCCTCGATGATCTTCTGGTGCCGCCGCTGGAGCGAGCACTCGC
Organism: Streptomyces sp. NPDC001852; assembly: GCF_042891825.1. Lineage (NCBI taxonomy): Bacteria > Bacillati > Actinomycetota > Actinomycetes > Kitasatosporales > Streptomycetaceae > Streptomyces > Streptomyces sp. NPDC001852. The sequence continues at coordinate 265,344 of NZ_JBIATN010000008.1, forward strand.
GCTCGCCGAGGTGGACGACGTTCCCGTGCCCGTCGGCCAGGACCTGGATCTCGATGTGCCGGGGCCGGTCGATCCACCGCTCCACCAGCAGCGTGTCGTCGCCGAAGGAGGCGCGGGCCTCGCGGCGGGCGGCGGCGATCTCCTCCTCCAGCACGGTCATGTCCCGCACCAGCCGCATGCCCTTGCCGCCACCGCCGGCGGAGGGCTTGAGCAGCACGGGCGCGCCCAGTTCACGGGCCGCCCCGGCGAGGTCGGGATCCCGGCCGCCGGGCACGACCGGCACCCGGGCCGCCTGCACCGTCTCCTTGGCGCGGATCTTGTCGCCCATGAGCGCGATGGCGTCCGCGGGCGGCCCGATGAAGACGAGCCCCGCCTCCGCGCAGGCGCGCGCGAAGCCGGCGTTCTCGGCGAGGAAGCCGTACCCGGGGTGGACGGCCTGCGCTCCGGTGCGGGCGGCGGCATCCAGCAGCCGCTCCACCGACAGATAGCTCTCGGCCGCGGGCGCCGGACCGATCCGTACCGCGGTGTCGGCCTCCCGGACGTGCCGCGCGTCGGCGTCGGCGTCGGAGAAGACCGCCACCGAGCGCACACCCAGCGAGCGGAGCGTACGGATGACGCGTACGGCGATCTCGCCCCGGTTGGCGACCAGCACTGTGTCGAACACGGTTGTTCCCCTCCTCACATCCGGAAGACGCCGAACTGGGGCTCTCCCAGAGGCGCGTTGGCGCAGGCGGTCAGGGCGAGGCCCAGCACCTGACGGGTCTCGAGCGGGTCGATCACGCCGTCGTCCCACAGGCGGGCGGTGGCGTAGTAGGCGTTGCCCTGGCGCTCGTACTGCGCGCGGATCGGCGCCTTGAAGGCCTCCTCGTCCTCGGCGGGCCAGGACTCTCCCCGGGCCTCCAGCTGGTCCCGCTTGACGGTCGCCAGCACGGACGCGGCCTGCTCGCCGCCCATGACGGAGATCTTGGCGTTGGGCCACATCCACAGGAAGCGGGGGGAGTAGGCCCGGCCGCACATCGAGTAGTTGCCCGCGCCGTACGACCCGCCGACCACCACCGTCAGCTTCGGCACGCGCGTGCAGGCGACGGCCGTCACCATCTTGGCGCCGTGCTTGGCGATACCGCCCGCCTCGTAGTCCCTGCCGACCATGAACCCGGAGATGTTCTGCAGGAACACCAGCGGGATGCCGCGCTGGTCGCACAGCTCGATGAAGTGGGCGCCCTTCTGGGCGGACTCGGAGAACAGGATGCCGTTGTTGGCGACGATCCCGACCGGGTGGCCGTGGATGCGCGCGAAGCCGGTGACGAGAGTCTGCCCGAACTCGCTCTTGAACTCGGCGAAACGGGAGCCGTCGGTGATCCGGGCGATGATCTCGCGGACGTCGTACGGGGTGCGGGAGTCGACCGGGACGGCCCCGTACAGCCCGTACGGGTCCACCTTGGGTTCCGTGGCGGGCGTCACCTCCCAGGGCAGGGACCGCCGGGCCGGGAGCGTGGCGACGATGTTCCGCACGATTCTGAGGGCGTGCGCGTCGTCCTCGGCGAGGTGGTCGGTGACACCGGACACGCGCGAGTGGACCTCGCCGCCGCCCAGCTCCTCCGCCGTCACGACCTCGCCTGTCGCGGCCTTCACCAGCGGAGGCCCGCCGAGGAAGATCGTCCCCTGGTTGCGGACGATCACGGCCTCGTCGCTCATGGCGGGCACGTACGCCCCGCCGGCGGTGCAGGAGCCGAGCACGGCCGCGATCTGCGGGATCCCGGCGCCGGACATCCGGGCCTGGTTGTAGAAGATCCGCCCGAAGTGCTCGCGGTCCGGGAACACCTCGTCCTGCATGGGCAGGAAGGCGCCTCCGGAGTCGACCAGATAGACGCACGGCAGCCGGTTGTCGAGGGCCACCTCCTGCGCGCGCAGGTGCTTCTTCACGGTCATCGGGTAGTACGTGCCGCCCTTGACGGTGGCGTCGTTGGCCACGATCACGCACTCGCGCCCGCTGACCCGCCCGATCCCGGCGATCACTCCGGCGGCCGGGGCCTGCCCGTCGTACATCCCGTCCGCCGCGAGGGGTGCCAGCTCCAGGAACGGCGACCCCGCATCGAGCAGCGTGTCCACCCTGTCCCTCGGCAGCAGCTTGCCCCGCGCGGTGTGCCGGGCCCGCGCCTTCTCGCCGCCGCCGAGGGCCGCCGCGGCCAGCTTGCCGCGCAGCTCCTCCACGAGCGCGAGATGCGCCCGTTCATTGGCCCGCCAGGCCTCCGACGCGGGATCTGCCGCGCTCCGAAGCTCCGGTGCCTCCTGCATCCTGCGGTCCCCTCACCGGTGATCGAACCTGTTGGTCGAACGTGTTAATGAGCGTTAACCATTTCCTCCAGGTTAACGACCGCTAACCTCGCTGTCTAGAATTGCCTGCATGGTCACCAGAACCGACGCCCCGACCCGCCGCGAGCAGATCCTCAAGGAGGCCGCCCGGCTCTTCGCCGAGCGCGGTTTCCACGGCGTCGGCGTCGACGAGATAGGTGCCGCGGTGGGCATCAGCGGCCCCGGCCTGTACCGGCACTTCCCGGGCAAGGACGCGATGCTCGCCGAGCTGCTGGTCGGCATCAGCGGCCAGCTGCTGACGGGTGCGAAGCGCCGCCTGGCGGAGGCCGACGGGGAGACCGGCGCCTCGGCCGTCCTCGACTCCCTCATCGAGGGCCACATCGACTTCGCCCTGGACGACCGCCCTCTCATCACCCTGCACGACCGCGAGCTGGACCGCCTGCGCGACAGCGACCGCAAGCTGGTGCGCCAGCTCCAGCGGCAGTACGTCGAGCTGTGGGTGGAGGTGGTCCGCGAGGTCTACCCGGGGCTGTCCGAGCCGTCGGCCCGCTCGGCCGTCCACTCGGTCTTCGGCCTGCTGAACTCCACCCCCCACCTGGGTCGCGCGGGAACCCTGCCCGGCCGCGGCGCCACGGCGGCGCTGCTGCACCGGATGGCGCGGGGGGCGTTCGAGGCGGCGGGGCAGGACTGACCGGGCCGACGTGGTCAAGGTCACCCTGGACGGCTGAAGATACTCACCAGTACCTTGGAGTCTGAGCAAGCGCTTAGACAGGTAGCGGAGGTGGGCGGCGTGCGCCGTACGGTGTTCAACGAGGATCACGAGGCGTTCCGGGAGACCCTGCGCGCCTTCATCGAGGCCGAGGTCGTCCCGGTCTACGACGAGTGGTTCGCCGCCGGCCAGGCGCCGCGGGACTTCTACTACAAGCTCGGCGAGCTGGGCATCTTCGGCATCAACGTCCCCGAGGAGTTCGGTGGCGCGGGCCTGGACAGCCACAAGTTCGAGGCCGTCCTCTACGAGGAGACCGCCCGCGCAGGCGTCCAGTTCGGCGGCTCCGGCGTGCACGTGCTGCTCGCCCTGCCCTACATCAAGATGCTCGCCAACGACGAGCAGAAGAAGCGCTACCTGCCGAAGTTCGTCACCGGCGAGGAGATGTGGGCCATCGCGATGACGGAGCCGGGCACCGGTTCCGACCTCGCGGGCATGAAGTCGACCGCCAAGCTGAGCGAGGACGGCACGCACTACGTCCTCAACGGCGCCAAGACCTTCATCACCGGCGGCGTCCACGCCGACCGCGTCATCGTCTGCGCCCGCACCTCCGCGCCGACCGCCGAGGACCGCCGCCACGGCATCTCCCTGTTCGCCGTGGACACCAAGTCCGAGGGCTACTCCGTCGGCCGCAAGCTCGACAAGCTCGGCCTGAAGACCTCCGACACCGCCGAGCTGGCCTTCGTGGACGTCAAGGTTCCGGTCGAGGACCTGCTCGGCGAGGAGAACAAGGGCTTCTACTACCTCGGCCACAACCTCGCCTCCGAGCGCTGGGGCATCGCCTTCGGCGCCTACGCGCAGGCCAAGGCCGCCGTCCGGTTCGCCAAGCAGTACGTGCAGGAGCGCACGGTCTTCGGCAAGCCGGTCGCCCACTTCCAGAACACCAAGTTCGAGCTGGCCGCCTGCCAGGCCGAGGTGGACGCCGCCGAGGCCGTCGCCGACCGCGCGACGGAGGCCCTGGACGCCGGCGAGCTGACCCCGGCCGAGGCCGCCTCCGCCAAGCTGTTCTGCACCGAGGTCGCCCACCGCGTGATCGACCGCTGCCTGCAGCTGCACGGCGGCTACGGCTACATGAACGAGTACCCGATCGCCCGCCTGTACGCGGACAACCGCGTCAACCGCATCTACGGCGGCACCAGCGAGATCATGAAGACGATCATCGCGAAGGACATGGGACTGTAGGACGCCGTAATCGCTGGCCGGTACAACTACTACCCATGAGCCAGGCACTCCAGGATCTCCTCGATCTGCTCGACCTCGAGCAGATCGAGGAGAACATCTTCCGCGGCCAGTCCCGCTCCGCCGTCGTACCCCGCGTCTTCGGCGGGCAGGTCGCGGCGCAGGCGCTGGTCGCCGCGGGGCGTACGGTCCCCGCGGACCGGCCCGCCCACTCGCTGCACGCGTACTTCCTGCGCCCGGGCGATCCCGGGGCGCCGATCGTGTACACCGTCGACCGCATCCGCGACGGCCGGTCCTTCACCACCCGCCGCGTGGTCGCCGTCCAGCACGGCAAGCCGATCTTCCATCTCTCGGCGTCCTTCCAGACGTACGAGGAGGGCCTGGAGCACCAGGCGCCCATGCCCGCCTCGCCCGACCCGGCGACGCTGCCCACCTCGCAGGAGCGGCTGCGCGGCTACGGCCACCTCGCCCCCGAGGTCGTCGAGAGGTTCCTCGAGGCCCGCGAGGCGATCGACCTCAGGTACGTGGAGGAGCCGCCGTACGGGCAGTTCGGCGCGCCCCGTGAGCCGCACAGCCAGGTGTGGTTCCGCACCAACGGCAAGCTCGACGACGACCCGCTGCTGCACGTCGTACTCGCCACCTATGTCTCGGACATGACCCTCCTCGACTCCGTGCTGCTCGCGCACGGCCGCGGCGGCTGGGCGGTCGGGGACGTCGTGGGCGCCTCCCTGGACCACGCGATGTGGTTCCACCGCCCCTTCCGCGCCGACGACTGGCTGCTGTACGACCAGGAGTCGCCGTCCGCGCACGGCGGCCGCGGCCTCGGCCAGGCGCGCATCTACACACAGGACGGGCGGCTCGCCATCACCGTCATCCAGGAGGGTGTCGTCCGCGTGCCGCGCTGAGCCCGGTCGCTCGAGGTGCCGAGTGACGGGTGGGGAACTAATCTCTATGAGTGACAGCCGCGGCACATGGCGTAACCGGTCGACGGTTTCCCCTGCGGCGACACCTGAAGAGCGCGCCGTGCCTTCCTCCTTCCGTGAGCACGGCGCCGCCATCCACTCCGCGCACTCCCCAGGGAGCCGCGGGAGCTGATGGAGACAGAAGGGTACTTTCCCATGCGAGCACAGCGCGTTAGGCGTTATGTCGTGATGTCCGCGGCGAGCTTCCTGCTGGCGGGCGGAGCCGCGATCGGCGCGGCGGGCACCGCCTCGGCGGCCCCGGCACACCACCACGGCCGGCACGGTGGCCATTGCGGCCGCCACCACGACCGCGGCCACCACGGTCGCCACCACGACCGTGGCTGGGGCGGTGACCGGAACAACGGCAACTGGAACAACGACAACGGGAACAACGACAACGGGAACAAGGGGAACAACAACAACGGCAACGGGAACAACGGCAACGGGAACAACGGCAACGGGAACAACAACAACGGGAACAACGGCAGGAGCTGATCCGACGCCGTCGCGCCCGCACTGTGCGGCTCCCTCCGAGGGGCCGCACAGTGCCGTGCCGAGCGTGCGGGACGGTCAGGAGAGCCCGGCCTCCGCCAGCAGATACGCCGTCATGGGGTCGTAGTGGCGCGGGCTCACCACATGGTCGTCGAGCGGTACGACGACCTGGAGGGTGCCCTCCGACTCGGCGAGGAACAGCGCCGGGTCGTTGCAGTCGGCGTATCCCACCGAGTCCAGACCGTGCTGCCCCGCGTAACCCGCCCATCCGTGGTCGGCGACGACCAGGTCCGGCAGCGGGCGGCCCGCGCGCTCAAGTCCCGTCAGAACGGCCCGCATCGGCTCCCCGGAGTGGGTGTGCCACAGCGTCGCCCCGTGCTCCAGCACCGCGACGTCCGCGAACTGCATGACGTACCCCTCGTCCGTCTGCAGCCCGTCCGGGATGACCACGATCTCGCAGCCCGCGGCGCGCAACGCGGCGGCGGTGGCCCGGTGCACGTCCAGCAGCCCGCCCGGATGCCCCGTCGCGAACAGCACCCGCTGCTGCCCCTCGGCCGCCTTGCGCAGCCGCGCCGCCATCCGCTCCAGCGCGTCCACGGTCAGCTCGGGGTCGATGGTGTCCTGGCCGTACCGGTACTCGGGATCGTCGTTGACGCCGACCCTCTCGGCCATCACCGCGAGCACGTCCTGCTCGTCCGTCCAGCGCTCGCCCAGCTCCAGGCCGAGCCAGAAGTTGCGGACACCGTTGGCGAGCTGACGGTAGTGGGAGAGGTTGTTCTCGCGGGGCGTGGCGACGTCCCCCGCGATACGGGTCCTCACCAGGTGGTCGACGAGCTGGGCGCGGCTGGGTGTCCCGGGTATCGGCATGCCTCCATTGTGAGGCAGCGTACGACCGCCGTCCTCGGCATACCGCCCGCTGGGACGTGGCTCACGCGGGTGCCCGGTCAGCTGTGCCGCAGCGCGAACCACAGCTCCATGCGCACGTCCGGGTCGTCCAGGTCGGTGTCCAACAGGGCGGCACAGCGGGCGATGCGCTGCCGCACGGTATTGCGGTGCACCTCCAGCGCCACCGCGGTACGGTCCCAACTTCCGTGCAGGGCGAGCCAGTTGCGCAGGGTCTCGGTGAGCTCGGGGCGGCCGGCGAGCGGTGCGAGCAGCGCGCGGGCGTGTGCCTCGGCGTCCGCCCGCGGCACCAGGTCCCCGAACCCGGGACGGGCGCCGTGCCGGACCAGCGGGGCGCGGACGGCACGGGCCCGGGCGAGCGCCCGCCCCGCCTGCGCGTCGGCGGCCGCCCACTCCCGCGGCTCCACGGCCGCGCTCACCCCGAGCGTCCAGCCGGCCTGCGGCTCCGGTGCCCGGCCGCCCGGCACCAGCACCCGTACGACGTCGTGCCCGAGGTCGACCAGCGGCGAGCCCAGGGCGGCACCGAGCGCGGAGGCGGCGACCGCGTCGGGCAGCTGGGCCTCCGGCCGCGCGTGCACCACCAGCCACGTTCCGGTGCCGAGCAGCGGGGCCACCTGCTCGGGCGGGGAGCCCAGCAACAGCCGTACGAGAGCGGAGGAACGGGCGGCGCCGGCACCGCTGTGGTGTTCGCCGGTCAGCAGGGACAGCAGTACGGCGGCGACGGAGGCGATGGTGTGGTCGCCGGGGTCGCGCCGGGGGGTGGCCACGCCGAGCACGAACCCCTCGCCGGCGCCGAGGGCGTAGACGGCCAGGTGGGTGTCGCCGACGGTGTCGGTGGCGGAGGTGGCCCTGGGCGCCGTACGCCCGGTGGGCCGCACCACGCCCGAGAGCTCCGCGAGCGCCCCCCTCGCCCCCTCGGCCGGCTCCCGGCCCGCCGCGGCGATCTCGCTGCCGTCGGGGCCGTGCAGGACCGTGTGCCCTGCCAGGCGCTGGGCCAGCTGGCGCAGGACCGAGGGGACCGGATCCGGGCGGGAGGCCGCCGCCGCCAGGCTCTGCTGGGCCTCCGTGACGCGGCGGAGCTCGGCCAGGCGGGCCTGGGCCATCAGCTGCCACACCGCGCGGGCCACCCCGGAGAAGGTGGTCTGGGGCGGGACCTCCAGAAGGGGGAGCCCGTAGCGCTCGCAGGCCGCGACCAGCGCGCGCGGGACCGTGTCGTGCACCGGGGCCAGGCCGAAGCCGAGGGCCGCCCCTCCCGCCGCGACGATTCGCGAGACGTAGTCGTCGAAGTAGGTGCCCGAACCCGCCGCCTCCGGGATGTGCACCCCGGCCGTGAGCAGCAGCTCGCCGCCCAGCAGATACGGGTACGGGTCGGCCATCTCCGAGGTGTGCGCCCAGTGGATCACGATCGACGGATCGGACGGCCCCGCGATCTGGCGCAGGGCGAGATCCTCCCGGGCCAGCAGGGCGGAGAGCGGTACCGGTGGGGTCGGTGGGACCGCCGGGGCCGCCGAGGTGCTTGTTTCCGGCATGGTGTGCGTTCCCTCCATCCCATCCGGTTCAGATGGATGAAACGTACACTTCGCAGTCGCTTTCCGGCCACCTAGTGTCAAGTCAGGCCGGCAGCCGCGGGTACGGGCGGATGTCCCCGCGATCCGTTGCCGGCGCGTCCCCACCGCATCTGCACGACACGCCACCGGAATGTGCGCGAAGGAGGGCCCCATGGCCGTCGACTACACAGTGATCGTCGTCTATCTCGCCGGCATGCTGGCGATGGGCTGGTGGGGCATGCGCCGCGCCAGGTCCAAGAGCGAGTTCCTGGTGGCGGGCCGCCGCCTGGGCCCGGCCATGTACTCCGGCACCATGGCGGCGATCGTCCTCGGCGGCGCCTCCACCATCGGCGGCGTGGGCCTCGGCTACCAGTACGGCCTCTCCGGCGCCTGGATGGTCTTCACCATCGGCCTCGGCCTGCTCGCCCTGTCCGTGTTCTTCTCCGCCCGCATCGCCCGCCTGAAGGTCTACACCGTCTCCGAGATGCTGGACCTGCGCTACGGCGGCCGGGCCGGCGTCATCTCCGGCGTGGTCATGTGGGCGTACACCCTCATGCTGGCCGTCACCTCGACCATCGCCTACGCCACGATCTTCGACGTCCTGTTCGACATGAACCGGACCGTCGCGATCATCCTCGGCGGCTCGATCGTCGTCGCCTACTCCACCCTCGGCGGCATGTGGTCCATCACGCTGACCGACATGGTCCAGTTCGTGGTGAAGACCATCGGCGTGCTGCTCCTGCTGCTGCCCATCGCCGTTGTCAAGGCGGGCGGCTTCTCCGAGATGAAGGCAAAGCTGCCGACCTCGTACTTCGACCCGCTGGGCATCGGCGGCCAGACGATCTTCACCTATGTCCTGATCTACACCTTCGGCATGCTGATCGGCCAGGACATCTGGCAGCGCGTGTTCACCGCCCGCAGCGACCGGACCGCCAAGTGGGGCGGCACGGTGGCCGGAACCTACTGTCTGGCCTACGCCCTGGCCGGTGCGGTGATCGGCACGGCCGCCAAGGTCCTGTACCCCAAGCTCGGCAGCCCCGACGACGCCTTCGCCACCATCGTCAAGGACGAACTCCCGGTCGGCGTGCGCGGCCTGGTCCTGGCCGCCGCCCTCGCCGCCGTCATGTCCACCTCCTCCGGCGCCCTGATCGCCTGCGCCACGGTCGCCAACAACGACATCTGGTCGCGCCTGAAGGGTGCCGTGCGACGCGATGGCGAGGAGCACGACGAGGTCGGCGGCAACCGGGCCTTCATCCTGATCATGGGCGTGGCGGTGATCGGCACGGCGATCGCCCTGAACAACGTGGTCGAGGCGCTGACCGTGGCGTACAACCTCCTCGTCGCCGGCCTGCTGGTGCCGATCCTCGGCGGCCTGCTGTGGAAGCGCGGCACGGTCCAGGGCGCGCTGGCCTCCGTGATCGTCGGCGGACTCGCGGTCATCGGCCTGATGGCGGGCTACGGCATCCTCGCCAACGAGCCCGTCTACTACGGCCTGCTCGCCTCCCTCGCGGCCTACGTCGTCACCTCCCTCGCGACCAGGCCCACCGACGAGACCGTCCTCGCCCTCTGGCGCGAGCGCCTCGCCGGGCGCAACCCCGAACTCGCCTCCGAACCGGTCCCGGCTCACCAGTAGAGTCGTATGACAAGCAGTACATGCGGAACAAGCAGTACATGCGCGACGAAGCGCAAGAAAGAAGGCATTTGACCATGAGCAGCAACGAGACGCCCCGCGGCCCCGTCGACTCCTCCCGCATTCCGCGGTACGCCGGTCCCGCGACCTTCGCCCGGCTGCCCCGCCTGGACGAGGTCGGCACCGCCGACGTCGCCGTGGTGGGCGTGCCGTTTGACTCCGGCGTCTCGTACCGGCCGGGCGCCCGCTTCGGCGGCAACGCCATCCGCGAGGCGTCCCGGCTGCTGCGCCCGTACAACCCCGCGCAGGACGCCTCCCCCTTCGCCCTGGCGCAGGTGGCGGACGGCGGCGACATCGCCGTGAACCCGTTCAACATCAACGAGGCCGTCGAGACCGTCGAGGCCGCGGCGGACGAGCTGCTCGGCACGGGCGCCCGCCTGATGACCCTGGGCGGCGACCACACGATCGCCCTGCCGCTCCTGCGCTCGGTGGCGAAGAAGCACGGCCCCGTGGCCCTGCTCCACTTCGACGCCCACCTGGACACCTGGGACACCTACTTCGGCGCCGAGTACACCCACGGCACCCCGTTCCGGCGCGCCGTGGAAGAGGGCATCCTCGACACCTCGGCCCTGTCCCACGTGGGCACCCGCGGCCCGCTGTACGGCAAGCAGGACCTGACGGACGACGAGAAGATGGGCTTCGGCATCGTCACGTCCGCCGACATCTACCGCCGGGGCGCCGACGAGGTCGCCGACCAGCTGCGCCAGCGCATCGGCGACCGCCCGCTGTACATCTCCATCGACATCGACTGCCTGGACCCGGCGCACGCGCCCGGCACGGGCACGCCGGAGGCCGGCGGCATGACCTCGCGGGAGCTGCTGGAGATCCTGCGCGGTCTGGCGTCGTGCAACCTGGTCTCGGCGGACGTCGTCGAGGTCGCCCCCGCGTACGACCACGCGGAGATCACCTCGGTCGCGGCCTCCCACACGGCCTACGAACTGACCACCATCATGAGCCGCCAGATCGCGGCGGCCCGCAACGCCTGATTCTCCCTAGGGGACCGAGAGCAGTGACTCACGACCACGACCTGGTACTCCGGCCGTCCGATCAGCAGACGGCGGCCGCGCTGAATCCCCCTCCCGGCCGCAGCGGCGGAGACCTGGTCGTGGAGACCCTGGCCGGGCTGGGCGCGACGACCGTCTTCGGCCTGCCCGGCCAGCACGCGCTGGGCATGTTCGACGCCCTGCGCAGGTCTTCCCTGCGCTATGTGGGCCTGCGGGTGGAGAACAACGCGGGCTTCGCGGCCGACGCGTACGGCCGGATCACGGGCGAGGCGGCGCCGCTGCTGCTCTCGACGGGCCCGGGCGCGCTGACCTCCCTGGCCGCCCTCCAGGAGGCGGCGGCGGCTTCGGCACCCGTGCTGGCGATCAGCAGCCAGATCCCCACGGCGGGCCTGGGCGGCGGCCGCCACGGCTACCTCCACGAACTCCCCGACCAGGCGGCCTCGTTCCGGGGCGTGGTGAAGTCGGTTCACACGGTTCGTACGCAGTCCCAGATCCCGTCCGCGATCGCGGCGGCCTGGAAGTCGGCGCTGACGGCACCGCACGGCCCGGTGTGGGTGGAGATCCCCCAGGACGTACTGCTGGCTCCGACCGCGCTGCCGGTGGTGACGGCACCGGACGCGACCCCGGAGGAGCTGCTCCCCCGCCCCGAACTCACGGCGGTGGCGGCGCACTTGCTGTCCCATGCGTCCCGCCCGGCGATCATCGCGGGTGGCGGGGTCGTACGGTCGGACGCGTCCGGCAAGCTGCTGCAGCTGGCCGAGAAGCTTCAGGCGCCGGTGGTGACGACGTTCGGCGGCAAGGGCGCGTTCCCGTGGGAGCACCCGCTGTCGCTCCAGTCCTGGCTGGAGGACCGGTACACGACGGACCTCCTGGAGGACGCGGACGTCCTGCTGGTCGTCGGCTCGGGCCTCGGCGAACTCTCCTCGAACTACCACACGTTCAAGCCGCGTGGCCGGGTGATCCAGATCGAGGCGGACCTCGGCAAGCTGGAGTCCAACCACCCGGCCCTCGGCATCCACGCGGACGCGCGACTCGCCCTGCAGGCGCTGCTGGAGACGGTCGAGGAGCGCACGGACGAGTCGGCACCGGGGCGGGTGCGGGAGCTGCTGTCCCGAGTCGGCGAGCGCATCGCGTCCCAGGAACTCACCCTGGAACAAGAGCTGTTGGTGTCCGTCCGCCGCGCCCTGCCCTCGGGCGCCCCCTCCTTCTGGGACATGACGATCCTGGCGTACTGGGCGTGGTCGGCCTTCGACCCCCGGGGCACGAACACCATGCACTCCGCGCAGGGCGCCGGCGGCCTCGGCTACGGCTTCCCGGCGGCGCTGGGCGCGGCCGCCGCCGACCCGAACCGGCCGGTGCTGGCGGTGTCCGGCGACGGCGGCGCGCTGTACTCGATCGCGGAACTGGCCACGGCCCGCCAGTACGACCTGCCGGTCACCTGGCTGATCGTCGACGACGGCGGCTACGGCATCCTCCGCGAGTACATGACGGACGCCTTCGGCCAGGCGACGGCGACGGAACTGACGCGCCCGGACTACGTGGCCCTGGCCGAGTCCTTCGGCGTCCCCGGGGTCCGTACGACCCCGGAGACCCTGGAGGAGGACCTGGCGAAGGCACTGGCGGCACCGGGGCCCTCGGTGGTCGTCCTCCCGGCGGTGCTGCGGATGTTCGCACCGACGCACCTCGGCTAGTGCCCCGGCAGGCAACGTTTGCCCGTCAAGGAGCGGCGTCCGGTGCGTGCTCTGGGGGTCCCCCCGGCCGAAGGCTGGGGGAGTGCCGGGTGCAAGTCCTCGTACTGGATGTACTTGGGCTTGTGCCCGGTGCGGCGAGTGGGGGCACCTCCCACGCCCTTAAGGCAGTGGGGGAGCGTGCCGGGCGTCGCGACGGGGCGAACGTTGCCTGTTGGGGCACTAGCGGTGCCGAGGGTGCCTCAGCACGTGCTCGAGGTGCTGATGTACACCTGCGTCGGGTGCGCCCCGTTGAAGGCCCAGCCCTCGCCCGGCTTCATGCAGATGGTGGGGGCGTTGGAGAACCTCACGTAGGCCACGTCGTCGTGCCGGGTGTTGACCGCGCCCTTCGCGCTGCGGCTCGCGCCGAGCGTCTGCCAGTACCCGGTGTCCTTGAACTTCCCCGTCATCGTGTCGCCGTTGTAGAAGCACACGTACGGATACGGACACGTGGGGCGGGCCGCGGTGTGCGCGCTCGCCGAGGCGGAGGGTGCGGAGAGGACCAGGCCGCTGCCGGCCATGGCGCACGCGGTCAGGACGGCCGCGGTCGCGGTGCGGAATCGCATGGATGACTCCTCGGGTTCGGTTGCCTGAAGGCGGCCCGCCCCACCCCCGTGGGAGCGGGCCGCCGAGTGCCTGGGGCGGTGCGGGGTGGACCGCACCGCCCGTCGTGCACCACCGACAGTGCAGGCCGAGTCCAGGACGGGGCCAGGCCCGCCGGACAGATGCCGTCGGCGCGGGACGTCCCACCCTCCGACCTGCGGAAACGCCCCGTGCCATGAGGCACCGGTGGGACGCGGGAACGCCCGGCGAGGCGGCCGAAACCATGCGCTCGCGCGGTGCACCACGAGAACCGACCGCCCTGTGTGGGGCATCCTCGTCCGGGGAGTTGCAACAGACATGGGGTGGGACATGTCTCGTTGGAAACAGTTGCCGGACTCGCTCGACCCGCGCGTGCGGCAGCTCGTCGTACAGATGCGCCGCATCAAGGACCACAGCGGCCTCGGTCTGCAGGCGTTGGCCGCCCGGACGGGCTACAGCCGCGCCTCCTGGGACCGCTACCTCAACGGCCGTTCGTCACCGCCGCAGGAGGCGGTGGCGGCGCTGGCCCGCGCCTGCGACATCGACCCGGCCCGACTGCTCGCCCTGCACGAGGTGGCGGTGGCGGCGGGGCGGGGTGGTGACGGCGGTGCCGGTGGGGTCGGGGAGGCGGGCGCGGAGCCGGACTCCGGTCCGGTCGAGGAGGGACCGGGCAGACGGGGAAGGCGGCTGCTCGCCGTCGTACTGGCGTCCGCCGTGCTCGTGACCGCGGTGATCGTCCTGCTGGTGGCCGCGCCGTGGGACGGCGGACGGGAACGGACCGACGGCCGCCCGGCCCCGGCGGACGCCACGGCGCCGGCCTCCGGGACGGGGCCGGGCAAGGGGGCGTTCGTGTACCGGGCCGGCAAGGACTACCCCTGCACGGTGCACCGCGCGCAGGACGGGCTGCTGTACGCGGGGTACAGCACCACCCGTGTCGGCCTGATCGGCATGGGATCCGCGCAGTGGTCCGTCGTCGAAGCGCAGTGCCTGCTGCGCCACCACGGCCTTTCGCCCGGGCTCGCCGACGGGGCGTTCGGCTCCCGCACCGAGCGCGCGGTGGAGCGGTTGCAGGACCGGGCCCACCTCCGTGTGGACGGGGTCGTCGGCGAGGACACCTGGGGGGTGCTGCGGAAATGACGCCCGGCGACCGGCCGTTGGAGTGCGAGCGGCTCGCGGAGACCCTGCGCGGGCTGCGGGTCCGGACCGGCCTGAGCCTGGCCGCACTGGCCGCGAAGACGCCGTACAGCAAGTCGTCCTGGGACCGCTATCTGCGCGGCACGACCGTCCCGCCCCGGCAGGCGGTCGCGGAACTGTGCGAGCTGGCGGCCGAGGATCCCGGCCGGGCGCTGGCCCTGTGGGAACTGGCGGACGCGGTGGCCAGCGGGCGTGGTGGGCGCCCGACTGCGGTCGAGCCGTCGTCGCCCCCGGGTGAGCCGCACCCGCCCGAGGACGACGGCAGCCCGCCCGGGTCCAGGCGTCCGCCCCCGCGCGCCCTGCTCGCCGCGGTCGTGGGCACCGGGCTCACGGCCGCCGCGCTCCTGGCGGGGTTGTCGGCCGCGGGAGCCTTCAGCGATTCCAGTCCGAGCGCGTCGCCGTCCCCGTCCGCCCTGGTGAAGGGCTGCCAAGGCACCGGCTGCACGGGCAAGGACCCGGAGATGTACGGCTGCGGAGCCGACCCCGTACCGGTGACCCTGGGCCGGCGGAGCTTCCCCGGCTCGACGGTGGTGAAGATCCGGCACAGTACGGCCTGTGCCGCGGTGTGGGCGCGGATCGACCTGGGGAAGGTGGGGGACCGGGCGGAGATCCTCGTACCGCATCACGCCCCGACACGGATCGAGGTCAAGGACCGGTACGACGCGAGGGATTCCCTGTCCACTCCGATGGTCGCCGTGTCCCGTTCCGACCTGGACCAGGTGCGTGCCTGCCTGGTCCGGGGCGGTATGCGGCAGTGCTTCGGCCCCGAGAAGTAGGGCCTGGTCGGAGTTGGGTGCAGCTCTTCTGCAGGGCGCCCTGCTCGGGATTCGGCCCGAGCCGGGGGCGTCGCGACGCGCCGGTCAGAGTGCCTCCAAAGCACGGAGGGACTCGACGAGAACGTGCGCTTCGGCGCAGAGCGGTTCGAGCTGGTCGATGAGCCCCTGCCGGACCTGGTTCTCAGGGTTCGTGATGCGCTCGCTGATGCGATCGCGGGACTGTTCGAGCTGCTCACGGTACTGCGCCAGGTTATCCATCAGATGATCGATGACATCGGTTCCCTGAACACCTGTTGCCAGCGTGAACTGTTCCTTGATCGCAGCGACTTCGGCGTCCATCGCAGCGATCCACTCGTCCTGGAGAACTTGCAGGGAACTGATACGGCCTTTCCGGCGCTGAACACCGATGTAGACCAGAGCGGCGATCCCGGCGACAAGGCCGGCGGGCGGGAAGAGCGTGCCGGCCGCGGCCAGACCGTACAGCCAGCCCCCGCTGGCTGCGACGGGTGTGACGATGCCGACCAGCGCCGCTGCCCGCTGCACCACGTCGTGGCGGGTGGTTGAACGCCGGCTTTGCTGGGGAAGCGAGAGGCTGTTTACGTCAAGAGTGAAGTCCGGAAGCCGTCCCGCGAGATCTTTGTCGCCGAAGACCTGGTCCACCGCTTGGACCAGGTCCTTCTTGAAGCCCTCGAACTCCTCGGTCCACAGTGTCGCCGGACCGGCAGGCCCTTCGATCCATGTACGGAGCGTCTGGGCCTTCGCCACCTGAATCTGGTTCGCCTTGGTGGGCTTGTTGAGGTCTGTGGCCCTGATGACATCGTCCAGCTCGGCGTGGAGATGGGCGGACAGTCGGGTGAAGGGCCGAACGGTCCGCGCGATGCGGTTGTGGAGTTTGCGCTCAAGTTCCTCGCGCATGCGCGGCAATGCGGTGTCGAGGAGCTCCAGTCGCTGCCGCTCGCTCTTCAGCAACTCCTTGAGCTCGTCGATCTCAAGGCGTTCGTCGCGCAGCCGCACGGCAAGCGCCTGGTGCCGCGGGGCCATGAGGATCCGGGCCTCCGTCGCCACCGCGGCGATGTGCCGGGCGCCGGTCCCGGTACTGATCAGGTCCTCGATCGACTGGCGCAGTATCTCCATGCGGCTTTCGGCACGCTGGCGCTGTGCCGCGGCCTCCGCTCCCTCTGCGCCGAGTTTGTCCGCACGTGCTTCCAAAGCGGGGGAGACAGGCAGGAAGCCTTCACCGATGAAGCCGAGATCCGGCTGGCCGTTCGGCAGCGTGAAGTTCTCTCGCAGGTAAGCGTTGTTGCGGTCGACCGTCGCCTTCCACTCCGGAGTGTCCCGGAGGTCGAGGTTGGCTGCCGCGTCGATGGCGGTGACCACCCACACCACCCGTTTCCCCGACAACAGGTAGTGGTCGTACAGGAAGCGGATCAGATCGAGGTCACGTTCCGAGAGGGTGCGGCTGGCATGCGACACGTACATGAAGCAGTCCGCGTCGGCCATCGCGGTCCGGACGATCATGTCGTGGACCGGATTCGGGGAACCATAGCCGGGCAGGTCGTAGAGCTTCGCCGGAAGCTTGGCGCTGGCGAGCATGATCTCGAGTTCGGCCACCTCACGTCCGCGGTGAGGCCTGAGCCGGTCGGTCACATCCGCATCCTGCATCGCGTACGCCGCGACCACAGAGGGGGCCGGGGAGTTCCCCACCTCCTCCCACCGGTCCTCGCCGGAGTCCGTGAAACGCACCCGCAGATAGCCAGTGCCCGAAGCGTCGAAGCTGGACTGGTCGTCCACCGGAACCACGCTGGCGGGACACGCAGTGGTGGGGACGGGGGATGAAGGCAGGAGGCCCACGAACTTGTCCGCCGTGTGACCGTCGGTGGTCGGTACCTCGACCAGCTCAAGCCCGCCCTGCAGGCCACTGAGAAGGAAGCTCTTGCCGGACGAGAAAGCACCCAGCAGTGCCACGTTGATCAAGGTTGAGGCCGCACGTGTCCTCAGCCGTTTCATCGTGCCGGCGTCGCTGAGAACCTCCTCCGGCCATTCCGCCGGAGTCTCAGGAGCGGCTGCCGCGGCGCGAAGCCACACCTCGCACCGATCGAGCACAGCGCGTAACTCGTTGCGTACTTCGTCTATGTCCCTCGGCACAGTCACGGCACAGGTATAGCTCAGGCGGGCGAAGTGGTGTGAGCGTTCACGGAATTCCCCCAGGTGGAGTCGGGGCGCAGGTGGTACGTGGTTGCGGCATGAGTGCGGCTCTTCTGCCGTGAGCTGGTGAGGCCGTGCGCCGTTGCCCTTCGTGTCGGACGACGGATCGTCGGGTCCCAGAGTGCACCCCAAAGCCGAAGCCGTCCTCACCCTGCCAGCGCGTCAGCTGCCATCAACCGTGGAGGCCCGCCTGCGCGGAGTGGGTCTCCTTCAGGTTCCCGACGAAGTGGGCGAAGGCAGCGGCCGGGAAGGTGAGCGTGGCTCGGGCGGGGGCCTTTGAGTCGCGGATGGCTATGCGGGTGTTCAGGTCGGCTACTTCGACGCACGTGTTGCCGTCCCCTCCGCCGGAGTAGGACGACTTCTGCCAGCGGACGGCCTGGGTCATGCGGGCGCCTCACACTTCCTTGGTCATGCGGTGGATGAAGTCCCGTGACTCCACGGGCTGCAGTGCTGCTTTCTCCAGCTTATTGAGCAGGGCCCGGAAGCGCGCCAGCTGGGATTCGGCATCGATGAAGGCGGTGCCGTGCGGAGCGTCGCGCAGCACGGTGTCGAGGCGGGGGAGCGGGCCACCCACGTACATCATGTCGATCCCGGCTCCGGCGAAGCCCTCCCTTGCGAAGGGGATGACCCGGACGGTGGCGTGCCCGCGCTCGATCGCGTCCAGAATCCCGACGAGTTGAGCGCGAGCGGTCCGGCGGTCGGACACCAGGATGCGCAGGGCCGCCTCGTGGACGATCGTCTCGTAGGGGATGGGGGCGTCACGCTCCAGTACGGACCTGCGCCTCATCCGGTGCTCGACCCGGGGTTTCAACTCACTCTCCGGCAGTTGGGGGACCATGTAGCCGAAGACGGCGCGGGCGTAGTCGGGGGTCTGCAGCAGTCCGGGGACGTGGCTGGTGACGACCTCGCGCAGGAACGTGCCGTGGTGCTCGGTCTCGGCGACGTCCAGGAATACCGGCGGGAGCACTCCCCGGTACGCCTCCCACCAGCCCTGCGTGCGCTCCGTGGCCATGGCGACCAGGGCCTCGATCAACGCCTCGTCGGCGCAGGCGTAGTGCGCTGCCAGCCGCCGTACCCGCTCCTCGCTGACGCCCGCAAGGCCCGCCTCGACCTGGCTCATCTGCGCCGACGTCGAGCTGAGGAGCCCCGCCACCTCGCGGGCTTTCAGGCCGGCGGCCTCCCGCAGCCTGCGCAACTCGGTGCCCAGACGTACCTGCCGTGCTGTGGGTTCGCTTCTAGGCGCCATCGCCCTCCGCCCTCAACCGCCATGCGGTAGTGCCTCGTTCGGGGGTCAGATTACGGGATCGGCTTGCGCGAGGAAAAATTTTTGCCCTACCGTCGGTGACATAGCGCACGCGTAGCGGAAGCGCACCGCTCCGTCCTGCCATGACGGTTGCGGCATTGCCACCGCGCGCGAAATCCCCACTCATCGACCGGAGTTGATGACACATGCCCGAAAACGAGCCCATCGAGACCTGGGACTACACGCTGTACATCCCGAACGACCTCAGAGCCGTGACCGTCTGCCGCCGCACCCTGCGCCTGATCCTGACCGTGCATGGCCTGATCGGCCTGGTGGACACGGCGGAGTTGCTGGCGGCGGAGCTGGTCTCCAACGCCGTGCGGCACACCAAGGGGCCGGCGGCGCTCAGGGTCCGTCGCACTCCGGAGGGGATGGTGTGGATCGGGGCGTGGGACACCGACCCCGCGCCGCCGGATCCGCCGCGTCCGCTGGAGCAGGTGGCGGAGCTGGAGCTGGAGGACGGAAGAGGCCTGGGCCTGGTGAAGGCGTGCGCGGAGTACTGGGGGTGGCAGCCGACGGCCCGGTTCGGGGACCGGGGGAAGTTCGTGTGGTGTGAGCTGGGGGTGGTGGCGTGATGGTCGGCTCGTCGCATGAGGCGTTGCACCGGATCTTCCAGAAGGATCCGACGCGCTGAACATCGCGGGGTGGACACGTTGCTGCGGGCGGAGACGGACTACCTGAGCTACCCGCTCGGCTTCCCGGGCTGGGAGTCGCTGACGGTACGGCCCCTCGTGCTGGGCCCGGACAACGTGCCGGTGATCGCGGACGAGCGGCAGGCCGAGAAGGACGTCCCCCTTGCGGTGCTCTCGGCCATGACACACGGGCGTGGCCCGCAGGCTCCGGCCATACTGGAATCCCTGGCCGCCGCCCTGCGGACCATCGACCCGGACACGGCCGCAGCCTTCGTGCAGTTTGTCGACTCCTGCCTGACCGGCGAAGCAGATGTGGAGGGATTTGATGACGGCGATCCAGTACTTCTGGCGACACCCCCTCGCCGAACAGGTACGGGCGGAGGGCCGCGAACAAGGCCTCGAACAAGGACTGGAGCAGGGACGCATCCAGGACCGCCAGGAGATGACCCTGCGCATCCTGGAATGGCGCGGCATCCCGGTGACCGGCGCCGTACGCGAGCGTGTGGAAGCCTGCACGGACCTGGATCAGCTCGAGGTGTGGGCCCAGCGCGCCGTGCACGCCACGGACGCGGCGGAGTTGTTCTCCGAGGAGTGAATCGGAGGCAGGCGGGACGGTGGCACAGCGCGCCAAGGGGCATCGAGGCTCCTTGGCGCGCTGTACGGCCGCCTGTTCGGCTCAGCTCACGTCCGACGGGTCCAGTCGGTAGAGGGTCGACTGGTTGGTCTGCGACGTGGATGACTTGGCTGACTCGGACGACTTGGATTCCGAGGCGGCCGAACTCTTGCTGTACGCAGTCTCCTTCACCAGCGTGCCGTGCTTCTTCACCCAGGCCGTGACCTCGGAGCCGGCGCTGTCGCCGTTGCCGCCACCCGGGCCGCCGCCCATCATTCCGCCACCCAGCTGGACGTAGTGCAGCTCGCCCTTCTTCACCAGTTCCTTCAGCTTGGCGACGGTCATAGCGTTGTCGCTGCCGGTGAAGCCCCACATGGAGATGACGGGCTCCTTGGCGGTCAGCTCCAGCTGTGCGGCGGACTGGGAGTTGGACACGGCCAGCAGCCAGGTGGCGCCGTCCTGGTGCTTCTTCAGGTAGGCGATCAGCTCGCTGCTCGTCTCGCCGCCCATTCCGCCACCGGGGCCGCCGCCGAAGCCGCCGCGCCGGTCCGTGCCGGAGCCTCCTGAGCCGCCGGCCTCTCCGGTACCGCCCGTGCCACCGGTCCCCCCGGTACCGCCCGGGAGCCTCCCGCCCGTGCCGCCGGGTGCCTCCCCGGAGCCGGGGAACCCGCCGTTCCGGCCGCCGGAGCCACCGTTCGGCAGCTCGCCGTTCCCGCCGCCCGGCGCCATTTGCCCGCCCCCGGGCAGCTCGCCGTTCCCGCCGTCGGGCATTCCGCCCGCCTCGGCGTTCCCGCCGCCCTGCCGGGAGCCGCCCGGCATCTCTCCGCCGCCCGGGAAGCCGCGCCGGCCGCCCCCCGGCCCGCCGCCGAAGCCGCCGCCGGTCGACGGTCCCGCCGTGGGGTTCGTACCGCCCATGCCGCCGCCGGAACCCGACGGCACCGACCAGGCGTACGCCGCCGGGCCGGCCACCGCGGCGACCACCGCCGCCACGACGGAAGCCGCCAGCAGCCGGGCGCGGTTGCCGGCGCGGAAGAGCAGCATGCCCACGATTCCGGCCGCCGTCAGCAGACCGACCGTCGGCCACAGCCAGGTGTGCCAGCCGGAAGCCCGGCGCAGCAGGACGATCGCCCAGATACCGGTCACCGCACAACCAAGGGGCAGTACCCACGCCCAGCGCCTGTCGGTGCGGAACGCGTGCAGCAGCATCACGCCCCCGCCGCCGCACAGCGCCGCGATGCCCGGGGCGAGCGCGGTCGTGTAGTAGGGGTGCATGGTGCCCTGGGCCGTGGCGAAGATCAGGTAGTGCAGCAGGGTCCAGCCGCCCCACAGCACCAGCGCCATCCGCTTCAGGTCGGTGCGCGGGGCCCGCCCGCGCAGCACCAGGCCGCCGACCAGTGCGATCGCCGAGAAGGGCAGCAGCCAGGAGATCTGGCCACCGAGGATGTCGTTGAACATCCGGCCGAGGCCGGAGGTGCCGGAGAAGCTCGCGCCGCCCCCGCCGCCCCCGCCGTTGCCCTCGCCGCCGAAGACGCGGCCGAGACCGTCGTACCCCATGATCAGGTCCCAGGCGGTGCCGTCCGTGGAACCGCCGATGTACGGCCGGTCGGAGGCCGGGACCAGGGAGACGGCCAGCGCCCACCAGAAGCTGGAGACGGCGAGCACGACCGCCGCGAGCAGCAGGTGCACGAGCCGCTTCAGCCAGGGGGCCCGGGACGCGTAGAGGTGGACCGCGAAGACGGCCGGCAGTGCGATGTAGCCCGCGAGCAGCTTGGTGTTGAAGGCGAGGCCGAAGCAGGCCGCCGAGCCGAGCAGGGGCAGCAGTCTGTCGTCACGGGTGGCGCGCAGCGCGAGGGCCGCGCCCGACACCATGAGGAACACCAGCAGGGTGTCGGGGTTGTTGTCACGGTTGATGGCGACGGTGATCGGGGTCAGGGCCAGGACCAGGGCGGTCACGGCCGCCGCGCCATGACCCCACACCCGCTTCACGGACGTGTGCAGGATCCAGATCGTGGCCAGCGCCACCGCGGTCATCGGCGCCATCATCTGCCAGGTGCCGAAGCCGAGGAGGCGGCACGACAGGCCCATGACCATGAGCGCGAACGGCGGCTTGTCGACGGTGAGGAAGTTGCCCGGGTCCAGTGACCCGAAGAACCAGGCCTTCCAGCTCTTCGTACCGGCCCAGACGGCGCCGCTGTAGAAGGTGTTGAGGCTCGACCCGGAGAGGTTCCAGGTGTAGAGCTCGGCGGCCAGCAGCAGGATCGCGAGCAGTACGGGCAGCGACCAGCGCGGTGCGCGCTCCGGCGGTACGGCGTCCGGTGCCGGCGGAGCCGGGGTCGTGGTCGTCGTGTGGGGCAGGGGATCGGTGGCAGATGTCACCAGTGCACCATGCAGACCGGCGATGGGTGCGGGCTGTGGTGCGCCTGGGCGGAAGCTGTGGGTCGGTGAGAGTCGGGTGAGCGGCATCGTGAACCTGTCCGTCCCGACCGCCTCTCGAACTTCCGCCGTCGACACCGGCGTACAACCATTCGGCCGGTTCCGTGCGTCAACGCGGGTATGGATCCCCGGACATCACGACGTACCGGCGCGCTCGCCGCCGCCCTGGGCGTCGCACTGCTCATACCCACCGTGGCCGCCGCCGCCCCGGCCGCCGCGGCCACGCCCACCGTCAGCTGTACGTCCGCCAAGGCGGGCCTCGCCGCCAAGCTGCAGAAGGACATCACGGCCGCCCTCGCGGACCGCAGGAGCACGGTCGCCCTCGGCCTGTACGACCGCAGCACCAGCACGACCTGCACCCTGCGCGCCACCAGCTCCTACGACTCGGCCAGCACCGTCAAGGTCACCGTGCTCGCCACGCTGCTGTGGGACGCCAAGCAGCACAACCGGTACCTGACGGACCGAGAGGCCTCGCTCGCCAAGGCCATGATCACCCAGTCGGACAACAACGCCACGACCACGCTGTGGAAGCAGCTGGGCCTGACGAAGATCAAGGGCTTCCTGGCCGCCGCCGGGATGACGAAGACCGTGCCGGGCGCGAACGGTTACTGGGGCCTGACCCAGGAGAACGTCACCGACGAGCAGAAGCTCCTCAAGCTCGTCACCGCCGGCAACGGCGTGCTGAGCGACAACTCCCGCGCCTACATCCTGAAGCTGATGGGCCAGGTCATCTCCTCGCAGCGCTGGGGCACCCCGGCCGGCGCGCCGTCCACGGTCTCCGTGCACGTCAAGAACGGCTGGCTGCAGCGTGCGACCCACGGCTGGCGGGTGCACAGCCTGGGCACCTTCAACGGCGCCGGGCACGACTACATGATCTCGGTGCTGACGCAGGACAACAGCACCATGGACTACGGCGTCACCACCATCCAGAACGTCGCCAAGGCCATCCACAAGGACATCGTGCCGACCACCTCCGGCACGGCGGTGTACACCCCGACCAGCCGGCCCAGCGAGGCGTTCGTCGCGGTGCCGCCCCAGGGCTGACGCCCCGCAAGGCGTTTCACAGGGCGGGTCTCCCGCAGGACACCCGCCCGCCCTACGGTGACGGGCATGCGCCTGAGAACCGTACTCGCCACCCTGACCGCCGGCCTGGCGGCGGCCACCTCCCTGACCGCCGCCGGGCCGGCGAGCGCCGTCAACTCCGCGAGCAGCCACGCCTGTTCGCCGTACGTCTCCATCGACCGCTTCTCCGACGCGCTCGACAAGACGACGTACGACGGCACCTTCGTCGGCAACTTCTCCGCGCTCGCGACGGACCGGGACGGCTCGATCGAGGCCCTGGAGGACCGCTCCTTCCTGTTCGACCTGGACCCCCGGACCCTCCAGCCGAAGCGGGCCGTCCACCTCGCCGACGAAAAGGGCGCCGACCTCGACTCCGAGGGCCTGGTCGTCGACCGGGACGGCACCCGCCTCATCACCTCCGAAACCGAGCCGTCGGTCCGCCGCTACTCCGCCGACGGCAGGATCCTGGACCGGCTCCCGGTTCCGTCCTCGCTGCTGGTCGCCCCGGCCGGCCGCGCCACCGCCAACCAGACCTTCGAGGGCCTGACCCTGCTGCCGGGCGGCCACACCCTGCTGGCGTCCATGGAGGACGCCATCTCGGGCGACTCCACGGGGATCGTCCGCTTCCAGACCTGGCAGCGGCACAAGGGCCACTTCCGGCTCGGCGCCCAGTACGCCTACCGAACCGACGCCGGTCTCGGTGTCCCCGAGGTCCAGGCCACGCCCGACGGCCGCCTCCTCGTCCTGGAACGCGGCTTCACCTCCGGCGTCGGCAACACCGTCCGCCTCTACCTGGCCGGCCTCCGCCACGCGACGGACACCCGCGGCACCGAGACCCTGACGGGACAGCCGTCCGTCCACCTGATCAAGAAGACCCTGCTGACCGACATCGCCGCCTGCCCGTCCCTCGGCGCCACGGCCAGGCAGACCCAGCCGAACCCCCTGCTGGACAACATGGAGGGCATGACGATCACCGGCCGTGATCACACGGGCCGCCTGAAGGTCCTCCTGGTGAGCGACGACAACCAGAACCAGGCCCAGACGACGAGGTTCTATTACTTGCGGGTACGCACCTGACGGACCCCTCCTTTTGTTGCGGAGGGATGAAATCCATATCGCCTGACGTTGGTGTCTTCCGGTAGACCAGGACGACAGGAAGGCACCGGCGTGGCAGCGCAACGGGGATGGGCACGGCGCCTGGCGGCATACGCCTGGCGGTATCCGAAGGACGTCGTCCTCGCCCTCGGCTCCTCCCTCGCCGGCATGGCCGTCACGGCCGTCGTCCCGCTGATCACCAAGGTGGTCATCGACGACGTGATCGGGAACCACACCCGCTCCATGGCCCCCTGGGCCGGCGCCCTCATAGCCGCCGCCCTGCTCGTCTACGTCCTCACCTACATCCGCCGCTACTACGGCGGCCGCCTCGCCCTCGACGTCCAGCACGACCTGCGGACCGAGATGTACGGCACGATCACCCGCCTCGACGGCCGCCGCCAGGACGAGCTGTCCACGGGCCAGGTCGTCGGCCGGGCCACCAGCGACCTGCAGCTCATCCAAGGGCTGCTGTTCATGTTGCCCATGACGCTCGGTAACGTCCTGCTCTTCCTGATCTCCCTGGTGATCATGGCGTGGCTGTCGCTGCCCCTGACCCTGGTCGCCCTCGCCGTCGCGCCCGCGCTCGGCTGGATCGCCAAGCGCAGCCGCAGCAAGCTGCACCCCGCCACCTGGTACGCCCAGGCCCAGGCCGCCGCCGTGGCGGGCGTGGTCGACGGCGCCGTCAGCGGCGTCCGCGTGGTGAAGGGCTTCGGGCAGGAGGAGCAGGAGACCGGCAAGCTCCGGGAGGTCGGGCGCCGGCTGTTCGCGGGGCGGCTGCGCACCATCCGGCTGAACAGCAAGTACACCCCCGCCCTGCAGGCCGTCCCCGCCCTCGGCCAGGTCGCGATGCTGGCCCTCGGCGGCTGGCTCGCCGTGCGCGGGCACATCACGCTCGGCACCTTCGTCGCCTTCTCCTCCTATCTCGCCCAGCTGGTCGGACCGGTCCGCATGCTCGCGATGGTCCTCACCGTCGGCCAGCAGGCCCGCGCCGGCACCGAGCGCGTCCTGGAGCTGATCGACACCGAGCCGACGCTCCGGGAGGGCACCAAGACCCTCCCGGCCGACGCGCCCGCGACCGTCGAGTTCGACGACGTGTCCTTCGGGTACGACCATGAGCGCCCGGTCCTGGACGGGCTGACCTTCGAGATCCGGCCCGGCGAGACCCTCGCCGTCGTCGGCTCCTCCGGCTCCGGCAAGTCCACGCTCTCCCTGCTGCTGCCGCGCTTCTACGACGTCACCCACGGTGCGGTCCTGATCGGCGGCCACGACGTCCGCGAGCTCACCCTGGACAGCCTGCGTGCGGCGATCGGGCTCGTCCCCGAGGACTCCTTCCTCTTCTCGGACACCGTGCGCAACAACATCGCGTACGGCCGCCCGGACGCCACCCGGGAGGAGATCGAGCAGGCCGCCCGCGCCGCCCAGGCGGACCGTTTCATCGCCGAGCTCCCCGAGGGCTACGACACCAAGGTCGGCGAGCAGGGCCTGACCCTGTCCGGCGGCCAGCGCCAGCGCATCGCGCTCGCCCGCGCCCTGCTCACCCACCCGCGCCTGCTGGTCCTGGACGACGCCACCTCCGCCGTGGACGCCCGTGTGGAGCACGAGATCCACGAGGCGCTGAAGCAGGTGATGCAGGGTCGTACAACCCTGCTCATCGCGCACCGCCGCTCCACCCTCAACCTCGCCGACCGCATCGCCGTCCTCGACGGCGGCCGGCTCGCGGACCTCGGCACCCACGAGGAACTCCAGGAGCGGTCGGCCCTCTACCGCCGCCTCCTCACCGACCCGGACGAGCTGGGCGGGGTCTCCCCGGGGCACGCCGAGCCCGCCGTACCGCAGGAGGACACCTCGGTCCGCGAGGAACTGGACGCCGAGTTCGACGCCGAGCGGGGGGTGACCCCCAGGCTGTGGACCGGCGATCGCACCCCCAGGGACCAGGCGCTCAGCGGCACCCCCGCCACCCCGGAACTCCTCGCCCAGGTGGCGGCGCTGCCCCCGGCCACCGACACCCCCGGCGTCGACGAGGCCCGGGCGGTCCGGCCGGAGGACTCCTACGGCCTGCGCCGCCTGCTGCACGGTTTCGGCCTGCCCCTGCTGCTCAGCCTGCTGCTGGTCGCCGTGGACGCGGGCGCGGGCCTGCTGCTGCCGGTGCTGATCCGGCACGGCATCGACTCGGGCGTGTCGAAGATGGCCCTCGGCGCGGTCTGGGCGGCCTCACTGCTCGCCCTGCTGACCGTGCTGGTGCAGTGGGCCGCGCAGATCGGCGAGACCCGGATGACCGGCCGTACCGGCGAGCGGGTGCTGTACACGCTGCGGCTGAAGATCTTCGCCCAGTTGCAGCGCCTCGGCCTCGACTACTACGAGCGCGAGCTGACCGGCCGGATCATGACCAGGATGACGACGGACGTCGACGCCCTGTCGACCTTCCTCCAGACGGGGCTGGTCACGGCGTTCGTCTCGGTCGTCACCTTCTTCGGCATCATGGTCGTCCTGCTGGTGATCGACGTCCAGCTCGCCCTGGTGGTCTTCGCGACGCTGCCCCCGCTGATCGTCGCGACCTTCTTCTTCCGCCGGGCGAGCGTGAAGGCGTACGAACTCGCGCGGGAACGCGTCTCGGTGGTCAACGCCGACCTGCAGGAGTCGGTCGCCGGGCTGCGGATCGTGCAGGCCTTCCGGCGCGAGCGGGACGGCGGGCGGCGGTTCGCCGAGCGCAGCGCCGACTACCGGCGCGCCCGCATCCGCGGCCAGTGGCTGATATCGGTCTACTTCCCGTTCGTGCAGCTGCTGTCCTCGGTGGCGGCGGCGAGCGTGCTGATCGCGGGCGCCCACCGCATCGAGGCCGCCACCCTGACGACCGGTGCCCTGGTCGCCTACCTGCTCTACATCGACCTGTTCTTCGCGCCGGTCCAGCAGCTGTCCCAGGTCTTCGACGGCTACCAGCAGGCCACCGTCTCCCTCGGCCGCATCCAGGAGCTGCTGCGCGAGCCGACGTCCACGAGGTCGGCGGACGAGCCCCGGGACGTCCCGTCCCTGCGGGGCGAGATCGCCTTCGAGGACGTCCACTTCGCGTATGGCGCCGACGAAGAGGCCCTGACCGGCATCGACCTGACGATTCCCGCCGGGCAGACGGTGGCCTTCGTCGGCGAGACGGGCGCCGGCAAGTCGACCCTCGTCAAGCTGGTCGCGCGGTTCTACGACCCCACCGCGGGACGGGTCACGGTCGACGGCACGGATCTGCGCGCCCTGGACCTGACCTCGTACCGGCACCGGCTGGGGGTCGTCCCGCAGGAGGCGTACCTGTTCCCCGGCACCGTCCGGGACGCCATCGCCTACGGCCGCCCCGACGCCACCGACGCCGAGGTGGAGGCGGCGGCGCGGGCGGTCGGCGCGCACGAGATGATCGCGACGCTGGAGGGCGGCTATCTGCACGAGGTCGCCGAGCGCGGCCGCAACCTCTCGGCCGGCCAGCGCCAGCTGATCGCACTCGCGCGCGCCGAACTGGTCGACCCGGACGTGCTGTTGCTGGACGAGGCCACGGCCGCCCTGGACCTGGCCACGGAGGCCCAGGTCAACCAGGCCACCGACCGCCTGGCCGGCCGCCGTACGACACTGGTGGTCGCCCACCGGCTGACCACGGCGGCCCGCGCGGACCGGGTGGTGGTGATGGACCACGGCCGGGTCGCGGAGGACGGCACCCACGACGAACTCCTCGCCCGCGACGGCCGGTACGCCGAACTGTGGCGCACCTTCGTCGGCCGCCCCGAACCGGAGGAGCCGGTCACCGCAACCCGCTGAGGCCCCCGCCGCCTCCTCCCGCCGAACTCTCCCGCCCCCCTGCCGACGTGTGTCGCTGACGGCCGTGCAACCATCCGACATACGTCGTGCGTCCGTACATCAGTACGGCTGACGGGGGAGTTACGAGTGGTACGGGGAGGACGACAGTGGACAGTGGTGGGATACGCAGGCGTCTGGCGCTCGGAGCGGCCGTGCTGGCCGCGAGCGGGATGCTCGCCCTCGTGACGTCCGGCACCGCCCAGGCGGGCACGGGCGGCGGCTGCGCCGGGCCGGAGGTGCGGGCCCTGCCGTTCAGCACCGGGGTCACCCACGTCTACAAGAGCGACGGGTACGTCTGCGCCGTCACCGTCGCGCGGAACCCCGGCTCCGCCCAGACGATGTCCGTCAGCGTCCAGGCCCGCGGCAGCCGCCCGGTCGTCGACACCGGCATCTACCGGCACCACGCCGGGCCGGTGACGGTGCACGCCGGCCACCGGTGTGTGTGGGTCAAGGGCGCGGTGGGCGGGGGGTCGGTCAGCAAGGGGTGGATTCTCTGCTGACGCCCGGCCCGGTCAGCCCGCCTCCGGGAGCCGCGCGAACGCCTCGTGGAACCCCGGGAACGTCTTGCGGACGCACCCGGGGTCGTCGTACGACAGGCCGGGCGTGCGCAGGCCGGTCACCGCGAAGGACATCACGATGCGGTGGTCGCCGAAGGTCTTGATCCCGACTCCGGGCGTGGGTGTGCCGGGCCGGATCTCGATCCAGTCGGGGCCGGTCGCCACCGGCACACCGAGCCTGCGCAGATTGTCCGCGCAGGCCTGGAGGCGGTCGCACTCCTTCACCCGGGTGTTGGCCACGTCCTCGATGCGGACCGGGCCGGAGGCGAACGGCGCGAGCGCGGCCAGCGTCGGCATGGTGTCGGAGATGTCCCGCATGTTCACGGTGAGGCCGCGCAGCACTCCCGTGCCGCGCACGGTCGTCCGGTCCGCCGCCGTCTCCACCTCGGCGCCCATCCGGCGCAGCACCTCCACGAAGCGCAGATCGCCCTGGAGCGCACCGGCGCCGAGGCCCGGCACGGTCACCTCGCGGCCCGGGGTGACGGCGGCCGCGGCGAAGAAGTAACTCGCGGTGGAGGCGTCGGGTTCGACGGCGTAGGTGGTGGCCCGGTAGCCGCCGGGCGGCACGTCGTACACCTCGCCGTCCCGGACCACCTCCACGCCGAACGCCCGCATCATGGCGAGCGTGATCTCCACGTACGGCGCCGAGACCAGGTCGGTCACCCGGATCCGGAGGCCGGTGCGGGTCAGCGGGCCCAGCAGGAGCAGCGCCGTCAGGTACTGGGAGGACTGCCCGGCGTCCAGCACGACCTCGCCGCCCTCGACACCGGCCGCCCGGACGGTGAGCGGATGGTGGCCCTCGGCCGCCTCGTGCCGCAGGTCGACGCCGAGGTCGCGCAGGGCGCGGGTGAGCGGGCCGAGGGGGCGCCGGCGCATCTGCGGGGAGGCGTCGAAGCGGAAGGTGCCGTGCCCGGCGGCGGCCAGGACGGGCAGGAAGCGGGCGGTGGTGGCGCCGTCCCGGCAGTACACCTCGGCCTCGGCGGGCGCCGG
Source organism: Streptomyces sp. NPDC001852 (assembly GCF_042891825.1). Classification (NCBI taxonomy): domain Bacteria; kingdom Bacillati; phylum Actinomycetota; class Actinomycetes; order Kitasatosporales; family Streptomycetaceae; genus Streptomyces; species Streptomyces sp. NPDC001852. Next base: position 295,200 of record NZ_JBIATN010000008.1, read on the forward strand.
CCCCTGCGGGCGGCCGTCCACCTGCCAGGCGTCCAGCGCTCGCCCCACCCGGTAGCCGAGCCGGGTCAGGCCCTCGGCGAAGCCCTCGGTGTCGTCGGAGCGCAGGGGGCGCAGCAGCGTGCTGACGCCGTCGGCGGCGGCCGCGAGGAAGAGGGCGCGGGCGGTGATGGACTTGGAACCGGGGATGTCGACTGCGGGCATGCCCGCATGATGACCGCCCGGCCGCCCGCCGTGGACGCGCCGTCCATGCACTGGACGGCCGGGTCCCCCGGGGGGAACCGCCGCCGGCCCGCGCCCGTCCAACGGCCAGGCTGCCGGACGAGTCTCCGTGGTGCGGTGTCGGCCTGCCCGCCCGGCAGCGAGCGCCGACGCACCCTCTCCGCCGCACCCGGCCGACAGCCCGCCGCCGTCGGCGCGCACCCCCTCAATGCGCCGACGGCGGCCCCTCGCTGGGTACTGTGCATTCCCTTGACGGAAAGAAACCTCCCGGATATTGGTGACTCCTTGGAAGTTTCCTTCAGCGGTTCCTCCTCCGGAAGGAGCGCACGTGTCCGCCCTCAGCAGACCCTCCAGACGCGCCGTTCTCGCCGCGACCGCGGGCCTCACCGCCGCGCTGACCGTACCGACGACCGCCCGCGCCGCCACACCCGGCGACGACCGCCGGCTGCGCGCACTGATCGCCCGGATGACGCTCCAGGAGAAGGTCGGCCAGCTCTTCGTGATGCGGGTCTACGGCCACTCCGCCACCGCTCCCGACCAGGCCGACATCGACGCCAACCTCAAGGAGATCGGCGTCCGCACGGCCGCCGAGCTGATCGCGAAGTACCGGGTCGGCGGGATCATCTACTTCACCTGGGCGCACAACACCCGCGACCCGCACCAGATCGCCGGCCTCTCCGACGGCATCCAGCAGGCCTCCCTGGACCAGCCGCGCGGCCTGCCGGTGCTCATCGCCACCGACCAGGAGCACGGCGCGGTCTGCCGGGTCGGCAAGCCCGCCACCCTCTTCCCCGGCGCCATGGCGCTCGGCGCCGCCGGCTCCCGCGCGGACGCGCACACCCTCGGCCGGATCTCCGGCGCCGAACTGCGCGCGATGGGCGTCAACCAGGACTACTCCCCGGACGCCGACGTCAACGTCAACCCGGCCAACCCGGTCATCGGGGTACGGTCGTTCGGCGCCGACCCGGACGCGGTCGCCGCGCTGGTGGCCGCCGAAGTGAAGGGCTATCAGGCGTCCCGGGTCGCGGCGACCGCCAAGCACTTCCCGGGCCACGGCGACACGGCCACCGACAGCCACACCGGCTTCCCGGTCATCACCCACAGCCGCGAGGTGTGGGAGAAGCTGGACGCCGTCCCCTTCCGGGCCGCGATCGCCGCGGGCATCGACTGCATCATGACCGCGCACATCCAGTTCCCCGCCCTGGACGACTCCGGCGACCCGGCCACCCTCTCGCCCTCGATCCTCACCGGCATCCTGCGCGGCGAACTCGGCTACGACGGGGTCGTGATCACCGACTCCCTCGGCATGGAGGGCGTCCGCACCAAGTACGGCGACGACCGGGTGCCGGTGCTCGCGCTGAAGGCCGGGGTGGACCAGCTGCTCAACCCGCCGTCCCTCGACGTGGCGTGGAACGCCGTAGTGCAGGCCGTCCAGGACGGCGAGCTGACCGAGGCCCGCCTCGACGAATCGATCCTGCGCATCCTGCGCATGAAGGCCCGGCTCGGCCTCTTCGACGACCGGCGGGCCGGCCGGACGAGCATCGAGCGCACCGTGGGCACCCCGGCGCACCTGGCCGCCGCCGACCGGATCGCCGAACGCACCACGACCCTGCTGGTCAACGAGGACGAGATCCTCCCCTTCTCCACGAGCGCCGCGCCCCGCCTCCTGGTCGTCGGCGCGGACCCGGCCTCCCCCACCGGCACCGACGGCCCGCCCACCGCTGTCCTGGCCGCCGCCCTCACCGAGCTGGGCTTCACCGCCACGGCCCTGTCCACCGGCACCGCACCCTCCGCCGCGGCCATCGCCGGTGCGGTCACGGCCGCGCAGGACGCGGACGCCGTGGTCGTCGTGACCTACAACGTGACGGCGGGCAACGCCCAGCGGACCCTGGTGGAGCAGCTGGCGGCCACCGGCAGGCCGGTCGCGGCACTGGCCGTACGCAACCCGTACGACGTGGCCCAGTTCCCCTCCCTCAAGGCCTGTCTGACGTCCTACGGCTGGACGGACGTCGAGGTGCGCGCCGCCGCACGGGTGATCGCCGGACGCGTCGGCCCGCGCGGCAGGCTGCCGGTGCCGGTGCAGCGGGCCGACGACCCCACGCAGGTGCTGTACCCGATCGGGCACGGGCTGACGTACCAGCCGTACGCCACACACCGGGCGCAATACCCCCAACAGGGGTAAATCATCCCGCACGTCTGGCGTGGCCGTGCCGCCGAGGGTCACGCTGGACCGGGGTGTCAGGGGGGTGGCCATGCGTGGGAAAGGTGCCGTGAGGGCCGCGTGCCTCGCGTGCCTGCTGCCGGTCGCCCTGCTGGCCGGCTGCCGGGGCACGGCGGGCACCCCCGTCGGCGACGCCCGCCCCACCCCCGTCACGAGCGGCTACGGCGCCGAGTTCCTCGCGGTCGGCGAGTGCAGCTCCTTCGGCACGACCAGCTTCACCGAGGTGCCCTGCGCCAGTGAGCGGGCGGCGGCCAGGGTCGTCGCCCGCTACGACGGCGCGGCCACCGACGGCCCCCTGTGCCCGGCGACGACCGACTTCGTGCTGCACATCAGCGACCGGTCCGCGGCCGGCGACGAGGACGGCGACGGCGCCGTCCCCCAGGGCTACGCCTGCATGCGCAACCTGGAGCCCCCGCACCCCGGCGACCCCGGCGGCGGGGGCGGTCCCCGGACCATCCCCGGCGACTGCGTGTACGCCTCCGGCAAGGGCCAGGTCCGCGAGACCCCCTGCAACGGCTCCGGCGCCCACCGACCCCAGTACCGCATCACCAGGGCGGCACCGACGCGCGCGGACTGTCCGGGGTCGACGGCGCTGTACGTCCAACTGGGCGGAACCGACCCGGTGGGCTGCGCACGACGGCTGTGACGGTCCGAAGGTGTGACCCGGTGAACTCACCCGCTACCCGCAGGAGTTGGGCGACTCGGACGAGCGGGGCGCCGCCGCGCCGCCGTCCCCGGCCCCGGCCGCCCCGTCGGACGGACCCGGCGCCCGGTCCCGCAGTTCCGGGGTCGTCGCGGCGACCGCCCCCACCGCCAGCAGACACAGCAGGCCGCCGGTGATCAGCGAGGCCGCGCCGCTGGTCCAGCCGGCGACCAGGCCACCGCGCACATTGCCGAGGCTGGGGCCCGCCTGGCCGACGATCTGCTCGGCCGCGGTGACCCGGCCGAGCAGCGCGTCCGGGGTGCGGGTCTGCACGATCGTGGACCGGGAGACCACCGAGGTGGCGTCCCCGGCGCCCGCCACGGCGAGCAGCGCGAGGCCCAGCCAGGGGCTGGTCGTCAGCCCGAAGAGCACCAGCGCGGCACCCCAGACGGCCGCCGCGCCCAGCATGACCGGACCCGGTCTGCCGAGCCGGGTCACCGCGCCCGACAGGGCGGTGGCTGTGGCGCCGCCCACCGCCAGGGCCGACAGGAACAGGCCGAGCGTGCGTGGGTCGTCGCCGAACCGCTCCGCGTTGACCAGCGGGAACAGACTCACCGGGAAGGACAGCACGGTCGCGGCGAGGTCGGTGACCAGCGCGCCCCGCACCACCCGGTGCCCGGCCAGGAACCGCAGCCCGTCCAGCACCCCGTGCAGGCCCGCCCGCGACGGCTCGCCCTGCGGCGGCAGCGCGGGCAGCCCGAAGGCGCCGTAGAAGGCCACGCCGAAACTGAGGGCGTCGAGCAGATAGCAGGTGCCGATGCCCAGCCAGCCCAGCAGCACACCGGCCAGGGCCGGGCCGAGCAGCATCATCGACTGGCCCGTGACCTGGTTCAGGGCCAGACCGGCGGCCACCTGGTCCCGGGGCAGCAGACGCGGCACGAAGACCCCGGCCGCGGGGGCGCCGAGCGCGCCGAACGCCGACTGCGCGGCGACCAGCGCGAGCACGGCCGCCACCGGAACACGCCCGGTGAAGCCCTGCACCGCCAGCAGCACGGAGCAGGCCGCCTGGCCCACGGTCGCCGTCAGGAAGATCCGCCGCCGGTCCGCCCGGTCCACCCAGGCGCCCGCGAACAGCCCGAACACCACCAGCGGCAGCGCCTGCGCGAGCCCGACCCCACCGGTCCACGCCGTGCTGCGGGTCATGTCCCACACCTGGTACATGACCGTCACCATGGTCATGAATCCACCTAGCGTGGACACGGTCCGCCCGACCAGCAGCCGCCGGAAGACGGGCGAGGTGCGCAGGGGGCGTACGTCGATGAATGCCGGAATCACCGGGGGAGGCTAGCCGGGCGTCTGCACTCCGGCCAGCGAATTGGCGCCCGAAGGGGCGCGGAGAACTGCGCCCGAAACCACCACGGACCGGCACGCGGCAACGGCGGCGCAGCCCCGAGCCAGTAGCCGAAACTACGCAGCCTCATCCAGCAAGCGCAGCAAGTGCTCCCGTCCCGCCCCCAACAACCCCGCAAGCGGGTCGGCAGCCGGATACCAGCGCTTCTCGTACTCCCAGCAAAGCCACCCGTCCCACCCGCGCCGGCACAGCACATCCACGCACTCGGTGAGCGGAAGCACCCCCGAGCCCAGCGGCAGCGGAGTCGTGTCCTGGGCCGACGTGATGTCCTTGACCTGCACATACCCCAGATGCGGAGCCAGCGCCGCGTAGGTGTCGGCGGGCTGCTCGCCGCCCAGCCAGGTGTGCATGACGTCCCACAGCGCACCCACCTGCCGGTGTCCGACCGGGCCGAGCACCCGGATCGCGTCGGCACCGGTGCGATGCGAGTCGTGCGTCTCCAGCAGGATCCGCACCCCCAGCGCGGCGGCGTCCTCCGCGGCGCTGCCGAGCCGCCGGGCGGCCAGGGCGTCGGACTCCTCGACGGGGCGCTCGGGGTCGGCGCCGGGGAAGACCCGGACGTGGGGCGCGCCCAGGTCGTGGGCGAGGTGGAGGAGGTCCCGGATCTCCGCCAGTACGGGTGCGTCGTCACCGGGAGCGGCGACCCGCGCGTACCCGGCGAGGCCCAGCACCTCGATCCCGGCCTCCTTGAACAGGGCCGCGGCCGCGGCGCGTTCGGCGGCGGAGAGGCCGGGGTGGACCGGTTCTTCCGGGTGGGCGCGCAGTTCGACGCCGTGGTAGCCGTGCGCGGTCGCGAGCGCCAGGACCTCAGGGAGGGGCAGGCCGGGGACACCGAGAGTGGAGAACGCCAGCTTCATGGCCCGGACCCTACTCGTCATCGGCCCCGTGTGTGACTCCTCATCCGTCCGATTCGTGCAGATCCAGTCGCCAGTCCTGGCCCACGAGGCCCTTGCCGAAGGAGCGGTGCGGTTTCTCCGCGACGAGCACGAAGCCGTGCCGCTGGTAGATCCGGCGGGCGCCGCTGAGCACGTCGTTGGTCCACAGCACCAGATCGCGGTAGCCGGCCCCGCGCGCGAAGTCGATCACGGCCCGCACCAGCCGGTCGCCGACGCCGTGCCCGCGCGCCTCCGGCTCGACGAGCAGCAGCCGCAGCCGCGCGGTACCGGGCGCGTCGTCCCGTACGCACATCACACAGCCCACCGGACGCCCGGTCTGCTCGGCGATCCACACCCGCTCCAGATGCGGGTCGTGGTCCTCCGCGAAGTCGGCGACGATCCGGGCGACCAGCCCCTCGTAGTCGGCGTTCCAGCCGTACTCCGCCGCGTACAGGGCCGCGTTGCGCTGCACGATCCAGCCGAGGTCGCCCGGTCGTGGCTCGCGCAGGACGACTTCGCCGGGCCGGGCCCCGCCCTCGCCGAGGACCTCCCGGATGGTCCGCATGGCGTCCGCCAGCCGGGGCCGGTCGGCCGGGGGCACGGTGTCGAGCATGGTCCCGACCGTCTCCCGGGCCCGCTCGTCGAGCAGGGCGGCGGCCTCCCGCCCCCGCTCGGTGAGCCGTACCCGGCGCCGGCGCGGGTCGCTTCGCGACGGCCCGCGCTCGATCAGCCCGGCGTCCTCGAACTTGTTCAGGATCCGGCTCAGATACCCTGCGTCCAGATCGAGCAGCGCGCGCAGATCGGCCGCGTCCAGGTGCGGGACCTGAGCGAGTTCGTACAGCACACGGGACTCGGTGAGGCTGTACGGGGCGTAGAGGTGGCGCCCGTGGTCGAGGGCGCCGATGACGCCCGTGTAGAAGCGGTTGAAGGCGCGGACGTCCTGGACGGTCATGATCGCCCCCGGATGTTTGACTCAGTCAGAGACAACTCCTTCGGAGCCTAGGCCCGCAGCCCGCCCGCGTCCACGCCTCGGCCCGGCGACGGACGAAATGTCCTTACGGTGCACGGGTGTTGGCCGGACCGGACCAGGGTCCGCTTCTTTGCCCGTTCTTTAGCTTGGTGCGGAGTCCTGCTTTTGACTACGTCGCGATCTCGTCGTAGGTTGAAGGGGAAACGTCGCTTATGCCCGATTTATTCGGGAAGTGACGGTCCGTCGTCGGAGCGCGGAGAAGCGGGCGGCGGGCGGCGCACAGGGCGACGCGCAGGCTCTGGAGCGCATGCGGAACGGCCCGTCGAGGCCGGCCGGAAAGTCAATCACACCCTCCGGAGAGGGGCTCATCATGCGCGCGCACACCACCCGTATCAAGAGAGTGGCCATCGCAGTCTGCTCGGCACCGATCCTGGCCATCGCGGCCGGAGCCGGAGCGGCCCACGCAGCCACCACCACCGCTGCCCCGCAGAACGTCGTCTCGTACCACCACGACGGCGGCGGCTGGGGCTGGGGCGACGAAGGCGGCTGGGGAGGCGGCTGGGGCTGGGGCGGCGGCTGGGGCTGGGGAGACCACGGCGGCGGCTGGGGCTGGGGAGATGGCGGCTGGGGTGGGGGCTGGGGCTGGGGCTGCGACTGAGCAGTGAGCCACACCCACCACTGAGCCACACCCAGTGAGCCACATCCCTGACAAAGCGAAAGGCGGATCCGGGTGCCCGACCCCACGGGCACCCGGATCCATATGCCGGAACCCGTGGCGGAAGCGATGTTCCGGTGTGGCCGTGACGACGGAGGTACCGGATGAGGATCGTCTGCGTGGGCGGAGGCCCGGCCGGGCTGTACTTCTCGATCTCCGCGAAACTGCGGGACGCCGGCCATGAGATCACCGTGATCGAGCGCGACCCGCCGGAGGCGACGTACGGCTGGGGTGTCGTGTACTGGAACGATCTGCTGGACATCCTGCACCACAACGACCCCGAGAGCGCCCGCGCGGTGAGCGCCGGCTCGGTGCTCTGGCAGGACCAGGAGATCCGCGTGCACGGCAGCCGGCACGACGGCACGGCGTACTTCGGCGGCTACGGCTACAGCATGGGCCGCGCCGCCCTGCTGGACGTCCTGACCCGCCGCGCCCGCTCGCTCGGCGTCGACGTCCGGCACGGGGAGTGGCTCGCCGACCCCGCGGACCTGCCCGAGGCCGACCTGATCCTGGCCGCCGACGGTGCGGGCAGCAGGATCCGGCAGAGCCGCGCCGAGCGCTTCGGCACCCAGGTGGAGACCGGCCGCAACCCCTACATCTGGCTCGGCACGGACCAGCAGTTCGAGAGCTTCGTCTTCGACTTCGAGGAGACCCCCGCGGGCTGGATCTGGTTCCACGCCTACCCGTCGATCAAGGGCAGGATCAGCACCTGCATCGTGGAGTGCTCACCGCAGACCTGGCAGGGACTGGGCCTCGACACACTCGACCCCGAGGACGCCGTGCCGCTGCTGGAGAAGATCTTCCACCGCGCCCTCGACGGCCACTCCCTGATCAGCAGATCACGTGGTGAACCGGCGAAGTGGCAGCGCTTCCAGCACCTCCGCAACCGGACCTGGGTCGACGGCAACGTCGTCCTGGCCGGCGACGCCGCGCACACCACCCACTTCACGCTCGGGTCCGGCACCCGGCTCGCCATGATCGACGCGATCGTGCTGGCCCACAGCCTTGCGCAGTACCCGGATCCGCGGGCGGCGCTGCGCGCGTACGACGAGCACCGCCGCGCCGAACTGCACCCCGTGCAGGCCGGAGCGCGCTCCAGCATGGCCTGGTTCGAGCACCTGGACGACTACCTGGACCGCGACCCGGTCTCCTTCGCCTACGCCATGGCGGTGCGCCAGGGCCAGCAGAACCCCTGGCGCTACCAGGTCCACCTCGCCACCCAGATCTCCGCCGTACGCAGGGCCCGCCGGGCCTACGACACCGGCAAGCGCTGGTACCGGGACCGCCGGAGGGGCGAGGCACCGCTGCCGCTGCTGGGACGGTCACTGCCCGGCGGTGGCTGAACGGTGCGCGGGCGGAAAACGCCTTTGCGGCACCTCAAACCCGGGGCACCCCCGAAGACCCCCGGACCATCAACTCCCCCCGAACGGCGGCGACCCCACCCGGCGGAGGCTCTTCCAGCCCCATCGCGATACGCCCGGCCCGCGCCCCCGCCTCCGCCAAGGGCAACCGCACGGTCGTGAGAGAGGGCACCGCGTCCACACTGAACGGCAGATCGTCGAACCCGGCGACCGACACGTCCTCGGGTATCCGCAGCCCGGAGTCCCGCAGCGCCGCGCACGCCCCCAGTGCGACGGAGTCGTTCGCGGCGACCACGGCGGTCAGGGACGGGTCCCGGCGCAGCAGCTCGAGCGTCGCCTCGTACCCGGACTGCCGGTCGTAGCGGCCGTGCACCGTCCGGCGCGGGTCCTCCTCGACCCCCGCCGCCGCGAGCGCCGCCCGGTGACCCTCCAGCCGGTGCCGGGTCGTCGTACGCTCCTCGGGGCCCGCGATGTAGCCGAGGCGGCGGTGGCCCAGGCCGAGCAGGTGCTCGGTGAGCCGGCGGGCGCCGCCGCGGTTGTCGAAGGTGAGCGCGACGGCGTCGGTGCCGGTCGCCGGCGGCCGGCCGCACAGCACCACCCGGGTGCCGGCCTCGGCGAGCTTGCGCAGCTTCGCCGCGACCGCCGCCGCGTGCGGCGCGTCCTCCACGGCCCCGCCGGTCAGCACCACGGCCGCCGCCCGCTGCCGCTGGAGCAGGGTCAGGTACGTCAGCTCACGCTCCGGTGAGCCGCCCGTGTTGCAGACCACCGCGAGCCGTTCACCGCCCGCCCGGCCGCCCCCGACGCCCCCGATCTCGGCCTGAATGGCACTTGCCATGATCCCGAAGAAGGGGTCGGCGATGTCGTTGACGAGGATGCCGACCAGATCGGAGGTGGCCGCGGCGAGGGCGCTCGCCGGGCCGTTGAGGACGTAGTCCAGTTCGTCCACCGCCCGCAGCACCCGCTCGCGCGTGGAGGCGGCCACCGGATAGTTGCCGTTCAGCACGCGCGACACCGTCGCGGGGGAGACCTGGGCGCGGGCCGCCACATCCGCCAGGGTCACCGTCATCTCGTCGTCCTCCGGTCGCGCATCGTGTCGTACGCCCTCGTAGACAGCCAGGTCGTGCTGCTGGTTCCGAGAATCCGTCGAGCAGACCTTAAGGCCATGGCCCCCGGTTGTTCGCCCCCTCGAACAACTCGAAGGGGACACGGTCTTGTACGGACCACCGTCCAGAGGCTAGCTTCTCAGGTATAGAAAGCGCTTGCTGCAGCTTGTTGCCGAGTGTTCTGGGTGTTGTGAGTGTTGTGAGTGTTTGACAGAGGGGACTGACGTGACACGCAAGACGGTGCGTATCGCCATGAACGGCGTGACCGGGCGCATGGGCTACCGCCAGCACCTCGTCCGGTCGATCCTCGCCCTGCGCGAGCAGGGCGGCCTCGACCTCGGCGACGGCACCGTGCTGTGGCCGGAGCCGATCCTGCTCGGCCGCCGCGAGCACGCCCTTCGGGAGATCGCCGACCGCCACGGCCTGGAGCACGTGGCGACGGACGTCGACGCGGTCCTCGCCGACGACGGCGTCGACATCTACTTCGACTCCCAGGTCACCTCCGCCCGCGAGGAGGCCGTCAAGAAGGCGATCGCCGCCGGAAAGCACATCTACACCGAGAAGCCGACGGCGACGGGCCTCGACGGCGCCCTGAAACTGGCCCGCCTGGCGCAGGAGAAAGGCGTCAAGCACGGCGTGGTCCAGGACAAGCTCTTCCTGCCGGGCCTGCTGAAGCTGAGGCGGCTCATCGACGGCGGCTTCTTCGGCCGGATCCTCTCCGTCCGGGGCGAGTTCGGCTACTGGGTGTTCGAGGGCGACTGGCAGCCCGCCCAGCGTCCCTCCTGGAACTACCGCGCCGAGGACGGCGGCGGCATCGTCGTCGACATGTTCCCGCACTGGGAATACGTCCTGCACGAACTGTTCGGCCGCGTGAAGTCCGTCCAGGCCCTCGCCACCACCCACATCCCGCAGCGCTGGGACGAGCAGGGCAAGCCGTACGACGCGACGGCGGACGACGCGGCCTACGGCGTCTTCGAGCTGGAGGGCGGCGCCATCGCCCAGATCAACTCCTCCTGGGCGGTGCGCGTGAACCGCGACGAACTGGTCGAGTTCCAGGTCGACGGCACCGAGGGATCGGCGGTGGCGGGACTCAGGAGGTGCCGGGTGCAGCACAGGTCGGCGACCCCCAAGCCGGTCTGGAACCCCGACATCCCGGCCACCGAGGTCTTCCGCGACCAGTGGCAGGAGGTCCCGGACAACGGGGACTTCGACAACGGCTTCAAGGCCCAGTGGGAGCTGTTCCTCAAGCACGTCTTCGCCGACGCCCCGTACCACTGGGACCTGCTGGCCGGCGCCCGGGGCGTCCAACTCGCCGAACTGGGCCGGCGGTCCTCGGCCGAGGGCCGCCGCATCGACGTCCCGGAGATCGCGCTATGACCATCCGACTGCCCTCGGCGGACGGCGGACTGCGGACGTACGAGCCACGCACCGAACCCCAGCTGGTGTCGCCGGGCACCCCCTTCACCTCCCGTACGGTGTTCTCGGCGGCCCATGTCGTGGCCGACCCCTACGCCGACGTCTCGCCCGACTCGGCCGCCGCCGTCGACTGGGACGCCACCCTCGCCTTCCGCCGCCACCTGTGGTCCCACGGGCTCGGCGTCGCCGAGGCGATGGACACCGCCCAGCGCGGCATGGGCCTGGACTGGGCGGGCGCGGCGGAGCTGATCCGCCGGAGCGCGGCCGAGGCACGCTCGGTCGGCGGCCGGATCGCCTGCGGGGTCGGGACCGACCAGATCACGGGCGGTACCTTGGCGGAGATCCGCGCGGCCTACGAGGAACAGCTCGCGGTGGTGGAGGAGTCGGGCGCCCAGGCGATCCTGATGGCGTCCAGGGCCCTCGCCGCGACCGCCCGTGGCCCCGAGGACTACCTGGAGACCTACGGCCACCTCCTGCGCCAGTCCGCCGAGCCGGTGATCCTGCACTGGCTGGGCCCGATGTTCGACCCGGCACTGGAGGGCTACTGGGGCTCGGCCGGCCTCGACGCGGCGACGGAGACGTTCCTGGAGGTCATCGCCGCCCACCCGGACAAGGTGGACGGCATCAAGGTGTCGTTGCTGGACGCGGGGCGGGAGACCGACCTGCGCCGCCGGCTGCCGCGCGGGGTCCGCTGCTACACCGGCGACGACTTCCACTACCCCGAGCTGATCGCGGGCGACGACCAGGGCTTCAGCCACGCCCTGCTCGGCATCTTCGACCCGCTGGGGCCGCTGGCGGCCGAGGCGGTACGGGTCCTGGACACGGGGGACACGGGAGGTTTCCGCGCCCTGCTCGACCCCACGGTCGAGCTGTCCCGCCACCTCTTCCAGGCCCCGACCCGCTTCTACAAGACGGGCGTGGTCTTCCTGGCCTGGCTCGCGGGCCACCAGGCGCACTTCACCATGGTGGGCGGCCTGCAGTCGGCGCGCTCCCTCCCGCACCTGGCCCGCGCCTACGAACTGGCAGACAGCCTCGGCCTGTTCCCCGACCCGAAGCTCGCGGAGGAGCGGATGAAGAACCTGCTCGCGCTGTACGGGGTGAATCAGTGACCGACCTTGCGCGCTTCAGCATCAACCAGATGACGGTGAAGCAACTTTCATTGCCTGAACTTGTGGAAGCCTGTGGCCAGTTGGGCGTCGGCCAAGTCGGCCTGTGGCGCGAACCGGTCCAGGCGTACGGCCTCGCGGAGACGGCGAAACTGGTCCGGGACGCGGGCCTGACGGTGACGACCCTGTGCCGGGGCGGCTTCTTCACGGCGATCGACCCGCAGGAGCGGGCGGCGGCACTGGCGGACAACCGGCGCGCGGTGGACGAGGCGGCCGCCCTCGGCACCGACACCCTGGTCCTGGTCTCCGGCGGCCTCCCGCCCGGCAGCAGGGACCTGCGGGCGGCCCGCGAACGCATCGCCGACGCCCTGGCCGAACTGGGCCCGTACGCCGAGGACCGCGGTGTCCGCCTGGCCATCGAGCCCCTGCACCCCATGTACGCCGCCGACCGCTGCGTGGTCTCGACGCTGGCCCAGGCCCTGGACCTCGCCGAACGCTTCCCCGCCCGGCAAGTGGGCGTCACGGTGGACACGTACCACATCTGGTGGGACGACCAGGCACCGGCGCAGATCGCCCGCGCGGGCGCGAGCGGCCGTATCCACACCTTCCAACTGGCCGACTGGGTCACCCCGCTGCCCGAGGGCGTCCTCAACGGCCGGGGCCAGATCGGCGACGGAGCGATCGACATGCGCGAGTGGCGGGGGTACGTGGAGGCGGCCGGCTACACCGGCCCCATCGAGGTCGAACTCTTCAACGAGGAGCTGTGGGGCCGGGACGGGCGGGAGGTGCTGGCGGAGACGGTGGAGCGGTTCCACGGTGTTTTTCTGTAGGCGCGGCTTGGGGCTTGCCCGGCCGCCGGTCCGGGGCGAGCCCCTTACGGTGTCAGGCGTGGATGTGGCCCTGTTTGACGGCGGTCAGGAAGTTGGCCCAGCCGTCGGCAGAGAAGATCAGAGCGGGGCCGGAGGTGTCCTTGCTGTCGCGGACGGGCACCCCGGCGTGGCCGCGGGCGACTTCGAGGCACTCGCCTTGGTCACCGCCGCTGTGGCTGGACTTGTACCACCCGGTGAGCGCGGACGAGTCGTTGACGGTGTGCTCACTGCTGACCATGTACGTGTTCCTCTGCTGCCGCCCTGACGAGGGCCAGTGACTGCTTGTGCGACAACGCGTCGCTCAAGGCCAGAGCGTAGGCGGTCTGACAGGCACTCACCAGGGCTGGATCATCCATCAGGTTGCCGGTCAGGAATCCCTCGACGTAGGCGACCGGTGCGGAGTCCTCAAAATTCATGAGGGTGAGCAGGCTTTGCATGAGCGCGTGTGCCCCTACGCCGTACGGCAGGACGTGCAGACGCAGTCGCCCTGCCTCGGCCATGTCCGCGATCCTGTGCAACTGTTCCGCCATGGCCTGTGGGCCGCCGACACGACGACGAAGGACGGCCTCGTCGAGCAGCGTCCAGACGACGGGGTGTGACGGCCCGTCGAGGATGCGGCGGCGATTTGTTCGGATGACGACGAACTCGTCAAGTTCCTCGGCCGTGTAGTTGGGCCGGTAGGCGCAGAAGAGGGCTCGCGCATAGTCGTCGGTCTGCAGTATGCCGGGAACCAGTGACAGCGCGAACTGGTTGATCAGCGTGGCTTGTTGCTCCAGTTCGGCGACTGCGGCGAAATGATCCGTGTACTTCGACTCCAGGTCCTCCAGCCACCGCTCGAAGAACCCGTCCGTTTTCAGCGCCAGGTCGATCCGGCGCGCGTCGTCCGGCTTGGGCAGCCGCCTTCCCGCCTCATAGTGACTGATGAGTGTGGGCGAGCAGACCACACGGTCGCCCAGTTCCTCCTGGGTGAGCCCAGCCGCGATCCGTCGCAGCCTCAGCTCCTCTCCGTACTTCTCGCGCGGCGTCCGCGGCCTGCGGTCAACGCTCATCCGGCCAACTCCCGTTCCTGACGAAGGCGCTGTCAAGTCCCCGCCTCTAGCAGCGTAGCCATCGCCGACCCCACTCTGTGACCGATTCGCCACACAACGCAGTCACCGCAGGTGAGAAAGCAGGTCGGCATGACACATCTCCTGGCCCGGCTGATCGCGCCCGTGCTCCGGCACCTCCGGCCCGCCCGAGGCCGACGGTGCCGTAGGCCGGGCGTACCGCTCGTGTCCCCGTACTCGTGCCCTTACGTCGGCCGCTCGACGACGTACCGCACACACGAAGCCCCCCTGCGCGGCGAGGACAGCCCGCTCGTCCGCCCCTACCTCGACCTCGTGGAGACCTACGTATGAGCGGGCGCCTGCTTCCCTGGGCCGGTGCGGACGGCAAGGCCTGCTACCTCATGGGTGACGGAGCGGGGTACATCTCCCGGCTCGCGGACCAGATCGAAAGTGTGCAGCTCGGTATGGCGGACGGTCTGCTGGGCCACGCGGCCGAACTGCTCGCCGAGCAGCGGCTGACCGGTGAGGAACTGCGCTATCTGGCCCGGCGGCTCAGCGAGTCCCTGGCTGACGTCAGGCGGATCGCGGAGAGCAGGGGTGCGCGGCTCGTCCGGAAGGAGTGAACACAAAGAATCTTGAGATTGTGTGCAACCCTTCCCGGGCCCTGGGTGTCGTATCTGTCATCAGAGCCCGGGAGGGGACCCGGGGGGGGATTCACGGGGCTCTGGTACGGAGGGGAAAGCCGAGGGGGTGGCCCCGGTCGACGGACCGGGGCCACCCCCTCGAAACATCACGGACGGTGCCTAGAAGAACACCCCGCACCGCAGCAGCACATTCGCGTACGGCCGTGCCTCGCCCGTGCGGACGACCAGCCGTGCGCCCGCCGACAGTTCCTTCAGGCGCTCGTGCGGGACCAGGGACAGCCCCGGGAAGTGGCCGTCCAGCAGGGCCCGGTTGCGGCCGCGCAGCTCCTCCGCAGCCGTGGCGCCCTCCACCACCAGCTCCGCCAGCAGCCCCTCCACGACCTCCGCGAACGACGGCACCCCGGCGCGGAACGCCAGGTCCACCACGCGCGGCCCGTCCGGGATCGGCATGCCCGCGTCGCACACCAGCACCCCGTCCCCGTGCCCCAACTCGGCGAGGGCGCCACAGAGTTGCCTGTTGAGTATGCCCGCCCTCTTCACAGGGCCTCGACCTCCTCCGCCGTCGGATACGACTCCTGCGCGCCCCGTTTCGTCACGGCCGCCGCCCCGACGCGGGCCGCGTAGGCCGCCGCCTCCGTCAGAGAGGCACCCGTGCCCAGCCGCCAGGCCAGCGCCGCCGTGAACGCGTCCCCGGCACCTGTCGTGTCCACCGCGTCCACCTTCACCGACGCCACCCGCGTCACCCCGGAGCCGTCACACACCAGCGCCCCCTCCGCGCCCAGCGTCACCACCACCGAGCGCGGACCCTTGGCCAGCAGCAGCCGCGCCCAGTCCGCCGGGTCCTCGCTCACACAGGCCTCGCCGAGGATCACCCGGGCCTCGTGCTCGTTGACGATCAGCGGGTCGCAGGCCGCGAGCACCTGCGTGGGCAGGGGCCGCGGCGGGGACGGGTTCAGCACGAAACGGCTGTCCGGGGACAGGTTCCGTACGACCTCCACGACCGTCTCCAGCGGGATCTCCAGCTGTGCCGACACCACCCGCGAGGCCAGGAACAGGCTGACCGCCGCCCGGACGTCCGCCGGGGTGAGCCGGGCGTTGGCGCCCGGCGACACCACGATGCTGTTGTCCCCCGAGGGGTCCACGGTGATCAGCGCCACGCCCGTCGGCGCCCCGCCCACCAGCACGCCGACCGTGTCGACGCGGGCCGCGTGCAGGGAGTCCAGCAGGAGCCGGCCGTGGCCGTCGTCGCCGACCCGGGCCAGCAGGGCCGTACCGGCGCCGAGCCGGGCGGCGGCGACCGCCTGGTTGGCGCCCTTGCCGCCGGGGTGGACGGCGAGGTCGCCGCCGAGCACCGTCTCGCCGGCGGCCGGCCGCCGTTCGACATCGATCACCAGGTCGGCGTTGGCCGAACCCACCACCAGCAGGTCGTAGCCGTACATCAGTTGACTCCCCTGATTCCCCTGAGAGATGACCCCGGGCGGGCGGCCGTCACCCATGGTGACCCATGCCGGTGTCCCATGGTGTACGACCGCCCGCCCGCGTCTGCCGTCGTCAGCCGCTGAAACCGGCCACGTTGTCCTTCGTGACCACCTTCACCGGTACCTTCACCGTCGGCTCCACCTTCCTGCCCTGGACCGCCTTCAGCGCGTTGTCCACGGCGATCCTCCCCAACTGCGTCGGCTGCTGGGCGACCGACGCGTACAGCGTGCCGTTCTTCACCGCCGTCAGCCCGTCCGGGGTGCCGTCGAAACCGACGACCTGCACGGACTTGCCGGCCTTGGAGCCGAGCGCCTTGATCGCGCCGAGCGCCATCTCGTCGTTGGCGGCGATGACGCCCTGCACGTCCGGGTGGGCCTGGAGCAGGTTCGACATCACGTCGAGGCCCTTGGTGCGGTCGAAGTCGGCCGGCTGCTGGGCCACCACCTGGATGCCGGGGTAGGCCCTCAGACCGTTCGCGAAGCCCTGCGCGCGCTCCCGGGCCGCCGACGTGCCCGCCTGCCCCTGCAGGATCACGATCCTGCCCTTGCCGCCGAGCTTCTCGGCGATCGTCTTCGCGGCCAGCTCACCGCCCGCCACGTTGTCGGAGGCGACCAGCGCGGCCACGTCGGCCTTGTTGACGCCCCGGTCGACGGCGATCACCGGGATCCTCGCCTTGTCGGAGGCCTTCACCGAGTTGCCCGCCGCGTCCGAGTCGACGGGGTTGACGATGATCGCACCGAGCCCCGAACTGGTGAAGTTCTGCAACTGGTTGGCCTGCTGGGAGGCGTCGTTCTGGGCGTCGGTCACGGTCAGGTCCACGCCCAGCTTCTTCGCCTCGGCCAGGGCACCGGCCCGGATCTGCACGAAGAAGGGGTTGTTGAGGGTGGACAGGGACAGGCCCATCCTCGGGGACGTCGAGGACGAGGACGCGCCGTGCAGGAAGGAGGTCGCGCCGACGATCGCGACGGTCACGACGGCCGCGAGGGCGTAGGTCGCCGCCTGCCTGCCCTTCGGCCCGCCCGTGCCGGAGGCGACCGGGGCCGCCCCGGCCCTGCGGCGCACGGTGTCCAGGAGCACCGCCAGCGCGATGACGACACCGATGACGACCTGCTGCCAGAACGCGGAGACGTTCAGCAGGTTGAGGCCGTTGCGCAGCACCGCCAGGATCAGCGCGCCGATCAGCGTGCCGGAGGCCTTGCCGGTGCCGCCCGCGAGCGAGGCTCCGCCGATGACGACCGCGGCGATCGCGTCCAGCTCATAGCCGTCGGCGGCCTGCGGCTGCGCCGAGGACAGCCGGGAGGCCAGCACGATGCCCGCGACGGCCGCGAACACCCCGGACAGCGCGTAGATGGCGAGCTTCTGCCGCTGCACCCGCAGCCCCGACAGCCGCGCGGCCTCCTCGTTGCCGCCGATCGCGTACATCGAGCGGCCGATGTACGTCCGCCCCAGCACGAGCACGGCGATCAGCCCCATGACGACCATGACCAGCACCGGCACCGGCAGCCACCCGCCGAGGGTGTCCCCGAGGTGCGAGACCGAGGCCGGGAAGGCGATGGGGGAGCCCTGCGAGATCACCAGGGCGAGACCACGGCCCACCGACAGCAGGGCCAGCGTCGCGATGAACGGCGGCAACTTGCCGTAGGCGATGAGGAAACCGTTCACCAGCCCCGCCACGACACCCGTGGCGACGGCGAACAGCACCGCTACGGCCACCGGCACACCGTGCTGCGTGGCGCTCCAGGCCAGCACGGTCGCCGACAGCGCGGCCACGGACCCCACCGACAGATCGATGCCCGCCGAGACGATCACGAAGGTGACGCCGAAGGCGAGGATGGCGGTGACGGCGGCCTGGACACCGATGTTGAGCAGGTTGTCGGTGGTCAGGAAGTCCCCGGACAGCGCCGAAAGGGCGATCACCAGGGCGATCAGCGCGGTGAGCGCGCCGTTGTCGAGGAGCAGCCGGCGAAGACCTCCCGGGGCGGGGGCGCCACTCGCGCCCGCCCGGCTCCTGAGCGTGTCAGTGGCCACGGCTGGCCTCCTTCTCGGTGTCCTTCACTGCGGTGGGTGTGGAGACGGCGAGCGCCATGACGGCGTCCTGGGTGGCCTCGGCCGCCGCGAGTTCACCGGCGATCCGGCCCTGGGCCATCACCAGCACCCGGTCGCTCATGCCGAGCACCTCGGGAAGATCGCTGGAGATCATGAGTACGGCGGCCCCGCCCGCGGTCAGTTCGTTGATCAGCCGGTAGATCTCGACCTTGGCACCGACGTCGATGCCCCGCGTCGGCTCGTCGAGGATCAGCACCTTGGTGTCGGCCAGCAGCCACTTGCCGATGACGACCTTCTGCTGGTTGCCCCCGGACAGGGTCCGCACATGCTGCCCGAGCCCCGCCATCCGCACGCCCAGCTGCCCGGCGATCCGCTCGGCGGCGACATGCTGCGCCCTGCGGTCGACCAGCCCGGCCCGGGTGGCGGCCCGCATGGTGACGAGCCCGAGGTTCTCCTCGACGGAGGCGTCCAGCACCAGCCCCTGCCCCTTGCGGTCCTCCGGTACGAGCCCGATCCCGGCGGCCATCGCGGCGGTCACGTCATGCCGCCTGAGCCGGTCGCCGGAGACCTTCACGACCCCGCCGTCGTACGGATCCGCCCCGAACACGGCCCGCACCACCTCGGTACGACCCGCGCCCACCAGCCCCGCGATCCCGACGACCTCACCGGCGTGCACCTCGAAGCTCACGTCGTGGAAGACACCGTCCCGGGTGAGCCCTTCGACGGACAGCAACGCCGCACCGCGGTCGGGCCGTTGCCGCGGGTACTGCTGCTCGATGGACCGCCCGACCATGAGCCGTACGAGCTCGTCCTCGGGCGTCGAGGCAGGCACCTGCCCGACACTGCGCCCGTCCCGGATGACGGTGACCCGGTCCCCCAGGGCGGCGATCTCCTCCAGATGGTGCGTGATGAAGACGACTCCGACGCCGTCCTCCCGCAACGACCGCACGATGCCGAAGAGCTTCTCCACCTCCTCCGAGGTGAGCACGGAGGTCGGCTCGTCCATGATGAGCACGCGCGCGTCCAGGCTGAGCGCCTTGGCGATCTCGACCATCTGCAGGCGTGCGATGCCCAGTTCACGGACACGCGCGCGTGGGGACACATGGACGCCCACGCGCGCGAGGAGAGCTTCGGCGTCGGCCTCCATCCGCTTCCGGTCGATCAACCCGAAGCGCCGCGGCTGCCGCCCGAGGAAGATGTTCTCGGCGACGGTCAGATCGGGAACGAGGTTGAACTCCTGGTAAATGGTGGCGATCCCGAGCCGCTCGGCGTCCTGCGCGCCGTGAATGCGCACCTCCTGACCACCGACGAGAATCCGGCCGCCGTCGGGCGTGTGGGCCCCGGAGAGCATCTTGATGAGCGTGCTCTTGCCGGCGCCGTTCTCACCGAGCAGCACATGGACCTCGCCCCGGCGCAGATCGAAGTCGACGCCGTCGAGCGCGACCACGCCGGGGAAGGTCTTGCGTATGCCCTCGATGCGCAGCAACTCGTCCGGGTTGCTCACGACGTGCTCCTTTGCACTGGGGAGGGGGACTGCACCGGGAACGGTGCGGGCGGCTCGCCGCACGAGCGGCGTGCGACGAGCCGGGCGGTGAGGGTGACGGACGCGGCCGCCCGCCCCTCGATGCGGTCGACCAGGGCGCGTACGGCGGCGCGGCCCAGTTCGCCGGTCGGCTGGGCGATCGCGGTGACGGGCGGATCGGTGTGCACGAACCACGGGATGTCGTCGAACGCGGCCAGCGCGAGGTCGTCCGGTACGCGCAGCCCACGCGCGCGTACGGCGTCCAGGGCGCCGAGTGCCATGAGGTTGTCGGCCGCGAAGACGACCTCCGGCGGCCGAGCCAGGTCGAGAAACCCCTCGGTGACCCGCCGCCCGCTCTCGACCTGGAAGTCGCCCTGGCCTATGTAGGCGTCCGGAAGCGGAAGCCCGTACTCGCCCATCGCCTCCCGGAAGGCCTCGACGCGCTCGCTGCCGGTCGTGGTGGCCGCGGGCCCCGCGATGATCGCGAGCCGCCGGTGCCCGAGCGTGTACAGATGCGCGACCAGATCCCGTACGGCCCCCCGCCCGTCGGCCCGCACGACCGGCACGTCCACCCCTGGGATCCACCGGTCCACGAACACCATCGGGGTACCGGCGCGGGCGGCGTCCAGCATGAGCGGGGAGCCGCCGTCGGTGGGCGAGACAAGCAGCCCGTCGATCCGCCGGTCGAGCAGGTTCCGCACGTGATGGTCCTGCAGATCGGGCCGTTCGTCGGCGTTCCCGATGATCACGCTGTACCCGAGCGCGCGGGCCTCTTCCTCTACGGAGCGGGCGAGTTCGGTGAAGTAGGGATTCAGCACGTCGCTGATGACGAGCCCGAGGGTGTGGGTCTGGTCGGTGCGCAGCGACCGGGCGACGACGTTGGGCCGGTACCCCAGCGCCTCGACGGCGGCCAGCACGCGCGTGCGCGCGTCGGCGCTGACGGACGGGTGCGCATTCAGGGCGCGCGAGACCGTGGCGACGGAGACCCCGGCCGCGGCGGCGACGTCCTTGATGCTTGCCATCGCCGGCTCACCTCCTCGTGAGTGTCGTCAGTGGGCTGCGGAAGTCGTGGAAACGATTACATCCATGCCGTAGGAAGGATTGGAATCGATTACATGGCAGGGAGGCAAGAGGTTGAAGGTTGACCGAAACCTAATCGTGACCGCGCATCCGGGCCATCGCCCGCCCGGCGCTGGTCACCGGAGCGGCGGCTCGCCGGATCCGCAAGGGCCCGGTCCCGCTCAGGAAGTCGCCCACTTCAGGTAGGACGCCGTCTCCAAGAAACCCAACCCGCGATAGAAGCGGGCGGCCCGGCGGGTCGGCACGGTCACTTCGACGTCGTGCGCCTCCCTGGCCCTCGCCTGTACGGCCCGGATGAGCGCGGCACCCGTACCGCGCCCACGCAAGGGCGCGTCGACGGTGAGCTCCAGCACTTCGAGGACGGCCCCGCCGGCGAACAGGGTCGGCATGCGCAGAGCGAGCACATACCCGACCACACGCGCGTCCTGCTCGGCGACCAGGAACTCGGCACCGCCGTTCACGGCCGCATCGAGGACGCGAGGAAAGGTGACGCGGTCGAAGACGTCACGCTGCGGCCGGTAACTGGTCACGAACCCGCTGAGCAGCCGGTAGATGTCATCGGCGTCGGCGGGCACGGCGGAGCGGATCTTCATACGTGCTCTCCGACGGCCTCACCACCGGACACGGCCACGACCGGCGCCGTAACGGCAGCGGGGACGACCGCGACGAGCGCGGCGAGCCCGTCCGGCGACTCAACGGGTGTGGGATGGCTCACCCCGTCAAGGCTACTGGGTCGACAAGGGAGTTGACCGCGCCTGACGCAAGCCCTCGGCCGCCTCGACGGGGCCGGTCCGATGGCCCGGTCGCGTGTCGCCCGCCACCTGAACCGACCGATACCGCGGCCCCCGAGATGTCCGTCGTGGTGGGTGACAGCGCCCGTTGTCAGAGCCCGCCGGTACCGTGAGGTGATGCTGCAACAGGCGCCGGGGATCCATCGGACGGATGGGCTCTGTGGCGGGGTTGTGACGTAAGGCGGTTGCAGGTGCGACGAGTAGCTGTGACCATGGCAAGTCCAGAAACATCTGTTATGAGCATGCAATGGGGGAGGCCAGATGAAGTTCGACATGGGTGCGCAGACGCTGTCGACGTTGATGCGTGATTCGCGGGGTTCGAGTCAGGATCTGGGGACGTTGAT